>CAZJJC010000352.1:0-4772 GCA_964546195.1 uncultured Enterobacteriaceae bacterium | reverse complement strand
CTGCATCTGGTTGAAGGCCGGCTCGACCATCTCGATCGGGTCCTCGATGGTGCAGACATTCACTTGCGGCGTGGCGAGGCTCTTCAGCGTCGAGTACAGCGTGGTGGTCTTGCCCGAGCCGGTGGGTCCGGTGACCAGCACGATGCCGTTGGGCCGGTCGGTCATTTCCTTCCAGCGGCGCCGGTCCTCGTCGGAGAAGCCGAGCTCGCGGAAGTCGCGCACCAGCACCTCGGGGTCGAAGATGCGCATCACGATCTTCTCGCCGAACGCGGTCGGCAGGGTGGCGATGCGCAGCTCGATGTCGCCCAGGTCGGGCGTGCGCGTCTTGATGCGCCCGTCCTGCGGGCGGCGCTTCTCCACCACGTCCATGCGCGCCAGGATCTTGATGCGGCTGGTCATCGCCTGGAGCACGGCGGCCGGGATCTGGTAGACCTGGTGCAGCACGCCGTCGATGCGAAAGCGCACGATGCCGCTCTCGCGCCGCGGCTCGATGTGGATGTCGCTCGCGCGCTGCTCGAAGGCGTACTGCCACAGCCAGTCGACCACGCGCACGATGTGCGCGTCGTTGGCGTCGAGCTGCTTGTCGGTCTTTCCCAGCTCGACCAGCTGTTCGAAATTAGATAGCCCGGAAACCGCCGAAGTCTTGCTGGCACCCTTGATGGACTTGGCGAGGTTGTAGAACTCGACCTGGAAACGCTCGATGTCCGCGGGGTTGGCGATCACGCGCCGGATGTCGCGCTTGATGATGCGCGCGAGCTCCGCCTCCCATTCCCGGATGAACGGCTCGGCGGTGGCGATGACCACCTCCTTGGCGTCGATGCCGACCGGCAGGATGCGAAAGCGCGTCGCGTAGGCCGAGGACATCACCTCGGTGACCGCGGCGAAGTCGATCTTCAGCGGATCGATGTGCAGGTATTCCAGGGCCACGCGCTTCGCCAGCCATTCCGCGAGCGCGTCGAGCGTGAGCAGCGCATGGCCTTTTTTCCACTTCTGCTCGGCGACGATCGCCAGCGGATGGAGGCTGCCGCGGTAGTAGCGCCGCTCCTTCTTCAGCTGCTCCACGGCTTCGGCGCTCGTCATGCCGTCTGCGAGCAGCCAGTCGAGCACCTCGGCGAGCGCCAGGCGCCGCTCCTCGGTCCCGGCGCTTTTCCCGTTTTTGACAGCTTGTTGCATCAAATCAAGACTATACCGGAAAGATAGAATGCGCCATGTCAAATGTTCTGGCGCGCGACGTCTCGATCAGGGAAGTGTGGGCGTGGAGCATGTACGACTTCGCCAATTCCGGCTATACGACCGTGGTCATCACGGCCGTGTTCAGCGCCTATTTCGTTTCTGCCATTGCGGGAAACGTGGCGTGGGCCACGTTCGCCTGGACCGCCGCGCTTTCGGTCTCCTACGCGCTGATCCTGGTCACCGGACCGCTGATCGGCGCCTGGGCCGACGCGCATGCAGCGAAAAAGCGGCTGCTGTTCCTGTCGACCGTAGGCTGCGTCCTGTTCACCGCGCTGCTTTACTTGGTTTCTCCCGGAATGGTGTTCGCCGCGCTGGCCCTGATCGTCGTGTCGAACTATTTCTTCGGCACCGGCGAGAACCTGATCGCGGCCTTCCTGCCGGAGCTCGCCGAGGCGCGCGCCATGGGACGCGTCTCGGGCTGGGGCTGGAGCTTCGGCTACCTCGGCGGCCTGGCGGCGCTCGGACTTTGCCTCGCCTACATCCTTGCCTCAGGAGAGCCAGCGACGCATACCGTGCCCGTGACCATGCTGATCACCGCGGCGTTCTTCGCGCTCGCCGCGGCGCCCACGTTCCTTTTCCTCAAGGAGCGTGCCGTGCCGCAGCGCCGGATGGAGAATCCCTGGCGGCGGGTGAAGCAGACGCTCGAGCACTCGAGAGATTTCCGCGATCTGCGGCGCTTCCTGCTGTGCGTGCTGTTCTACCAGGCGGGCATTACCGCGGTGGTGTCGCTCGCCGCCATCTACGCCGAGCAGGCGATGAAGTTCACCATGCAGCAGACCATCGTGCTGATCCTGGTGGTGAACGTCACCGCCGCGTTCGGCGCCTTCGGCTTCGGCTACCTGCAGGATGCGATCGGTCACGTGCGCGCCGTCGCGCTCACGCTGGCCGGCTGGATCGTCATGGTGATGATTGCCGCTCTTTCACAAAGCCACTTCTCTTTCTGGATAGCGGCCAACCTCGCCGGCCTGTGCATGGGCTCGGCCCAGGCGGCGGGCCGCGCGATCGTCGGCTACCTCGCGCCGCCGGCGCGCCTGGCGGAATTCTTCGGGCTGTGGGGATTGGCGATGAAGGCCGCCAGCATCTTCGGCCCGCTGACCTACGGCGTGCTCACCTGGATCCTCGCCGGCAACCACCGCCTCGCCATCTTCGCCGTCGGCGCGTACTTCGTCATCGGCCTGGCGCTGCTCAGGGGAATCGACACCGAGCGCGGCCGGCGCGCGGCCCTGGCGGCTAGCGCGCCGTAAGCGGACGATGCTTGATCACGCTCTCGTAGCGCAGCCGCGCGCCTTGCTCGTGGATCTGGGCTGCGTCGCGCCGCAGAAACTGCGAGTCGGTCATGGACCAGGCAAGCCGGGCATCGAGTTGCGCCTGCGCCGCCAGGCGCCGTGCGAGGTCATAGTCGCCCTGCGCCAGCGCCTCCTGCGCGCGCTGCAGCGACGCTTCCGCCCAACGCAGCTGGCCCGGCGCCAGGCCGTGCGTCGCAGGATCTGCATGGCCGGCGCCGGCGGCGAGCGCAAGCAACAATGGCGGAAGACTCAACCAGCGGGACATGTGCGCAGCATGCTGTCCTTAGCCTTAAGCGCGCCTTAAGGCCGCCCGGTCAGACGCGCGGCATCGTGTCCAGCTCGCGCACCGGAACCTCCACGCGGTGCACGGCGCCGTCGCGCAAGAGCTCCACGCGGGCGGTGCTGCCCGGGGGCGAGTCGATCACCCGGCGATTGAAGTCACGCAGATCGGCGACCGCCGCGCCGTTGTAGCGCAGCACTACGTCGCCTGCGCGCACCCCGGCTCTCGCCGCCGCGCCGTCCTGCTTGACCTCGCTCACCACGATGCCCGCGGCTTCGCGCTGGACCAGCACGCCGATGCTCCCGGGCAGCAGGCTGGCGTGGACCACGGCAGCGGACGGGGGCGCGGGCTGCGCCGCGCAGGCACCAAGCAGCAAAAGCACCAGGATTCTCATGGTCAGCCTCAGGGAAAGCTTCTGCCACCGCGCCTTAAGGCACCCTTAAGACCTCGAGCAGCGGGCCCATAGCTTGCATGGGGTTTTCCGTCTTGGACCCTTTCCAAAGGCCCCCGTGAAGCCTCTCGCCCTCGTTCTAGCCGCCCTGCTTGCCGCGTCGGTCCAGCCCGCGGCCGCCCAGGCCCCATCGCCCTCGCAAGGCGCGAGCGCACCGAGCCGCGCCGTGAGCCTGCCGGACTTCACCGCACTGGTGAAGCAGCAGGGTCCTGCAGTGGTCAACGTCATCACCACGCGCGCGGCGCCCGCGGGCGGGCCGGGCGGCGTTTCGCCGGATGACCCGTTCTATGAGTTCTTCCGGCGTTTCATGCCGGAGATTCCGGAAGGCGGGCCGCCGGGACAGGGCCAGGGGCCGGGCCAGGGCATCGGCTCGGGCTTCATCATCAGCGCGGACGGCTACATCCTCACCAACGCGCACGTGGTGGCCGGCTCGAGCGAGGTCACGGTGCGCATGGCGGACGCCAAGCGCGAGTTCAAGGCCAAGGTGGTCGGGGCCGACGAGCGCACCGACGTCGCGCTGCTCAAGGTCGACGAGAACGGCCTGCCGGTGGCCAAGCTCGGCAAGTCGAGCACGCTCGAGCCGGGCCAATGGGTGGCGGCCATCGGCTCGCCGTTCGGCTTCGCCAATACCATCACCGCCGGCATCGTCAGCGCCACGCAGCGCGCGCTGCCGGCGGAAACCTACCTGCCTTTCATCCAGACCGACGTCGCGGTGAATCCCGGCAATTCCGGCGGGCCGCTGCTCAACCTCGACGGCGAGGTCGTCGGCATCAATTCGATGATCTACAGCCGCACCGGCGGGTACATGGGCGTGTCGTTCGCCATCCCGATCGAGGATGCGCTCAATGTTTCCAAGCAGCTGCGCGAGCACGGCAAGGTGACGCGCGGGCGCCTTGGCATCGGCATCCAGCCGGTGACCAAGGAGCTGGCGCAATCGTTCAAGCTCGATTCCGCCGAAGGCGTGGTGGTGGTGCAGGTCGAGCCCGGCAGCCCGGCGGAAAAAGCCGGTCTGCAGATCGGGGACGTGATCCTCGGCTACAACGGCAAGACCATCGACGAGCCCAACATGCTGCCGCGCCTGGTGGGCACCACCAAGCCCGGCGAGCAGGCGAAGATCGAGATCTCGCGCAACGGCGCGCGCCGCACGCTCAACGCGACGGTCGGCGAGCTGCAGGCCTCCGCCGAGACCGCGGCGGCCGGCAAGCCGCCTGCGCAGGGTACGCCAAGCAAGCTCGGCCTTTCGGTGCGCGAGCTGCAGCCGGAGGAACGCAAGAAGCTCGGCGTGGAATACGGCGTCCTGGTGGTCGATGTGGCGCCGAGCGCAGCGGCCAGCAGCCCGATCCGGCGCGGCGACGTGATCGTCGCGGTGAACCAGACCCGTTTCAGCAGCGTCGAGGAGTTCAACAAGCTCATCGCCGGGCAGCAGAAAGGCGAAAAGGTGGCCCTGCTCGTGCGCCGCGGCGAAGGGGCGATCTACGTGCCGATGGAAGTGGGCTAGCGCGTTCACGGCTGCCCCGCGCCG
>CAZJJC010000351.1:0-4242 GCA_964546195.1 uncultured Enterobacteriaceae bacterium | reverse complement strand
CGAGGACGCTGCAATACCTCGAGCAGTCGGTCGCGCACTGGATCATGTCGCGCGACGTGATCGTGTTCATGGTGCCCACCGTCGACAAGGACGGCCTGCTCCACCGCAGCGAGGTGCGCCTTGCCGACTATGCGCGCGCGCTGGACGGCCTGGTGCTGCAGGGCGGCTCGGACGTCAGCCCTTCGACCTACGGCGAGACGGCGCTCGCTCCCGAGTGGGCCGGCGATCGCCTGCGCGACGTCTACGAGATCGAGCTGGTGCACGAGTTCGTCGAGGCCGGCAAGCCGGTGCTGGGCATCTGCCGCGGCGCGCAGCTCATCAACGTCGCCTTCGGCGGCACGCTGTACCAGGACATCTCCAGCCAGCTCGCCGAATCGCAGGTGCACGTCACCGACGCCTACGAGAAGCACCGGCACGACATCCGCTTCGAGCCGGGCTCGGGGCTCGCGCGCCTGTACCGCGGCGTGGAGAAGCCGGCGGTCACCTCGATCCACCACCAGTCGATCAAGGCGCTCGGCCGCGGGCTGCGCGTGGAGGCCTGGTCGGAGCCCGACGGCGTGGTCGAGGCGATACGGGCAAACGGCAAGAGCTACGTATTCGCGGTGCAATGGCATCCCGAGTTCCATTACCCGGGCGACCGCACGATGCTGGACAGCGCGCCGATCCTGGAGGAGTTCCTCCAGGCCGCGCGGGACGGGTGATGCAGGAGTTCCTGCCGCAGCTGCCGCCGGTCATCTCGCACGCCGCCCTGTTCGGCGCCCTGGTGGTGCTCGGCCTGCTGGTGGGCGAGGCCGCGCGCCGCTACGCGGCGCTGCCGCGCATCACCGGCTACGTGGTGGCGGGCGCCCTGCTCGGGCCGCAGGCGCTCGGCCTGCTCACCGACAACATGCTGTTCGACCTGCGCCTGCTCATCGACCTTTCGGTCGGGCTGATCGTGTTCGAGCTGGGTTTTCGCCTGGACTTCAAGTGGCTCAGGGCCAACCGCTGGTTGCTGGTCACCGCGATCGCCGAGAGCCTGTTCTGCTTCTGGGCGATTTTCGGCGCGCTGGTGTTCTTCGGGTTCAGGCCGCTGCTCGCCGCCATGGCGGCGGCCATCGGAACGGCGACCTCGCCCGCGGTGGTGATGCTGGTGGTGCACGAGCTGCGGGCGCAGGGCCAGATCACCGAGCGCCTGCTGCTGTTCACCGCCGTGAATACCGTGTTCGCCTACGTGCTCCTTACGCTGCTGCTGCCCTTCCTGCACCTGGAGCACGAGGCGGGCTGGGAGCAGGCGCTGCTGCATCCCCTCTACCTCCTCTGGGGCTCGATGGTCGCGGGCTACCTCGCCTGCATGCTGATGCTGCGGCTGGCGGCCTGGCTGGGCAAAAGCGAGGAGCGCCAGTTCATCCTGCTGGTCGGGATGGTGGTGGTCGTGGTGGGCGCAGCGCATGCGCTCAAGCTCTCGGTGAGCCTGACGCTCATCACCTTCGGCATGCTGGCGAGGAACCTGGACAGGGGATACGCGGTGCTGCCGGTGCACTTCGGCCACGGCTCGCAGCTGTTTTTCGTGATCCTGTTCGTGCTGGTGGGCGCCAGCCTGGAGTTCTCGGCCTTCAACGTCGCCGCGGCCGCGCCGGTCGCGATCTTCATCATCGTGCGCTTTTTCGGCAAAAGCCTGGCGCTGCTCGCCTTCGGCTCGCCCTCGGGCATCCGGCCCGGTGGCGCCGGCCTGCTCGCGGTGGCGCTGCTGCCGCTGTCCGGATCGGCGGTGGTGATGGTGCGCGACACCACCACCCTCTATCCGGAATTCGGCCGGGAGCTCGCGGCGGTAGTACTCTCGGCGGTGGTGATCCTCGAGCTGCTCGGACCGATCGCGACCCAGTTCGCCCTGCGGCGCGCGGGGGAGGCGCATCCCGATGGATGAGATGAGCTTCACCGCGTCCGCGCAGCTCAGCGTCGGCATAGAGCTGGAGCTGCAGCTGGTGCGGCCGCACGACTTCGACCTGTCGCGCGACGCCGGCGACCTGCTCGCGCGCCTCGCCAAGCGCAAGCTGCCCGGCGCCGTGAAGCCCGAGATCACGCAGAGCATGATCGAGCTGAACAGCTCCGTGCACGCGAGCTGCGCCGAGCTGCTGGAGGAGCTCGAGGCGGTGCGCGGCGCGGTGGCGCAGGACGCGGGCGTGCTCAACATCCGCGTCTCGGGCGGCGGCTCGCATCCGTTCCACGACTGGGCCGACCGGCGCATCTTCCCCAACGAGCGCTTCCGCTTCGTGGTGGAGCGCTACGGCTATCTCGCCAAGCAGTTCACCGTGTTCGGCCAGCACGTCCACCTCGGCTGCCCCAGCGGCGACGACGCGGTGTTCCTCACGCACATGCTCACGCGCTACGTGCCGCATTTCATCGCCCTGTCGGCGGCATCGCCCTACTACCAGGGCGAGGACACCTCGTTCCAGTCCTCGCGCCTCACCGCGGTGAGCGCGTTTCCGCTCGCCGGCCACATTCCCTTCGTCGCCGATTGGGGCGCCTTCCTCGAGTACTTCTCGCACATGAAGCAGTTCGGCATCGTCACCAGCATGAAGGATTTCTACTGGGACATCCGGCCCAAGCCCGAGTACGGCACGGTGGAGATACGGGTGTTCGACACGCCGCTCACCGTGCGGCGCGCGGCGCTGCTGGCGGCGTACGCGCAATCGCTCGCCGCCTACCATTTCGCCGAGCGCCCGCAGCAGCCCTCGCGCACGGTCTACCTGGTGAACAGCTACAACCGTTTCGAAGCCAGCCGCTACGGCTTCAAGGGCGACATGGTCGAGCCCTACGAGAGCCGCAAGAAGAAGATCGGCGAGGACATCCTCGACAGCCTGCAGCGCGTCGCGCCGTACGCCGAGCGCCTGGGCTGCAGCGAGCTGCTGGCCGAGCTCGCCGCCGGCGTGCGCAGCGGCGAGTCCGACGCCAACTGGCTGCGCGGGCAGCACTCGGCCCATGGCGCGCTGGCCGACGTGGTGCGCGAAGCCTGCGGGCGCTGGGAAAAAGGAGCCGGCAAATGAACTTCAAGCTCAAGCGCCGCAAATTCCTGAAAGGCACGGCCGCGGCGGCCGCGCTCGGCGCACCGGCCCTGGCGCGGGCGCAAGGACCCATCCTGCTGCGCTTCCAGAGCAGCTGGCCGGCGAAGAGCCTGTTTCACGAGTACGTGCTCAACTTCGCCGCGAAGGTGAACGCCATGACCGGCGGCGACGTGCGCATCGATGTGCTCGCCGCCGGGTCGGTGTCGACGCAGTTCGGGCTGCTCGACGCGGTCAGCAAGGGCGCGCTCGACGGCGGGCACGGGCTGCTCCACTACCATTCCAGCAGGCACCCCGCCTTCGCGCTGTGGGCCGCGGGGCCGGCCTTCGGCATGGACGCGAACCTGCTGCTCGCCTGGCACAGGTACGGCGGCGGCAGGGAGCTGCTCGCCAGGCTTTATGCGGCGCTGGGGGCCGGCGTGGTGTCTTTCCCGCACGGGCCGATGCCGACGCAGCCGCTGGGCTGGTTCCAGAAGCCGATCGCGCGGCCCCAGGACTTCAAGGGGCTGCGCTTCGCCGCGGCCGGCCTGGCGGGCGAGATCTACGCCGGCCTCGGCGCCGAGGTAAGCGCGCTGCCGGCCGAGGACCTCGCCGCGGCGTTGAGCGGCGGCGTGCTCGACGGCGCCGAGTTCAACAACGCCGCCTCGGACCGCGAGCTCGGCCTGCCCCAGGCGGCCAAGGTCTACATGCTGCAGAGCTACCACCAGAACGCCGAGCAGCTCGAGATCCTGTTCAACAAGACCAAGTTCGAGGCGCTGCCGTCGAAGATCCGCGCGATCCTGCAAATCGCGGCCGAAGCGGCCTCGGCCGACATGGCATGGAAGGCGATCGACCGCTATTCGGCCGCGCACGCCGAGCTGCAGGCCGACAAGCGCTTGCGCATGGCGAAGACCCCCGATGCTGTGCTGCAGCGCCAGCTCGCCGCCTACGACGCCGCCGCCGCCAAGCGGCGCGACGAGCCGCTGTTCCGCGAGATCGAGGAGTCGCAGCGGCGCTTCGCGCAGCGCGCGGTGCGCTGGCAGCTCGACACGCAGGTGAGCCCGCGCCTCGCCTATGGCCACTATTTCGTCAGGAAGCCCGCCCCGCGGAGAAAAAAATAGCGGGAATGCGGGGGTCGGCGGGACTGTTATAGAATTTACGGAGCCTGCCGCACGATGGAGGAGGGTGGGCGGAATCCATTTCAGGGGCCTCAGCCCTGCACTTC
>CAZJJC010000350.1:0-4207 GCA_964546195.1 uncultured Enterobacteriaceae bacterium | reverse complement strand
CGTCGGTATCGACGCGCACCAGGCAGAAATCCAGGGCGCGCCAGCCGCCCGTCCCCAGCGTCCAGCCGTCGGCGCCATAGCGGCTCGGGATCGAGAGCGGCAGGGCCTCGACGGCGACGATCTTCATTCGCGCCGGCTACTTCGGGTCGTCCGGCGCCGGCTTGCCGCCCTGGCCTTCGACAATGCGGTCGATGTGGTCGACGTCGTAGCTCTTGGCGTGCACTTCCGCGGTACGTTCCTGCGTCCAGTGCTCGTCCACGGATCTCGACTTGCGCACCAGGTAATGCGCCGCGAAGACGAAGGCCCACGCCGCCAGCGGCCAGAACGACCACCAGGGCGCGCCGGTGAACCAGTTGGCCGCACTCAGCACGAGCGCGCCGGCGGCGAATGCCCGGGCATGCAGGCGCAGCGCTTGCTTGCCGGTCATGCGTCCGTGCGCGCCTGCCAGGCGCGCGCCACCGCCACCACCCGGCGCGCATACAGCAGCCCGGCCGCCGCGACCGCGATCAGCAGCGCCTTGTCCCCGTCTTCCAGGTTGGGGTGGAACCCCCAGAGGCCGAAATACGCGAGCGCGGCAAGCGGCGCCAGCCCGCACCACAGCGCCGCCCAGGGATGGCGCGTGAAGCCGAGGATCACCGCCGCGCAGCACACGCTGAAAGCGTAGACCGGCACGATCGCCGCGCCGCCGTGCGCCAGCGTCGGCGAGAGGGTGACCACCGACAGCACGCCGAAAAGCACGCCCATGAACAGCGCGTAGCCGAAGATCTCGTACCGCGCCTGCTGCCGCGTGAGGTTGGCGACGCGCGTCAGGTACGGCGTCTTCTCGTCGTGCCAGACGTAGCGCTTGAACAGCTTCTCCCAGTCGAGGTCCATCAGGAGGGGGGCTTGATGGGCGCCGCTTCGTCGGAAAGCTTCAAGCCGTACTCGTCCTCGAGCTTGACGCGCTCCTTGCCCTCGATCTTCCGGTCTTCCTCGGGCCACTCGAGCGTCATGAGCGGGAAACGCAGCTGGCGCGGTCCCCAGAGGATGGTCGCCACCTGCAGCCAGGCGGCGATGCCGGCAAACAGCGCCAGCACCAGGCCGATCACCAGCACGCTCTTGATCGTCCAGCGGTAGGGCAGCCCGACCGTGGAGACGGAACCCTCCTGCACCGCATACGAAGCGAGGACGTAGTCGTAAGCGAACCAGATCACCAGGGCGCAGAACGGCAGCATGAGGAACGTGAGGCCGGCGAATTCCAGCCATGCCTTCTTGCGGAACGCGAGGTTCTCGCGGATCAGGTCGATGCGCACGTGGCTGTTGTAGATCAGGCCGTAGCCCAGCACCAGCGCGAACAGGGCGGCGTGGAAATGCCACTCCAGCTCCTGCAGGATGTTGGACTCGAAGATCGGACCCACATTGACCCTCATCCACAGCTGCAGGCTGTGCATGTTGCCCGCGTCGTCCACGTACCTGACTTTGCGCGCGATCACGTCGATGCAGGTGACGATGACCACCGGCAGCGAAAGCCACGAGGCCCAGCCGCCGACGAAATCGACCACGCGCCGGATGCGATCGGCGAGGCGCACCGCGACCGGACGCCCCGCGGACATCACGGCTTCGCCGGCCGGCTGCGTCATTGCGGCATCCTCAACTGTAGCTGACCCGCATCAGCCACAGCGCGAGCTGCGGGAAGCTGATCACCGCGATCAGGCCGATCAGCTGCAGGATCACGAAGGGGACGATCCCCTTGTAGATGCTCTGGATCCTGACCTCCTTCGGCGCGATGCCCTTGATGTAGAAGAGCGCGAAGCCGAAGGGCGGGGTGAGGAACGAGGTCTGCAGGTTGATCGCCATCAGGATCATGAACCAGTAGACGATGTCCGCCTGCGGCACGTGGGCGCCGAAGTCCAGCGTCTTGATGAGCGGCGAGAACACCGGCAGCACGATCAGCGTGATCTCGATCCAGTCGAGGAAAAAACCGAGGAAGAACACGATCGCCATCACCAGGAACAGGAACCCCCAGCTGCCCAGGCCGGCTTCCTTGATCAGGCGCTCCACGATGTCGTCGCCGCCGAGCGCGCGGTAGACGTAGGCGAAGCAGGTGGCGCTGATGATGATGAAGAACACCATCGAGATGGTGCGCGCCGAGCTCTTGCATACCCCGTCCATCATTCTGAAATTGAGGCGGCCCCAGACCGCGGCAAGCAGGATGGCGCCCGCCGCGCCCACGGCGCCCGCTTCGCTGGGCGTCGCCCAGCCGAACAGGATCGAGCATTTGATCATGCCGATCAGCAGCACGGGCGGGAAGAACGCGCGCCACAAGAGCGGCAGCATCTTCCCCTTGGGCACGGTGAGCAGGTCCGGCGGCAGCGGCGGCGCGATGGAGGGCCTGAGCTTAGCGGCGGTGAAGACGTACAGCAGGTAGAGCGCCGCGAGCGACAGCCCGGGGACGATGGCCGCCGAGAACAGGTTGCCCACCGAGATGCCCATCAGGTCGGCCATGATGATCAGCATGATGGAGGGCGGAATGAGAATGCCGAGCGTGCCCGAGGCGGCGATGGTGCCGCAGGCGAGCGCATGGCTGTATCCCTGCTTCATCATGGTGGGCAGCGCTAGCGCGGTCATCATGGTGACCGAGGCGCCGATGATGCCGGTCATCGCGGCGAGGATCGTGCCCATGATGGTGACCCCCAGCGCGAGCGCGCCGGGCACGCGCTTGAGCAGGACCTGCACGCAGTACAGCAGGTCCTGCGCGATGCCGCTGCGCTCCATCATCACGCCCATGAAGATGAAGGTCGGGATCGCCACCAGCACCAAGTTCTCCGCCGCCTGGCCCCAGATGCGCGGCACGAAATTGAAGAACTGCACCAGCTTGAAGGACCCCAGGAAAAAGCCGAGCACGCCGAACAGCAGGGCGAGGCCGCCGAGGATGAACGCCACCGGGTACCCGGAGAACAGCAGCACCCCGAGCGTGAGGAACATGGCGATCGGCAGGAGCTCCTGCACGCGGTACAGGAGCTCCTCCTTCTGCCCGGCATTCAGCCCCGACACGTAGGCGAAGCCGGCGCCGAGCAGCACCAGCAGCGCGACCAGCAGCGCGTAGCGGTTCGCGAGCCGGCCGCCGATCCTCAGCAGGAATTCCATGCGGCCGGCGCGCCCCGCTACTTCAGGTACGTCGGCTTGACCGTCTGGGCGTCACCCCAGATCTTGTACTTGGCGCGGAAGGCGAGGTAGTCGTCGGAGATGCGCTTGAACAGCGGATCCTTCGCCGACTCTTCCTGCACCACCTCGAGCCAGGCTTTCTCGAACGCCGCGATCTGGTCGTCGGGCCAGCGCTTGATCTGCACGCCGTGCTTCTTGGCCATCTCCTCCATGGCGCCGAAGTTCGTCGACTCGCTCTCCGCGTAGTTGTACATCACCTGGTAGCCGGCTGCCATCTGCAGGATCTTCTTGTAGGACTTGGGCAGGGCGTCGAAAGTCTTCTTGTTCATCAGGATGTGGTTCACCGAGATCTGCTGGTGCCAGCCCGGGAAGTAGTTGAACTTCGCCACCTGGTGAAAGCCCTGCTTGATGTCCATCGCCGGCATGGAGAACTCCGTGGCGTCGATCACGCCGCGCTCGAGCGCCGGGAAGATGTCGGCGGGCGCGAGCAGCTGCGTCGACACGCCGAGCTTCTGCATCACCTTGGCGCCCAGGCCGAAGAAGCGCATCTTCAGGCCCTTCAGCTGGTCGAGCGAAGTGATCTCGCGTCGGAACCAGCCCGAGGTCTCCGGCCCGATAGCGTAGGCGTCGAAGGACATCAGGCCGTGCTTGGCGTAGATCTCCTGCTCGAGCTTGTTGCCGTTGCCGAAGATCTTCCAGGCGAAGAACTCGCCGAACTGCGGGCCGAAGGGCACCGTGGTGAAGAACGCGAGCGCCCCGTACTTGCCGGCGTGGAAACCCGGCGTCGTCCAGCACGCCTCGACCGAGCCCTTGGAGGCGGCGTCGAAGCATTCCAGCGTAGGCACCAGCGCGCCGGGCTCGTGGAACTTGACGGTGAAGCGCCCGTCGGTCATCTCGGAGATGTCCTTCTCGAAGCGCTGTCCCGGGGGTCCGAGGTGCGGCAGGTTGCTGCCGAACGCGCTCTGCATCTTCCAGCGGACGCGCTCCTGCGCGTCGGCGGTCGCCACGGTCCCGACAGCTACCAGCGCTGCGACGCTCGCCGCGAGGGTCTTGGAGTACATCG
>CAZJJC010000349.1:0-6248 GCA_964546195.1 uncultured Enterobacteriaceae bacterium | reverse complement strand
GATGCCGAGCGCACGATCGAGCTCCCTGCCGCGGTCGACCAGGCGAGCACGCGACCCGCAGGGCGCCTCGTGATTTGAGTTGTATTCATATCGATCCAATTTACAAACCCATGCCAAAGCTGGAAATCGTCAAATACACGCCGGCCATGTTCGACAGGATTTTCGAGCAGGTCTCGAAGCTGCAGTCGGACTTTCCGCTGCGCTTTCGCGGGTTCGTCGACGCGTATTACGCTTCGTCTGAGTTCTGCCAGCTCAATGTGGCCTTGGACGAGCAGGGGGAGGTTGCGGGACTTCAGGGAGTCGAATGGATGCCATTCGAAGATCAAGGGAAAAAACTGAAGTTCGGCTTCGGCTCCAACTTCCACGCGTTTCGGCCAGGGGCTGGCGCATACCTGTTGATGAACTCGTTGCGTTCCTGCGATGCGGAACTGGTCTTTGGCGGCTCTCGTGACACGAATAATATGATTACCAAGGCCGGCTGGCGTTACTTCACGGGCGTCAAGAACATGCTTGTAAACCGGCGGATTTCTCCCGATCCGAAAGACGGCGCCCTGAAAGGGCTTGTCAAAACATTCGTAAAATACGCTCCGTTTCGTCAGGCGTTGACATCACTGGCCAATCGGCTGCCTCGCTCCGTCCGCGGCGTGAGCGCTGCCGAAGTGGATTCCATCACCGATGACTTGCTCGACTTCAAATCCGCGTTTGGATTTCGCTTTGCTCCCGATCGCGAATACCTCGCTTGGCGATACGGGCCGCAAGTTCCTTATTTGCGCCATCGTACTTTCCGCGTGGCTCGTGATGGCCGGCACGTTGGCTATGCCGTTCTTTTGGGCAAGGCCGAGCAGGTGGTCGTAGCGCACGCCGACGGTTCGGAGCCGGTGGCGCTCGCGGCGGGAATCGTGAAGGCGATTTCGGCGATCGCTCGAGACGCGCGCGATTGCCGTGAGGTCGTCCTGACCAGCGCGCACCCGGCCATGCAGCAGGTGTTCGAAAACGTGGGGTTCGTCAACAAGCCCAAGTGGGATCGTCGTTTCGCGCTCGGCGGATTGAGAGGCGGGTTCGACATCGCCACGCCTGTCCCAGAGTGGATGGTCAGTTACGGTTGGGGCGATAATGCGCTGCGCCCCCCGTTCATCGAGGAACCGGCTGCCGAACCGCTGGCCCGCGCCGCCTGAATCACCTCACGGTGTGTTTCAGGCGGTCGCGGGGATTATCGGGACGGTGGTCGGCGCTGTGGGTGGGATCATCCAGGTTGCTGGCCAATGGATGCACGACGTCGTACGGGACGTGCCGGTCGTGCGGAACATCGTCCAACCAATCGGTGAGGTCATCAACCGTGTAGGAGCGGTCTTCGCGGATGCTTGAAAGGGAATCGGCAGCGCGGTGCCGCGATACCTCGGCGGCCGCTGCAGCCTCGCGGTTCAGCTGCCAAGCCAGCCGGAGCACGCCGCGCGGGAGGTGGACGCTCGGCAGCAGATGCGGATCGAGCGGCATCCCGGACTTGTGCGAGACTGCGGCACGATAGTGCCGGCGCACCGCGGCGTTCGTCCGCCAATCGACGTCGCCGTTAGGATAAGAAAACAATTCCGCGGGCCGGCCGAGCTTCGCTTCAAGCATGCGACGGCTGTCGCGCAATTCAGTCTCGATCTCCAGTGCGCTCATCCGCGGCAAGATCGGATGCGTCATGCTATGCGAGCCCACGGTAACGATCGAGGGATCGAGCGAGCGTAGTTCGTGCCAGTCAGCGAGCTCGAATGCTTCACGATCCAAGCCCGTCGGGACAAATGAGGCCGTTGCCTCTCTCACCTTTGCCTCTACGCACTTCCTCGCCGGCAGGTCCAGGTGTTTCATCCACTGGACAAATGCCTCAACGTCGGCTGGCGCCGCAAGCTCGGTAGCAAGCTCGCCGCGCAAGTGCGGCCCGGCAAATTGAAGCCGCCGGCGAGCCTCGTGAGTCCAGACCCACACGCGCTCCTCGATAAGGCCCGGACAAACAAAGAAGGTGGCGGGAATGCCGAGCGCACGCAAGATCGGATAGGCAACGACGACGTTGCTGCGCAGCCCGTCGTCGAAAACAATGGCTGCCTGGCGTCGCCGCCCTGCAGGCCGGCAGCCACCTAGCGAACCCGCGATCGCTGCGAGTGGCACGAGCCTGAATAGGCGTTGCAGATAGCGCAGCTGCCGTTCAAGCTGATTAGCGACACAACGCGGAGTGCCGTGGTAAAGAAAGATGATGTCGTCGCCGTTCTCGCCGGTCCTTCTCGCGCCAACTCCCAGCCAATACGCCATGGCGAGTGGCGCCCGCATCACTGCAGCGATGGTCGCCATGCGCACCTCCTCCGCTATACCGGACAATGACTCATTCTTGCAGGAGGGCGTGATCCTTTCGCGCTCGGGTGCTAGTTCGGACGGCACCGTAGCGACACCGGTCTGACTACCTGCGATTCTTCGCGGCGAGACGGTGCTCCAGGCGCAGCTTGAGGGGCTCTGCCGGAGTCGAGGGCTCCGCGCGCAGCACCGGCTCGGGCTCCTGCCGCCATCCCACGTACAGGCCAAGCAGCAGCGAGAGCACGACCGCGCCCGCCACGGCGAGCAGCACGGCCAGCCGCCGCCTGTCGCGCCCGCTCAATTCTTCTTCGCCGCCGCCCTGGCGGCCGCGACAGGATTGACTTTCGGCGTGGTGGGCGCCGGGGCGGCAGGCGCCGGGGCGGCCGGCGCGGGCTTCTTCGGCGCAAAGTCGAGGTTGATGAGATCGCCAAGCTGGTCGGCGTAGGTCTCGCGCACTTTCTTCATCACCGGCAGCGCCTTCTTGAAGGCTTCCACCAGCTTGGGGTCGTACTTGCTTCCCGCGCCGCGCAGAATCTCGCCCTCGGCCCGCTCCACCGGCAGCGCATCGCGGAAGAACTGGGTGCTGGTCATCGCCTCGAAGCTGTCGACGATGGCCATCACGCGCCCGCCCCAGGGAATCGCCTCGCCTTTCAAGCCCTGCGGGTAGCCCGAACCGTCCCAGTGTTCGTGGTGCGTGAGGGCGAGCTGGCGCGCGAGCTTGAGCAGCGGGTCGTTATGCTCGCCGATGATCTCGGCGCCCAGCTGCGGGTGGCGCTTCACGCGCTCCCAGTCCGGCGCGGACAGCTTGTCCTTCTTGCGCAGGATCTCCGCCGGCACGCCGAGCTTGCCGATGTCGTGCAGCGGCGCCGCCCTGAACATCATCTCGGCGACTTCGGGCCGCGCGCCCGAGGCCTGGGTGATCAGCTTGGCGTAGTTGCCCAGGCGCATGACGCGGTTGCCGACCGCCGCGCTCTCGTGCAGCTCCATGGCGCGCGACAGGCGCCGGATCAGCTCGGTGCGCGTCCTGTCGAGCTGCTCGGTGCGCTCGTGCACCAGGCGCTCCAGCTCGTGGCGCTGGTTGGCGAGCGCGATATGGATGCGCACGCGCGCGCGCAGCACCGCCGTGTCGATCGGCTTGGCGATGTAGTCCACCGCCCCCAGCGCGAGACCCTCGACCTGCGAGCGCGCCTCGGTCAAGGCGGTAAGGAAGACCACCGGGATATCGGCGCTCTGCAGCTCGGCCTTGAGCGCCTGGCACACCTCGAAGCCCGACACGTCGGGCATTTCGACGTCGAGCAGGATGAGCTCGGGCCGCGGCTCGCCGCAGGCATGCGAGATCGCGTCGCCGGCATTGTTCGCGGTGAGCACCTGGTAGTCCTCGCCCAGCGCCTTGCTCATGAGGGCGAGCAGATCCGGGTCGTCGTCGACGCACAGCACGACGGGGCGATCGGTCTGCATCACAGGGTCGGGGGAAGCGTCACCACGGTGAGCCAGAAGACGTCGATCGACTTGACCACCACGATGAACTTCTCCAGGTCCACCGGCTTGGTGACATAGCAGTTGGCGTGCAGGTTGTAGCTGCGCAGCACGTCTTCCTCCGCCTTGGAAGTCGTCAGCACCACCACCGGGATGCGCTTGAGCTTGTCGTCGTTCTTGATGTCCTGCAGCACCTCGCGGCCGTCCTTCTTCGGCAGGTTGAGGTCGAGCAGGATGATGTCGGGGCGCGGCACCTCCGGGTACTTGCCCTCGCGGCGCAGGAACTGCATCGCCTCGACGCCGTCCTTCACCCAGTGCAGGTTGCTGTAGACCTTGCCTTCCTTCAGCGCCTCGCGCGTCAGCCGCTCGTCGCCGGGGTTGTCCTCCACCAGCAGGATCTCCACCGGCCTGTTTTCATCCACCATTGGCTCTCTCCTTGGGAAGCGTGAAGATGAAGGCGCTGCCCTCGCCCGGCGTCGATTCCACCCGCATCTGGCCGCCGTGGCGCTCGACCACCTTCTTGCAGATGGCGAGGCCGATGCCCGTTCCCGGGTACTGGCCCTTGTCGTGCAGGCGCTGGAACACCATGAAGATGCGCTCGAAGTACTGGGGCTCGATGCCGATGCCGTTGTCGCGCACCTGGATTTCCAGGAAATTGTGCTTGTCCGAAACCGCGACGTGGATTTTCGGCACCGACGCCGAGCGGAACTTGAGCGCGTTGCCCATCAGGTTCTGAAACAGCTGCGCGAGCTGCACCTCGTCGGCCGGCAGCGTGGGCAGCGGATCGTGCGTCACCTGCGCGCCCGACTCGTCGAGCGCCGCCTTCAGGTTGCCGATCGCGCGCGCGAGCGGCTTGTCGAGCGCCACCGGCTTGAAGTCCTTGCTCTTGGTGCCCACGCGCGAATAGGCGAGGAGATCCTCGATCAGCTGCTTCATGCGCGCCGCGGCATCGACGATGTAGGCCATGAACTCCCCGGCGTCGGCGTCGAGCTTGTCGCCGTAGCGCCGGCCCAGCAGCTGGGTGTAGCTCGACACCATGCGCAGCGGCTCCTGCAGGTCGTGCGAGGCGACGTAGGCGAACTGCTCCAGCTCGGAGTTGCTGCGCTTGAGCTCTTCGTGCGCCTCGTGCAGCGCCGCCTCGGCGTGCTTGCGCTCGGTGATGTCGTCGAACATCGCGATCTCGTACAGCGGCGCGCCGTCGGCGCCGCGCACCAGCGCCACCCCGAGGCTCACCCACACCACCGAGCCGTCCTTGCGCAGGTAGCGCTTCTCGAAGCGCACCGAGGCGCGCTCGCCGGCGCGCACCAGCGCGCGATGCGCATCGGTGAGGTCGCGGTCCTGCGGATGCGAGATGTCCTTCACCGATCTGCCGATGAGCTCGTCCTCGCGGTAGCGCAGAATGCCGCACAGCTGCCGGTTGACGCGCATGAAGCGCCCGTCGAGGCCGACGTGCGCGATGCCCGAGGCGGCCAGCTCGAAGGTGCTGCGGAAGCGCGCTTCGCTTTCGCGCAGCGCCGCCTCGGTCTGCTTTCGGCCGGTGATGTCGTCGAGCACCGAGATGGCATAAAGCGGGCGCCCCGCGGCGTCGTGCTCCAGCGCGATCACCAGATTGACCCAGACGACCGAGCCGTCCTTGCGCAGGTAGCGCTTTTCCAGGCGGGCCGAATCGATCTCGCCCCTGATCACCTGGGCGCGCGGCCCGTCGGCCGCGTCGCGGTCCTCGGGATGCGAGATGTCCTTCACCGACAGGCGGGCAAGCTCCATTTCGGAGTAGCCCAGGATCTCGCACACGCGCGGGTTCACGCGCAGGAAGCGGCCCTCGAGGCTGACCTGGGCGAGCCCCGAGCCGGCCAGCTCGAAGGTGCGCCGGAAGCGCTCCTCCTCCTCGCGCAGCCGGGCTTCCGCGTTCTTGCGCGCGGTGATGTCGTCGTACACCGCGATCTCGTACTGCGGCGCGCCGGCGGCGTCGCGCTCCAGCACCATGGTGAAGGACACCCAGACCACCGAGCGGTCCTTGCGCACGTAGCGCTTCTCGAGGCGCACCGCCTCGATCTCGCCCGCGTACAGGTGCGGGCGCTCGCGGTTGATGACGTCGGCGTCCTCGGGGTGCGAGATGTCCTTGCCGGTGAGCCGCAGCAGCTCCTGCTCGGGATAGCCGAGGATCTGGCACAGCCGCCGGTTGACGCGCCTGAAGCGCCGGTCGGTGCCGATGTGGGCGACGCCGAGCCCGGCCTTCTCGAAGGCCCGCTCCAGAACGGTGCTGGTGTCGGCTTCCTCTACCCGCGCCCTTTTTGCCTGTCGAAGCTTGGCCACGCGACGATTCTAATCCTTCGGGTCTTTCATGGCTGGTACAGGCCTTTCGCGGCCGCCTTGCGCGCGGCCAGGGGTATGAGCACGTCGAGCGTCGGGGTCGCGACGCCGGCGGCGCGCGCGAGCGCGAGCGG
>CAZJJC010000348.1:0-1536 GCA_964546195.1 uncultured Enterobacteriaceae bacterium | reverse complement strand
GCGCGAGATCGCCAACGTGCGCGGCGTGGTGAACGAGATCCAGCTCGCGCCGCCCTCGTCCCTCGCCACGCGCGCCAACGACGCGCTCATCACTTCCAGGGTCAAGGCGCGCTTCCTCGACGCCGACAAGTTCAACGCGGTGCACGTCAAGGTGGTGACCGAGGCGGGCGTGGTCTACCTGCTCGGCCTCGTGACCGAGCAGGAGGCGAACGACGCGGCGGAGATCACGCGCACCACCGGGGGCGTGATCAAGGTGGTGAAGATGTTCAGCTACTGCCAGCCGACCGACGAGCTGTGCCGGCCGCCCGCGCCGCCGGCCCAGTTCACCAAGCCGGCGGCGTGAAGCCGCCGCCGTTCGAGCAGAAGATCCACCCGCCGGCGGGCCTCGCGCAGTGGATCGGCGGGCTGCAGCGCCCGCTCGTGTTCACCAACGGCGTGTTCGACGTCCTGCACCGCGGCCATGTCACCTACCTCGCGCGGGCGCGCGCGCTCGGCGCGGCGCTGCTGGTCGCGCTGAACGGCGACGCGTCGGCGCGCCGCCTGGGCAAGGGTCCGGACCGGCCGATCAACCGGCTGGAGGACCGTTTGGCCCTCGCCGCCGCGCTCGCTTCGGTCGACGCGGTGACCTGGTTCGACGAGGACACCCCGCAGGCCCTGATCGCCGCGTGCCGCCCCGAAGTGCTGGTCAAGGGCGGCGACTGGCCGGTGGAACGCATCGCCGGCGCCCGCGAGGTGCTGGCGCGGGGCGGGCGCGTGCTGTCGATTCCCTTCGAGCACGAGCGCTCCACCACCGCGCTGCTCGCCCGAATTCGGCAGTAACATTGCCTGCATGCGGCTGCATCAGCTGAAGGTCGACTATGACGCCGAGCAGGACCGGCTGCTGATGCTCGTGGCGACGGGCGAAGGCGTCGAGCTGCGCCTGTCGCTCACGCGCCGCTTCGTCAAGCTGTTCTGGCCGCTGCTGGTCAAGCTGGCCGAAGAGGCGAGCCCGCGCATCCGCGCCCAGGCGAACCCCGAGGCGCGCAAGGCGCTGCTCGGCCTGGAGCACGAGTATGCGGTTTCCAGGGCGGATTTCTCCAAGCCCTACGATGCCGGCGACAGCGCCACGCCGCTCGGCGAAGCGCCGCTGCTGCTCGCGCGCATCCAGACCGGGCACGACCGCAACGGCCAGCCCGTGGTCGCCTTGCATCCGTCGCAAGGCCAGGGCATCACGCTCAGCTTCGACTCGGTACTGCTGCACTCGGTGTGCCGGCTGCTGCCGGCCGCGGTGAAGAAAAGCGACTGGGACATGGAGCTGAAGCTCCCCGGCGCGCAAGCCGCGGACCCGGGCGAGCGGCCCGCCCGGACCCTCAACTGACCTCGCTCAACTGACTTATAATCGGAGGCTATCGCTTCTGCCTTCGAACAACTCGGCCTGATCTCCCCGCTGGCGGCTGCCGTAGCCGAGCTCGGTTACGAGAATCCGACGCCGATCCAGCAGCAGGCCATCCCGCTGGTGCTCTCGGGGCGCGACCTCATGGCCGGCGCCCAGACCGG
>CAZJJC010000347.1:0-21069 GCA_964546195.1 uncultured Enterobacteriaceae bacterium | reverse complement strand
GCGATGCCGATCGAGGCGTTGGCGAGCAGCGCCTCGTACTCGAGCTGCGTATATCGGGTGCGGCCGGCGTAGCTCGCCGGCGCCGACTCGAGCGCGGATGGCGCGGCCGGCGGCCCCTCGCGCCGCGGGGCGGGCTCGCTCACTGGCCCTTCTGGCTCGCGAGCAGGGCGAAATCCTGTGCGTAGCGGCCGAACGTCTCCTGCGCGAGGGCGCGCTGCTGCGGCGTCATGCTGCGGTCCAGGTCGAGCAGCAGGGCATAGAACTCCTCGCGCGCCGCCTCGCTCGCCTTGGCGTGCGCGGGGTCCCGGCCGCGCTCCCAATGGACTAGGCGCTCGGCGAGGCGCTGCTGCGCCTGCCGCGCGCGCACCATTTCGAGCACCTCGGCCTGCAGCCGTCTGCGGTCGCGGTCGCGCCACTCGTCGACCAGCGGCGCGCGCTGCGAGTACCGGCCTATCCGCTCCACCTGGGCCTGCGAAAGATTCCCCACCCAATCCTCCAGCCGCTCCTGGACCCGCTTGGCGCGGCGCTCGCGGCGTTCTTGTTCGCTGCCCCGCAGGTGCTCCCTCGCGTACCTGCGGTTGTCCTCGGCGAATCCCTTCTCCATGTACGCCACCTGCTCGGACGTGAGGCCATCGAGAAGCGGCGCGACCCGCTCGGCGGCGGCGCGCAGGCTGTGCCTCGCGTGCGCCACCAGAGAATCGTAACCCCAAACAAGGTCCTCGCGCGAGAGACCTTTGCCCACCCGCTTCGCCGCTTCGCCGGCGACGCGGGCATAGTCGGGCAGCGCCTCGCTGCGATGCCAGGCGAAGAACGAATCGATGCGCTGCGCAAGCTCATGGTCTTGCGCGCCTTTCAGGTCCAGGTAGCGGCCGGCGCGGTATTTGACGTACAGCTCGGCGTTGTCGTAGGCGAGGCGCACCATGCTGCAGCCGGCGAGCAGCGCGGCGGCGGCGAGCGCGAGTGTGACTTTCAGCACGCTCACCAGAAGCTCTCCACCGTGATGTGGCCGGGCGCGCGCCGCCGGTGCTTGCGCATGCCGCGCTCGACGAGCGCCGCGGCTGCGTCCTGCAGCATGCCGGGATTGCCGCACAGCATGACCTGCGAGGTTTCGGCCGCCAGCCTGAGACCCGCCGCGGCTTCGAGCCGCCCGTCGCGCAGCGCCGCGGGAATGCGCCCGGCGAGCGCGCCGGGTACGGCCTCGCGGCTTACCATCCTCACGTACTTCAATCCGGGGAAGCTTTCGATCGCCTCCCGGTAGACAAGCTCGCTCGCATGCCGCACCGCATGCACCAGCACCGCGTTGCGGTAACGCCGCCAGGGCGCCTCGGTGCCGAGAATCGAAAGAAACGGCGCGATGCCCGTGCCGGTGCACAGCAGCCACAGCGTCTGGGCATCGGGCAGCTCGGAGAGCACCAGGAAGCCGGCCGGGTTGGATGCGACATAGAGGCTGTCGCCGGGGGCAAGGCGCGCCAGGCGCGGCGACAGCGGTCCCTCCGGCACCACGATGCCGTAGAACTCGAGCAGCGGGTCCTGCGGCGGATTCACCATGGAGAACGGCCGCGCCACGCGCGAGCCCGCATTTCCCTCCTCCATGTCGAGCGCGATGCGCACGAACTGGCCGGCCTCGAACGAGAGCCGCACGCCTTCCACGCGCAGGGAGAACAGCGCCGGCGTCCAGTGCCTGTTCTCGACGATCTTGCCTTCAAGCCAGGTCATTGGACGGCTCATTGGACCGGATAGGGCTCCAGCCGCAGATCGAGCACCTGCGCGCCGAGCATCTGGATGGCGCCGTGGCGGCGGTTGTTGCCGGTATCGGAGAACTCGAAAGTGTAGGTGCGCGCGATCTTCACCTGTCCGTGCGCGTCGCGCGCCAGGCGCACGCGCGCGAACGAGACCGTGTCGTCTAAAAACTGCAGATCGTAGCGCTTGCAGGCCGCGCGTCCGGCCTGCACCGCCCGCTCGCGCGCCCGCAGGCTGTCGACCCAGAGGAACACGGCGGCCAGCATCAGGGCGAGCACCGCGGCTTCCCACATCAGAGACCGGCCTTTACCAGATCGGCGCCCTTCTCGGCGAGGGCGATGACCGCGGCGTTGATGTTGCCCGAAGGCACGGCCGGCATGGCGGAAGCATCGATGACCCTCAAGCCTTCCATTCCTTTGATTCTGAGATGGTCATCAACGACCTTGCCCATGCTGCATGTAGAAGCCGGATGGAACACCGTGTCGCCGGCTTCGCGGCAGTAGGCCAGCCAGTCCTCGTCCGAGCGCACGCGCTCCCCCGGCAGGTACTCGTCCAGCACGTAATCGCGCATCGGCGGGGTGTTGACGATGCGCCGCACCCGCTTCAGGCCCTCGACCATGACGCGCCGGTCGTTCTCGGTGGCGAGGTAGTTGTAGCGGATCTGCGGCGGCGCCAGCGGGTCGGCCGACGCGATGCGCACCGAGCCGCGCGACTCCACCTGCAGCTGCGACACCGAGCAGGTGAAGCCCGAGTGCGCGTGCAGCACGCCGCCGCGCTTGGCGGTCGAGAAGTTGATGAAATAGATCTGCGCATCCGGCCTCATCGCTTCTTCCCGGGTCCTGACGAACGCCGCCGCGTAGCCCGCGCTCACCGTCAACGGTCCTTTCTTGTGCAGGAGGTATCGCAGCCCCATCGCCGCTTTCCGGAAGAGGCTTTGCATGTCGTCGTTCAGCGTGATCGGCTGGTTGCACCTCCAGAAGGTGCGGACATAGAAATGGTCCTGCAACCCCTCGCCCGCCGGCAGCTCGTGCACCACCGGGATGCCATGCTGGCGCAGCAGGCCGGCCGGACCGATGCCCGAAAGCTGCAGAAGCTGGGGCGAATTGAAGGCGCCGCCGGAAAGGATGACTTCCCGGCGCGCCTCCTCCACCCTATGGTTGTATTCGACGCCGGTGGCGCGCTTGCCCTCGAAAAGGATCCTTGTGGCAAGCGCGTTGACCTCGACCTTCAGGTTCGGGCGCTTCTCGGCCGGGCGCAGATAGCCGGTGGCGGCGCTGCAGCGGCGGCCTTTGCAGCTCGTCGCCTGGTAGTAGCCGGCGCCTTCCTGGGTCGCGCCGTTGAAGTCGTCGTTGCGCGGGATGCCCTCGGCGATCGCCGAGGCGATGAAGGCGTCGCACAGCTCGTGGCGGTCGGGCAGGTCGCCCACCTCGAGCGGCCCGCCTATCCCGTGCCAGGCGTCGGCCCCGCGGCTCTGGTTCTCGGACTTCCGGAAGTACGGCAGCAGGTCGTCGAAGCCCCAGCCGGGTATGCCCCAGCCGTCGAAGTCCTCGCGCTGGCCGCGGATGTACACCAGGCCGTTGATCGAGGAGGAGCCCCCCAGCACCTTGCCGCGCGGGGTGAAGATGCGCCGGCCGTTCAGCGCGGCTTCCGGCTCGGACTCGTAGGCCCAGTTGATGTCGGTGCGCGCGAACAGCTTGCCGTAGCCGAGCGGCACGTGGATCCAGCGGTCGGTGTCGCGCGGCCCGGCTTCGAGCAGCAGGACCGTGCAGCGCGGGTCTTCCGTGAGGCGATTGGCGAGCACGCACCCTGCCGACCCCGCGCCGACGATGATGTAATCGAACTTCAACGCGGAGAAGCGATGTGCATGCCGCCGTCGACGTAGATGATCTCGCCGGTGACGCGCCGCGCGCCCTCGATCAGCCAGACCACGGCGTCGGCCACGTCCTGCGGCTCGGGCGCGGCCTTGAGCGGGGCGCGCTCGGCGAAGCGGCGCTCGAGGTCCGCCGCGCCTTCGGCGCCGTGCGCGGCGACCTGCCAGGGCGTGCGCACGTAGCCCGGCGCGACGATGTTCAGGCGGATCTCGGGGCCGAGCGCCCGCGCGAGCGAGAAGGTCATGGTGTCGAGCGCCGCCTTGGACGCGGCATAGGCGATCGACGAGCCGGTGCCCAGGATGGAGGCGACCGAAGACAGGTTCACCACGCAGCCGCGCGCGGCTTTCAGCGCCGGCGCGCAGGCGCGGATCATCTGGAACGGGCCCAGCAGGTTGACGCGCAGGATGCCGAGAAAATCTTCCGCGGACAGACCCTCCAGGTCGGCGTGGGCGACGAATTTGGTGGTGCCGGCGCTGTTCACCAGCGCGTCGATGCGACCCCATTTTTCCAGCACCGCTGTTGCCGCCCGCCTGCAGTCGCCGTCTTGGGCCACGTCGCCTTTCACCGTAAAAAACTCATCGTCCTTTGCATTCCTGGCCATGACGGCGACCTGCCAGCCGCGCCGGGTGAGCTCCTGCGCGCTCGCCTCGCCCATGCCGGAGGAGCCTCCGGTGATCAACGCGACTTTCATACCGTGGCCACCGGGGTGACGGGGGAGCCGACCGCGCCGGGAAGGCGCAGCGGCGGCGCGGTCAGCAGGAAGCGGCTGCGGCTGCGGCTGCGCAGCCAGCGCGCGAGCTCGGTGAGATACCACATCTCGCCCAGGTGGATGCCGTTCTTGAACAGACAATGCTCGTGCAGCGGCATGAGCGCGTTCGGCCTGGGCTTGCCGAGGCTGGCGGGAATGATCTCGACCGCGTAGTTGTCGGCGATCAGCGCGGCCAGGCCGCAGTCCGAGATCCACTGCAGCAGCCGCTCGTCGCGCCCGTCGAGGCCGGTGCAGCTCTGGTGCAGCAGCTTCGCGTCGGGCTGCTTGTTCATCTCCAGGATCACGTCGGCGAAGCCGGTGTACAGGCACACCATGTCGCCCTTCTCGACCGGCACCCGGTCCTTCTCCATGACCATCATCAGCTCGTCGTAGGTCACGGCGCGATGCGCGCGGCCGAAATGCGCGTGCAGGTCGATCAGCACGCCGCGCCCCTGCGCGCCGTGCTCCGCGAGGTTCTGTATCCCCAGCGCTTTCGCTTCGGTCCCTTCGTATTTCGCCCAAGATTCTGGGTTTGAATTCGACAGAGCAGGCAATACATGCTCCCCCGCGCGGAATCCGTTGTAGAACACGATCTCGCGCTTGCCGTCGCCGTCGGCGTCGAAGCGGCTGCCGACGTGCGCGAAGCTGTCCCACTGGGTCGAGTACTGCAAGGTAAGCAGCGCCACGTCGTCCGACACCACGTCGGTGAGATCGGGATTGTCCTCGGCGAGCGGGAAGCAGAAGTTCTGCTTTCCCGCGCTGTTGCCATCGCGCACCGTGGCCGCGAGGCGCGGCGGCCGCCGGCGCGGGTTGAGCGCGCTGCCGCCGGGATAGTCGAGCGGCAGCGACAGCGGGAAGCTGATGCCTTCCTGCACCTCGGCGACGCCTTGCAGTACCTTTTCCGGCGTCACCCAGTTCATGCGCCCGCGCTGGTCGTGCGGGCCGAAGTCGCCCCAGTTCGATGCCGGCGGCCTGTGCTTCCAGCGCATCAGTAGTAATGCCTTCCGATCCATTCGGCGACCAAAGCCGGTTTCTGCGCGCCTTCGATCTCGACCACGGTGTTCCAGGTGACCTGCACGCCGCCGTCGAGGGGCTCGTACTTCGCGAGCGTGAAGCGCGCGCGCACGCGCGAGCCGCTGGGCACCGGTGAGGTAAAGCGCACGCGGTTCAGGCCGTAGTTCACGCCCATCTTGCGGTCGGAGAACGAGAAGGTGCGCTCCGAGAGGTGCGACAGCAGCGACAGCGTGAGGAAGCCGTGCGCAATGGTGCCGCCGTACGGCGAGCCTTGGGCGCGCGCCGGATCGACGTGGATCCATTGAAAGTCCTCGATCGCCTTGGCGAAGGTGTCGATGCGCTCCTGCCCGATCTCCACCCATGGAGAAACGCCGACTTCCTGCCCGAGTCGGCGTTCCAGACTGCGTAGGGTGTGCTTCACGTCAAAAACGCGAGAAATCGGGCTTGCGCTTCTCGAGAAAGGCGCTCATCGCCTCTTTCGCTTCCGGCGAGCGCAAGCGCTCGAGCACGAGGCGGCCCTCCTCCATGATGCGATCGCGGATGGTTTTTTCGAATCCGGACTTCATCAGCGCCTTCGTCAGCCGGATCGACTCGGGCGGCAGCGCGGCGAGCGTGGCCGCGGCCTTTTCCGCCTCGTGGAGAAAATTCTCCGGAGAAACGACGGCGGTCACGATTCCGGCCTCGTACGCCTTCTGCGCGGTGAACGGCTGGCCGAGGAGCAGGAGCTCGGCGGCACGCTGGTAGCCGGCGGCGAGGGGCAGGAGGAAAGTCGAGCCGAACTCGGGCACGATGCCCAGCGATACGAAAGGCAGTTGGAAGCGAGCGTTCGAGGCCGCGTAGACGAGGTCGCAATGCAGGAGCAGCGTGGTGCCGATGCCGACGGCAGGGCCGCCCACCGCGGCGACCACGGGTTTGTGCAGCGCGGGCAGTACCTTGAATACGTTCCACACCGGGGGCTCGCCTTCCTTGGGCGCGAGGAAGTCGGCGATGTCGTTGCCCGCCGTGAAGCAATCCGGGCTCCCATAGAGCAGCATCGCCCGCACCCCGGCATCGGCGTCGGCCGCCGCGAGGGCCTTTGCCAGCTCGATATACATCTCGCCGGTGAACGCGTTCTTCTTCGCCAGGCGGTCGAAGCGGATGCGCGCGATGCGCTCTTTCGTCTCACTTCTGATCAAGGCGGAAGTCCTTGAACTGCTGGCGCAGCGTGAGCTTGGAAAGCTTGCCGGTCGCGGTGTGCGGCAGCTCGTTCACGAACACCACGTCCTCGGGCATCCACCACTTGGCGATCTTGCCCTCGTAGAACCTGAGCAGCTCGTCCCTCGACACCTCCTGCCCCGGGCGCTTCACCGCCACCACGATCGGGCGCTCGTCCCATTTCGGGTGCTGCACGCCGATCACCGCGGCTTCGGCGATCGCGGGGTGCTCGATGGCGATGTTCTCCAGGTCGATCGAGCTGATCCATTCGCCGCCCGACTTGATCACGTCCTTCGAGCGGTCGGTGATCTGCATGTAGCCGTCGGCATCGATGGTGGCCACGTCGCCGGTCGGAAACCAGCCCTCGCGCAGCACGTCGCCGCCTTCGCCCTTGAAGTAGCCGCTCGCGATCCATGGCCCGCGCACCATCAGGTCGCCGAAACGCTTGCCGTCCCAGGGCAATTCCCTGCCCTGCTCGTCGACGATCTTCATGTCGACGCCGAAGATGCCGCGGCCCTGCTTCGCCTGGACCGCGAGCTGCGCCTCCTTGTCGAGCTTCGCCTGCTTCGTCTTGAGCGTGCCCACCGTGCCGAGCGGGCTCATCTCGGTCATCCCCCAGGCGTGGAAAACGCGCACGCCGTGCTCCTCCTGGAACTTGCGGATCATCGCCGGCGGGCATGCCGAGCCGCCGATCACCGTGCGCTCGAGCGTGGAGAACCTCAGCTTGCCCGCCGCGAGATGCTGCAGCAGCATGAGCCACACCGTCGGCACCCCGGCCGACAGCGTCACTTTCTCCTGCTCGATCAGCTCGTACACGCTCTTGCCGTCGAGGTGCGGCCCCGGGAACACCATCTTTGCGCCGACCATGGTGCAGGCGTAGGGCAGGCTCCAGGCGTTGGCGTGGAACATGGGCACCACCGGCAGCACCGAGTCGCGCGCCGAGAGGTTGAGCGCATCGGGCAGCGCGGCGCCGTAGGCATGGATGATGGTCGAGCGGTGCGTGTAAAGCGTTCCCTTCGGATTTCCGGTGGTGCCCGAGGTGTAGCACAGGGCCGCCGCGGTGCGCTCGTCGAACGAGGGCCACTCCAACGCGTCGCTCTCCTTCTCCAGCAATTCCTCGTAGCAAAGATAATTCGACCCCTTCGGCATGTGCGCGCGGTCCGTCATCAGCACGTAATGCCGGATGCTCTTCAGCTGCGGCGCGAGCTTCTCCACCAGCGCAATGAAGGTCGGATCGAAGAACAGAGCGACGTTCTCCGCATGATTCGAGATGTAGACGATCTGGTCGGGGAAAAGCCGCGGGTTGACGGTGTTGATGACCGCCCCCATGCCGGAGATCGCGTAGTACAGCTCGTAGTGCCGGTGCCCGTTCCAGGCGAGCGTGCCGACCCGCTCGCCCGCCTTCACGCCAAGCGAAGCGAGCGCCCTGGCGAGCTTGCGGGCGCGCGTGTGCGCGTCTCGATAGGTGTAGCGGTGAACACCCCCCTCGACCGTCCTGGAGACGATCTCGGTGTCGCCGTGGTTGCGGTCGGCATGCCGGATCAGGCCGCTGATGAGCAGCGGCAGGTCCATCATCAGGCCTTGCATGATGTCTCCCATGGCTTCAGGTTAGTTTATCCTAGCAGCATGAATCTCAAGGACGTGGCCGCGCTCTTCGAGCTGCCCTTCAGCGAGCTCGTCCACCGCGCGCAGAGCGTCCACCGCGAGCACCACGACCCGGCCGCGGTGCAGCTCTCCAGCCTGCTCTCCGTGAAAACCGGCGGCTGTCCGGAGGACTGCGCCTACTGCCCGCAGTCGCGCAGGTATGCCGCCGGCGTGGAGGACGAACCGCTGCTATCGCTCGAGCAGGTGCTCGAGGCGGCGAAGGCCGCGAAAACGAGCGGCGCCACCCGCTTCTGCATGGGCGCGGCATGGCGCGGGCCCAAGGATCGCGATCTGGACCCCATTGTTCGGATGATCGAGGCCGTGAGCGCGCTGGGGATGGAAACCTGCGCCACCCTGGGCATGCTCAAGCCCGGCCAGGCCGAGCGCCTGCGCGCGGCCGGGCTCGCCTACTACAACCACAACCTCGACACGTCGCCCGAGTTCTACGGCCGGATCATCGCCACGCGCGAGTACCGCGACCGGCTGGAGACGCTTGGCCGGGTGCGCAAAGCGGGCATCCGCGTCTGCTGCGGCGGCATTGTCGGCATGGGCGAGTCGCGGCGCGACCGGGCGGCGCTGATCGCGCAGCTTTCGAGCCTCGATCCCTACCCGGAGAGCGTGCCGATCAACCACCTCGTGGCGGTCAAGGGCACGCCGCTCGAGGGTGCCGCGCCCCTGGAGCCGCTCGAGTTCGTGCGCACCGTCGCCGCGGCGCGCATCGCCATGCCCAAAGCCTGGGTAAGGCTCTCGGCCGGGCGCAGCCGCATGTCGGATGCCGTGCAGGCGCTATGCTTCCTCGCCGGCGCGAATTCGGTGTTCTACGGCGAGCGGCTCCTGACGACCGGCAATCCCGAAGCGCAGCGCGACCGGGAGCTCTTCTCCCGCCTCGGACTCAAACCCGCAACCGCCTGAAGGCCCAGGTATAGCAATGAGCGACGTCGCTCAATACGCGCTCCGCGACGGCATCGCCGTCATCACCATGAACAACCCGCCGGTCAACGGCCTGGGGAACGCGCTGCGGGCCGCAATCCTCGAGCACCTGAAGAAAGCCGAAGCCGACCCGGCGGTGAAGGCGGTGGTCGTCATCGGCTCGGCCAAGGCCTTTTCCGGCGGCGCCGACATCCGCGAGTTCAACGCGCCGCGCCTCAAGCCCGACCTGCCGGACATCAACGACGCGCAGGACGCGCTGTCCAAGCCCCTGGTCGCGGCCATCGGCGGCTTCGCCCTCGGCGGCGGCCTGGAGCTCGCCCTCGCCTGCCACTACCGCCTCGCGCTGCCCGGGGCGCAGCTCGGCCTGCCCGAAGTGAAGCTCGGCATCCTCCCCGGCTCGGGCGGCACCCAGCGCCTGCCGCGCATCATTCCCATGGCCGAGGCCGTGAAAATGATGACCACCGGCAATCCGATTCCTGCGGAAAGGGCGAAGGAGCTCGGCCTGATCGACGACATCGCGCAGGGTGATCTGCTGGACGCCGCGTTGCTTTTTGCAGGCAAGGCGGTCGGTAAGCCGCTAAGGCGCATCCGCGACATGAACGCGAAGCTCGAGGGCGACCCTAAAAGCTTCTTCGCTCAGGTGCGCGAGGAGGTGGCGAAGGCCTCGAAAGGCTATCCTGCGCCGCTCGAGATCGTGGCCTGCGCCGAGGCCGCCGCCACGCTGCCCTTCGACGAAGGCCGCAAGCAGGAGCGCGCGCGCTTCGCCAAGCTGGTCGAGGGCCAAGAGTCCAGGGCGCTGCGCCACATGTTCTTCGCCGAGCGCCAGAGCTCCAAGATCCCGGATATCGCCGAGGACACGCCGGTGCGCGAGATCGCCAAGGCCGCGGTGATCGGCGCCGGCACCATGGGCGGCGGCATCGCCATGAGCTTCGCCAGCGCCGGCATCCCGGTGACCTTGGTCGATACCGCTGAAGAGGCTTTGAATCGGGGAATCAATACCATCGAAAAGAACTACGCGGCGACCGTGGCCAAAGGCCGGCTGACGCAAGCCGACATGGACAAGCGCATGGGCCTCATCCGCGGCTCGATCAACCTCGGCAGCATCGCCGATGCCGACATCGTGGTCGAGGCGGTGTTCGAGCGCATGGACGTGAAGCAGGAGCTGTTCAGGAAGCTCGACGGCATCGTGAAGCAGGGCGCGATACTCGCCACCAACACCTCGACGCTCGACGTCGACCAGATCGCCGCCGCCACCACGCGCGCGCCCGATGTCGTCGGCACGCATTTCTTCTCGCCGGCCAACGTCATGCGCCTGCTCGAAGTGGTGCGCGGGCGCAAGACCGCGAAGGACGTGCTCGCCACGACGATGAAGCTCGGCAAGCGGCTGAAGAAGGTGCCGGTGGTCTCGGGCGTGTGCGACGGCTTCATCGGCAACCGCATGCTGGAGAAGTACGGCCAGCAGAGCCTGTTCCTGCTCGACGAGGGCGCGACGCCGCAGCAGGTGGACCGCGCGCTGCAGGACTGGGGCATGGCGATGGGCCCGTTCGCGATGTACGACATGGCGGGCAACGACATCGGCTGGGAGATCCGCAAGCGCCGCTACCAGGAGCGCCCGGAGTTCGTCTATTCGAAGATCGCCGACCGCGTATGCGAGCAGGGCCGCTTCGGCCAGAAGACCGGAAAAGGCTTCTACCGCTACGAGGCGGGCAGCCGCAAGCCGATTCCGGACCCTGAAGTTGAAAACATCATTGCTTCTTACAGGAAAGACATCGGCGTGAAAACCCGCCAGATCTCCGAGGAGGAAATCGTCGCGCGCTGCATCTACGCGCTGGTCAACGAGGGCGCGCACATCCTGGAAGAGGGCATCGCGCTGCGCGCCTCCGACATCGACATGGTGTACCTGACGGGCTACGGCTTTCCGCCTTTCCGCGGCGGGCCGATGTTCTATGCCGACAGCGTGGGCTTGCAGAAGGTGCTCGATTCCATCCAGGGATTTCAGAAAGGCTATCAAGGCGCGCAGTGGAAGCCGGCGCCCTTGCTCGTAAAACTCGCCCAGGAAGGCAGGAGGTTCAATGAGTAGCGTGAAACAGGCCGTGATCGTTTCGACCGCGCGTACCCCGCTTTGCAAGAGCTGGCGCGGCGCGCTCAACATGACGCATGGCGCGAAGATGGGCGGGCACGTGGTGCACGCGGCGCTGGAGCGCGCCAAGGTGGACGCCGACGAGGTCGAGGACGTGATCATCGGCTGCGCCAATCCCGAGGGCGCCACCGGCTGGAACATCGCGCGCCAGATCGCCCTGCGCGCCGGCTGCCCGGTGACCGTGCCCGGCATGACGGTGAACCGCTTCTGCTCCTCGGGGCTGCAGACCATCGCGCTCGCGGCGCAGCGCATCCTGGCAGGCGAAGGCGAGCTGTTCGTCGCCGGCGGCGTCGAATCGATCTCGCTGGTGCAGAACGAGATGAACAAGCATCACTTCCAGGACGACTGGCTGCACCGCCATGCGCCCGAGATCTACTGGCCGATGCTGCAGACCGCGGAGTACGTGGCGCGGCGCTACGACATCCCGCGCGACAGGCAGGACGAGTACGGCGTGCAGAGCCAGAACCGCGCCGCCCAGGCGCGCAAGGCGGGCAAGTTCAAGGACGAGATCGTGCCCATCACCACGAAGATGAAGGTGGTGGACAAGCACACCGGGCACGAGACCCTGAAGGAGGTCACGGTGTCCGAGGACGAGGGCATCCGGCCCGATACCACCTACGAGGGCGTGTCGCAGATCAAGCCGGCGATCGAAGGCGGCTGCATCGCCGCCGGCAACGCCAGCCAGTTCTCGGACGGGGCTTGTGCATGCATCGTCATGTCGGATAAGGAAGCTTCACGCCGCAACCTCAAACCCCTGGGCATATTTCGCGGCTTCGCGGTGGCAGGCTGCGACCCCAAGGAGATGGGCATCGGCCCGTTGTTCGCGGTGCCCAAGCTGCTCGAGAACGCCGGCAAGGACGTGCAGGACATCGACCTGTGGGAGCTGAACGAGGCGTTCGCGGTGCAGGTGCTTCACTGCCGCGACAGGATCGGCATCCCGAACGAGCGGCTCAACGTCAACGGCGGCGCCATCGCGCTCGGCCACCCCTACGGCATGAGCGGCGCCCGCCTCACCGGCCACGCGCTGATCGAGGGGCGGCGCCGCGGCGCGAAATACGTCGTGGTCACCATGTGCATCGGCGGCGGCATGGGCGCCGCGGGCCTGTTCGAAGTCGCTTAAAGGAAAAAGGGGTCAGAGCAATTTTCCGCTTATCACTAGCTTGCAAGCTCATTCCATGAAAATTGCTCTGACCCCTTTATGAAGATTGCGATTGTCGGAACAGGGGCGATGGGCTCGGTGTACGCGGGGCTTTTCGCCGCGGCGGGCCACGAGGTGTGGGCGATCGACCGCTGGCGCGAGCACGTCGAGGCCATGCGCTCGAAGGGCTTGCGGCTGGAAGGCGCTTCCGGCGACCGGACCGTGCGAATCAACGCAACGACCGATCCGGGTGAAGCAGGTCCCTGCGAGCTCGTAGTACTCGCGACGAAGGCAATGCATGTCTCTAGCGCTGCCCATGCATTGAAGCCGCTTCTCGGCCCGTCGACTCCGGTCTTATCCATTCAAAACGGCCTGGGCGGGCCCGACAGCGCGGCCTCGGTGCTCGGGAAGGACAAGGTCATGGTCGGCGTGGTCGGCGGCTTCGGCGCCTCGATGCGCGGCCCGGGCCACGCGCACCACAACGGCATGGAGCTGGTGCGCCTGAGCGAGTTCGGCGGCCCGATCACCGAGCGGCTGAAGCAGGTCGAGGCCGTGTGGGCGGGCGCGGGCTTCCGCGTCAGGCTGTTCGACGATATCGACCAGCTGGTGTGGGAGAAGCTGCTGTGCAACTGCGCCTACTCGGGGCCCTGCGCCATCGCCGAGTGCACCATCGGCGAAGTGATGGGCGACGCGGACTTGGCGCGCGTCTCGGCGGCGTGCGCGACGGAGGGCTTTGCGATGGCAAGGAAAAAGGGCGTGAAGCTCGGTTTCGACGACCCGGCGGCCTACGTGCGCGACTTCGGCAGCAAGATCCCGAACGCCCGGCCCTCGGTGCTGCTCGACCTCATGGCGAGGCGCAAAAGCGAGATCGACGTGATCAACGGCGCGATAGACGGCCCGGTGAACCAGGCGCTCACGGCGCTGGTGCGCGCCAAGGAAAGGCGGCTTGGATGCTCGTCCTGAGCAACGACGACGTCGCGCGGCTGCTGTCCATCGAGGACTGCATGGCGGCGCTCGAGCCGATGTACCGCGATTACGCAGCCGCGCGGGCGCTGCTTTCGCCGCGCGTGGACAACATCGCGCCCACCCGCCTTGCCGGCGGCTACTACGCCTTCAAGCACATGGGCGGCACCTGGCCGGCGCAGGGGGTGCAGGCGCTGCGCATCAATTCGGATGTCATCACCCATCCCCTCATCGACGGCAAGCCGCGGCGGGTGAAGAAGCCGATGGCAGGCGGGCGCTGGGTCGGGCTGGTGCTGCTGTTCAGCACCGACACCGGCGCGCTGCTCGCGATGTTTCCCGACGGCGTGATGCAGCGCCTGCGCGTGGGCGCCGCGAGCGGCCTCGGGCTGAAGCACCTGGCGCGCGAAGACGCCTCGACCCTCGCCCTCATCGGCAGCGGCTGGCAGGCCGGGGCGCAATTGATGGCGGCCCGTGCGGTCAGAAAATTCCGGGAGATACGCGTCTACAGCCCGCGGCGCGAGACGCGCGAAAAGTTCGCCGCTGACAACCATGTGATCTGCGCCGACTCGGCCGAAGCCTGCGTCCAGGGCGCCGACGTGATCCTCGCGGCCACCTCCTCGCTCGTCCGGGTGATCGAGCCAAAATGGCTCAAGCCCGGCATGCACGTGGGCTGCATCAAGTCGCAGGAGATCGACGGCGCGGTGCTCGACCGCTGCGACCGGGTGTTCGTGCACGACCGCCAGCAGGCCAAGCAATACAACAACGTCATGCCGGGCACGCCGAACGTGAACGAGGCGCACGAGGAAGGCTGGTGGAAGGAGCCGGCGCGCAAGAGCCGCTACCCGGATCTGGGCGAGCTGCTTTCCGGGACCGCGCCGGGGCGGCAGCGCGCGCAGGAGATCACCTGCTTCGCCAACAACGTCGGCACCGGGCTGCAGTTCGCCGCGGCCGGAGCGTTCCTCCTGCGCAAGGCGCGCGAGCAGAGCGCCGGCACCGAGCTGCCCGACGACTGGTTCACCGAGGACGTGCATCCCTGAAGCTTTATTCCTGAGGTAGTCCTCTCGGCTGGCACGCCCCGCAAGGCCTGTCATGCGGCGCCATCAAGAATGCGTCCATGGAACCGCTGGACTTCGAAGATCTCGAGCCCGACAGCGAGGCCGAGTACTGGGACGAGGAAGATCTCGGCCTGGACCTGGACGACGACGACGCGCAGTCCGTGGTGCGCGAGCTGGGGATCGTTACTTCAGAGCTCTGAGCCGGAACGCCGGCACGGGCTGGAGGAAGCCGCGCAGCAGGAGCGGCCCCACCGGCTCGGTGTCGGCCAGCGCGGCCACCTCGCGCTCGCTCTGGGCGTCGAGCAGGATTTCGCCCGCGCGCGCCTCGCCGCACAGGCGCGCCGCGAGGTTCGGCACGTTGCCGATCGCGGCATACTCCCAGCGCTGCTCGAAGCCGATCACCCCCAGGGTGGCCTCGCCCTGGGCGATGCCGATGCCCAGCCCGACGGCGTGACCGAGCTTTTCCCAGGCCCTGGCGATCGGCACGAAGGCCTGCTGCAGGGTGAGGGCCATGCGCACCGCCCGCTCGGCCGGCCGCTCCACCGGGAAGGGGTCGTTGAAGAAGATCATCACGCCGTCGCCGGCGAAGTGCTCGAGCGTGCCGCCGAAGTCCTCCACGGTGTGGCCCAGGGCGAGGTGGTAGGCGCGCAGCAGCTCCAGCACCTCCTCGGGGTCGGCGCGGTCGGTGAAAGCGGTGAAGCCGCGCAGGTCGAGAAACACCGCGGTGATCTCGCGCCGGTGCGGCTCGAGGATGTCCTCGCCGCCGGCGACGATGGCCTCGGCCACCGGGCGGGAGAAGAAGCGCTTCAGGCGCCCGAGCTGCTCGAGCTGCGCCACCTGCTCGCTTACCCGCTCCTCCAGCCGCACGTTCCAGCTCTTGACCTCGTCCTGCAGCCGCTTGATGCGCAGCAGCGAGCGCACGCGCGCGAAAAGCTCCTCCCAGTTCACCGGCTTGGACAGGAAGTCGTCGGCGCCGGCGTCCAGGCCGTTGACGCGCTCCTGCAGCGGGTCGAGCGAGGTGACCAGGATCACCGGCAGCAGCGTCGTGGCCGGGTCGCCGCGCAGGCGCCGGCACAGCTCGTAGCCGTCCATCTGCGGCATCAGGATGTCGGACACCACGATGTCGGGCGCGCCCTCGCGCACCTGCTCGAGCGCGCTCTCGCCGTCGAGCGCGGTGAGCACCTCGTAGCCGCGCGCCGCGAGCACCCCCGCCAGCATCTCGACGTTGGCGCGCTGGTCGTCGACGACCAGGATGCGCCCGCTCACCGGAAGACGCGCATCAAAAGACTATTACACCACGCGCGTTCTTGCCGGACTCCAGGTCGGCGAACGCCTGCGGCGCCTCGTCGATCGCGTAGCGCCGGGTGATGAGCTCGTCGAGCTTGAGCTTGCCGCCCCGGTAGAGCGCCAGCATGCGCGGAAAGTCGATGCGCGGCACGCACGAGCCGAAGTAGCTGCCGGTGAGCGTCTTCTCCTCGAAAGGCAGCGTCATGGTGCGCACCGCGGTCGAGTCGCCCGGCTTCGCCACGCCGACCACGACCGCCAGCCCGCCGCGCCGGATCGCCCGGTACGCCGTCGCCGCGAGCTCGCCGTTGCCGACGCATTCGAACGCGTAATCGGGCCCGCCGCCGGTCATCTTTTTGAGCGCTTTCACCGGGTCTTCACTCGAAAGAAGAACGTCGGTGGCGCCGAACTCGCGCGCCAGGGTGAGCTTCGATTCCAAGGTGTCGATCGCGATGATGCGCTCGGCGCCGGCGATGCGCGCGCCCTGCACCACGTTGAGGCCGACCCCGCCGCAGCCGAAGACCGCCACCGAGGAGCCCGGCACGACGCGTGCGGTGTTGAACACGGCGCCCACCCCCGTCGTCACCGCGCAGCCCACCAGCGCGGCGCGGTCGAACGGAATCTTCGGATCGATCTTCACCAGGTTGTCCACGTGCATCGTCGCGTACTCGGCCATGACGCCGCAGCCCGAGAAGATATTCAGCGGGTCGCCCTTCGCGTCGCGCGTGCGCACGCTGCCGTCGGGCAGCGTGGTGATCGCCTTGCCCTGCTCGATGCACAGCACCGGCCGGCCGCCGGCGCAGAAGCGGCATTCGCCGCACATGTAGATGAACGAGGAAACCACATGGTCGCCCGCGCCGAGGGCCGAAACCCCTTCCCCGACCTCGACGACTTCGCCTGCAGCCTCGTGCCCGAGGATCAGCGGCAGCTGCATCTGCAAGGTGCCGTTGGTGGCGGAAAGATCGGAGTGGCACACGCCGCAGGCGCCCAGCTTGACCGTCACTTCGCCGCGCCTGGGCGGCTCGACGCGGATTTCCTCGACCACCACCGGCTTGTTCAGCTCCCGGCAAATCACTGCGCGGGCGGTACGCGCCATGCTTATCCCCGTGTCCTGTTCGATGCCCGCGCAGTATATATAAAATAGCCTCCTTCACCAGGAGACCGGAATGCTCGTCCGCGACAAGTTCTTCATCGGCGGCCAATGGGTCGCGCCCTGCGGCAAGGGAACCATCGACGTGCACAACGCCGGCAGCGGCGAGGTGCTGGGACGCGTACCCGCCGGGACCGCGCAGGATGTCGATGCTGCTGTGACCGCCGCTAGAAATGCCTTGCCTGGATGGAGCGAAACTCCCGCGGAAAAGCGCGCCGAGTACCTCGAGAAAATCTCGGCGAGCCTCAAGGCGCGCAGCGACGAGCTCGCCAGAATCATCGCGCAGGAAGTCGGCATGCCGCTCAAGCTCGCGGGCCGCATCCAGGCGGGCCTGCCGATCGCGAATTTCGCCAACTATGCGAAGCTTCTGCGCGAGTTCCAGTTTGAAAATCGGGTCGGGAATTCACTCGTGGTGCGCGAGCCGGTCGGCGTAGTCGGCGCGATCACGCCGTGGAACTATCCGCTGCACCAGATCACGTTGAAGGTGGCGCCGGCGCTCGCCGCGGGCTGCACCGTGGTGCTGAAGCCCTCGGAAGTGGCGCCGTTCAATGCCTTCATCCTGGCCGAGGCCGCGCAGGCCGCAGGGCTGCCGCACGGCGTGTTCAACCTGGTGAGCGGATTCGGGCGCGACGCCGGCGAGGCGCTGGTGAAGCACCCGGGCGTCGACATGATCTCGTTCACCGGCTCCACCCGCGCCGGCAAGCGCATCTCGGAGCTCGCGGCGCAAAGCGTCAAGCGCATCGCGCTGGAGCTCGGAGGCAAGAGCGCCTCGGTGATCCTGGACGACGCGGACCTTGCCCTCGCCGTGAAGGGCACCGTCAACGGCTGCTACCTCAACTCCGGACAGACCTGCACCGCGCTCACGCGCATGCTGGTCCCCGAGTCGAGGTACGAGGAAGCGGCGAAGATCGCCGCCGAGGTGGCGAAGGGCTTCACCGTCGGCGACCCGCTCGCCGAGACCACCAGGCTCGGCCCGCTCACCTCCAAGGCGCAGCTGGAGCGGGTGCGCGGCTACATCCAGAAGGGCCTCGATGAAGGCGCCGAGCTGGTGGCCGGCGGCGCCGAGCCGCCCGAGGGCGTGCCCGCCGGCGGCTATTACGTGCGGCCCACCGTGTTCGGCAGGGTGAAGAACGGCATGACCATCGCGCAGGAGGAGATCTTCGGCCCGGTGCTCTCCATCATCCCGTACAAGGACGAGGAGGAAGCGGTGCGCATCGCCAACGACACGGTCTACGGCCTCGCCGGCGCCGTCTGGTCGAAGGACGAGGGCCGCGCGCAGCGCGTGGCGCGCCGCATCCGCGCCGGCCAGATCGACGTCAACGGCGGCGCCTTCAACATGAACGCGCCCTTCGGCGGCTTCAAGCAGTCGGGCCACGGCCGCGAGGCCGGCGTCTACGGGCTGGAGGAATTCCTCGAGTACAAGTCGCTGCAGCTCAAGGGCTGATGCCGCTCGTCGCGAGGGGCAGGCTGACGATCGACTACGCCGAGCAGGGCCAGGGCGAGCCGGTCGTCCTGATCCATAGCTCGGTGAGCGGCAACCGCCAGTGGAAGGCGCTGGGCGAAGCCCTGGGCGATCGCTACCGGGTGCTCGCCATCAACCTTTTCGGCTACGGCGAGACCACGCCCTGGCCGGCCAACACCTCGCAGTCGCTGTATGCGCAGGCTTCGCTGGTCCTCGCCCTGCTGGAAAGCACCGGCGGCGGCGCCGCGCACCTCGTAGGCCATTCCTTCGGCGCTTCAGTCGCGTTGAAGGCCGCGCTTCTCCTCGGCCCGCGAGTCAAAACGCTATCGCTCCTCGAGCCCAACCCCTTCCCCCTTCTCAAGCAGCAGGGGCGGCTGGACGCCTTCCTCGAAGCGCGGGCGCTGCGCGACCATGTGAAATGCTTCGGCTCATTGGGCGAATGGGAAAAGGTCGCGGAGCGCTTCGCGGACTATTGGATCGGCGAGGGCGCGTGGGCCGGCATGCCGGAGAAGCGCAAGGCCGCTTTTGCCGCGTCGCTGCCGCCCAACTACTACGAGTGGGACGCGATCATGACCGAAGAGACGACTCTCGAAGGCTGGAAGAGCGTGGCGGCGCCCACCCTGGTGGTGAGCGATCCCCGGACCCGTCGCCCGATACGCGAGATCGTCGAGATCTTCGCCGCCGCCTGTCCGCACTGGAGCTTCAAGCCGCTGGCGCACGCCGGCCACATGGCGCCGCTCACGCATCCCGAGCGGGTCAATCCCCTCATCGGGCAGTTCCTGGATTCAGCGGCGTCGTAATATCCGCCCGTGAACGTCAAGCAGCTACTCGACCTGAAGGGCAGGATGGCGCTCGTCACCGGCGGCTCGCGCGGCCTGGGGCTGCAGATGGCCGAGGCGCTCGGCGAGATGGGCGCGAAGCTCGCCATCACCGCCCGCAAGGAAGACGAGCTCGATCAGGCGGTTTCCCGCCTGAGGAAAAGCGGAATCGAAGCCGACCCCTACGTCTGCGATATCGGCAAGCGCGAAGCGATCCCCCCCCTGGTGGAGGAGGTCCTGAAGCGGTTCTCCAAAGTCGATATTCTGGTGAACAACGCCGGGGCCACCTGGGGCGCGCCGGCCGAGGATCATCCGCTCGAAGCCTGGGACAAGCTGGTGAACGTCAATCTCACCGGGGCGTTCGTCCTCACGCAGCTCGTGGCCAAGCGCTCGATGATTCCGGCGCAATGGGGCCGCGTCATCAACATCGCCTCGATCGCCGGCCTGATGGGCCAGGACCCGCGCATCGTGCGCACCATCGCCTACAACGCCACCAAGGGCGGGCTGGTCAACCTCACCCGCGCGCTGGCGGCGGAATGGGGCCAGCACGGCATCACGGTGAACGCCATCGGCCCGGGTTTTTTCCCTTCGAAGATGACCAAGGCGACGCTCGGCACCACCGGCGAGCTGATCCGCGACTGGACCCCGACCCAGCGCCTGGGCAACGACGAGGATCTGAAAGGGCTGGTCGTGCTGCTCGCTTCCGAGGCATCGCGGCACATCACCGGGCAGGCGATCGCCGTCGACGGCGGAGCCACCGTCGTATGAATGCGCTCGAATTCACGCGGGATTACCAGAAGAAGATCCCGTTCGTCACGCACCTGAGGATCCTCACCGACACCCTCGGCGAGGGTACGGCGCGGCTCTCGCTGCCGATCGAGCCGTATCTCACCAATAGCCTGGGCACGGTGCACGGCGGCGTCATCATGTCGCTGCTGGACGTTGCCCTGTGTACCGCGGCGCGCACGCTCCATCCCGACTCGGTCGGGGTGGTGACCATCGATCTGTCCATTTCGTTCATCGGCGCGGGCAGCGGGACGAGGCTGTTCGCCGATGCGCGCGTCATGAAGGATGCGCGTACCATGAGCTTCGTGGAGGCCGAAGCGAAGAACGAAGACGGCTCCCTGGTCGCCAAAGCGATCGCCACCGTGCGGGTGAGACAAAAGGAGAAAACATGAGCACCCCCAATCCCTACGCGGCACCGAGGGCGGCGGTGGCGGATGCCGCAAGCCCGCAGGCGGGCAACTTCGTCCCGGGCGGACGCGGCGTGCCGGCGGCCAACGGCTGGGCCTGGATCGCGCAGGGCTGGAGCCTTTTCAGGCGCCAGCCGGGCATGTGGATCGGCATCGTAGTGGCGCTCGCGGTGATCGCCATCGTGGCGGCCATGATTCCGTTCATCGGCTCGCTCGGGCTGATGGTGCTGTTCCCGGTGTTCACCGCCGGCCTGATGCTGGGCTGCCGCGACCTGGCCGAAGGCGGCGAGCTCAGGTTCGGCCATCTGTTCGCCGGCTTCCGCGAGCGCTTGGGGCCGCTGGCGGCGGTGGGCGGCATCTACCTCGGGGTAACGATCGCCATTGCGCTGGTGGTCGGCCTCGTCACCGGCGCGAGCATGTTCGCGGTGATGAGCGGCGGCGCGGGCGCGGATCCGGCCGCGGCCGCCGGCGCGGTGGCCGGCGTGGCGCTCGCCGTGCTGGTCATGCTGGCGCTCATGATCCCGCTGTTCATGGCGGTGTGGTTCGCGGCGCCGCTGGTCGTGTTCCACGAGCGCAGCGCGCTCGAGGCGATGAAGGAGAGCTTCAGCGGCTGCCTCAGGAACATCGTGCCGTTCCTCTTGTACGGCGTGATCCTGATGGTGCTCAGCGTCGTGGCGAGCATTCCGCTCGGGCTGGGATGGCTGGTGCTCGGTCCGGTGATGGCG
>CAZJJC010000346.1:0-7201 GCA_964546195.1 uncultured Enterobacteriaceae bacterium | reverse complement strand
GCGCCGCTCGCCTGGCGCTTCGACGAGACCGACAGCATGGTGATGTGCGAGGAGGTGAAGGTGCCCTGGGAGCGCGTCTTCGTGCACGACGACGCGCTGCTCTCGCGCGACATCTACGTCAAGACCCCGAGCCACTGCTTCGGCAACCACCAGTCCAACGTGCGCTACTGGGCGAAGCTGCGCCTGGTGCTGGGCCTGTGCAGCAGGATCGCCCACTCGACCGGCGCCATCGAGGTCCCGGCGGTGAAGGAGCTGCTCGGCCACATGTCCGCGGTGGAAGCCACGATCGCCGGCATGGTGCACGGCCAGATCGACGCCTTCGAGCGCTGGCCCGAGGGCTATGTCTGCTTCAACCGCCGCATGATGTACGCCGCGCTCGAGTGGTCCACGCAGAACTACTCCACCTTCATCGACAAGCTGCGCGAGCTCTGTGGCGGCGGCGTCTTCCAGATGCCCGCCGACATCTCGGTGATGGAGAACGAGGGGCTCGCGCACCAGTTCGAGACCTACTTCCAGACCCCGCAGGGCGGCGCGGTCGAGCGCATGAAGCTCTTCAAGCTCGCCTGGGACCTCGTCGGCTCCGAGTTCGCCGGCCGCCACCTCCAGTACGAAAAGTTCTACGCCGGCGCCTCCTTCATCGTGCGCAACCACGCCTACCGCGAAACCCCCTGGAACGAGTTCCACGGCATCGTCGACGGGCTCATGTCCACCTACGACATCCCCGCCGCCCGCACCTGATGGGGTCAGAGCCCGGTTCTTCTTGGTTCTGTCTTGAGGGCTCTGACCCCGGTTTTGCTACGCTTCTTTCATGACCGACTACCAAATCAAGGAACTCATCATCGCCGGCTGGACCGGCCGCGACGAAGCCGCCCTGCGCAAGCACATCAAGGAGCTGGAAGAAATCGGCGTCAAGCCGCCCAGGACCACGCCCATCTTCTACCGCGTCGCCGCGAGCCTCTTCACCCACGGCACCGAAATCCAGGTCTCCGGCCCCGACACCAGCGGCGAAGTCGAATTCGTTCTAATCAAGACCAGCGATGACCTGCGCGTCGCCGTCGGCTCCGACCACACCGACCGCAAGGCCGAAACCATCGGCGTCACCCTCTCCAAGCAGCTCTGCGCCAAGCCCGTATCCACCGAGACCTGGCGCTACGACGAGGTAAAGCCGCACTGGGAGCGCCTCATCCTTCGCGCCTGGGCAGACGGCGAGCTCTACCAGGAAGGCCCCGTCACCGCCATGCGCTCCCCCGAAGACCTGATGGGCCGCCATCCCCTCAAGCCCGGCCACGCCATGTTCTGCGGCACCCTCGCCGCACGTGGCGGCATCCGCCCCGCCGCCCGCTTCACCATGGAACTCGACGACCGCGTGCTCAAGCGCAAGCTAAAGCACGAATACACCATCCGCTGCCTCGAGGTCGCCGGCTAACGTCCGCGCGGTGTTTCTCCCGCTAGCGCCAAAGCAGCGCGAACGGCACCGCGAGCGAAAATTCCAGCTTGAGTACACAATAACGGCGCTGCCCGTGGAGGGCAGTCCAACAATACTCAATGGAGGGATCATGGAAACTGCTGGAACCAGGCCGAGGCTGCTATTTCCGGCCCTGCGGCCGCTCTACGAGGCGCTCGAGCCGCTGTCGTGGCTGCTGATCCGCTGCGCGGTGGGCCTGACGCTCGCCGTGCACGGCTGGGGCAAGGTGAGCCGCGGCGCGGAGGCGATGGCGCCGGCCTTCATGAAGATGGGCTATCAGGATCCGATCCTGCTCATCTACTTCCTGATACTGGTCGAGTTCGTCGGCGGCATCGCCATCGCCATCGGCCTGTTCACCAGGCTGTTCGCGGCAATGCTGACCATCGAGATGGCGGTGATCATGTTCGCGCACTACCTGCCCAACGGGTTCTCGTGGCTGAACCGCGGCTACGAGTTCGTCATGCTGTGGGGCCTGGTGGCGCTCGCCATCTGGTGGCGCGGCGGCGGGCCGTACTCGGTCGACCGGCTGATCGGCCGCGAGCTGTAGGCCTCAGCGCTTCAGCACCAGGGCGAGGGCGACCAGCACCAGCGCCGCGCCGAGCACCATCGGCGCGGTGACGGGCTCGTCCAGGAGCAGCCAGCCCCAGGCCACGCCGAGCACCGGGACGGCGAGGCCGACGCTCAGCGTGCGCGAGGGGCCGATGTCGCGGATGAGGGTGAAGAACGGCAGGTAGGCGAGGCCGCTGCACAGCACGCCGAGCGCGAGCAGCGCCGCGGCCGCTTCCAGCGTCCAGGTCGAAGGCGCCGGCGTCAGCGCCCACAGCGGCGCCAGGAGTACCGCGGCAAACGCGATCGAGCCGGCCGCCAGTCCCATCGGCGGCATGCGCCCGGTGCGCTGCTTGATCATCACGCCGGCCCAGCCCCACAGCGCGGCGCCGAGGATCGCGGCGCCGGTGGCGAGCAGCGTGCGCGCATCGAGCGTTACCGGGCCCAGATTGACGATGAGCGCCACGCCGGCGATGCCGAGCACGAAGCCGGCGGCGCGGCGCAGGTCGAAGGGCTCGCCCAGCACCGGCGCGGCGATGAGCGCCGCCCAGAGCGGCACCAAGCCGCTGATGATCGCGAGGTAGCCCGCGGGGAGGGCGGCCGCGGCCCAGGCGAAGCAGACGAAGGGCAGCACGTTGTTCACCAGGCCGACCGCGAGATGGTCCTTCCAGCGCGCGCGCAGGGCGAGCTGCTCGCGCGCGAAGTACACCGCCCAGGGCAGCAGGAAAAGCGCCGCGAAGAGCGCGCGCGCCTCGGCCACCGGCGCGACGCCGAACACCGGCACCGCCACCCGCAGGAAGAGGAACTGCAGCGACCAGAGGATGGCGAGCAGCAGCCACCGCCCGGCGTCGTAGGCCAGCACCCTCGCGCTAGAGGTAGACGCGCTTCATGTTTTCCGCCGGGTAGCGCGTGCCGGCCGCCGCGCCCACCGGCGCCGCGGCCGAGATTTTCTCCACGTCGTCTTTCGAAAGCCTTACCTCGAGGGCGGCAAGGTTCTCGTCGACGCGCGGCTTGCGCTTGGTGCCGGGGATCGCGACCACGTCCTTGCCCTGCGCGAGCAGCCAGGCGAGGACGAGCTGCGCCGGCGTGCAGCCCTTTTCCCGCGCGATGGCTTCGAGCTTCGCCGCGATCGCGACGTTCTTGTCGAGGTTCTCGCCCTGGAAGCGCGGGTGCTGCAGGCGGCGGTCGCCTTCGGGCAGGTCCTGCTTGCCGTGCACCGAGCCGGTGAGAAGGCTGCGGCCGAGCGGCGCATACGCCACCAGCGTGATGCCGAGCTCGCGCGTCGCCCGCAGCGTTTCCTCGCCTTCCGCCCTGTACAGCAGCGAAAATTCGTTCTGCACCGCGGCAATCGGATGCACCTTGTGCGCGCGCCGGATCGTCTCCGGGCGCGCCTCGGACAGGCCGAGCGCGCGCACCTTGCCCTGCTCGAGCAGGCGTTTCATCGCGCCGACGGTGTCCTCGATCGGCACGTTGGGGTCGACCCGGTGCTGGTAATAGAGGTCGATGACCTCGAGTCCGAGCCGCTTCAGGCTCGCCTCGCAGGCCTGCATGACGTATTCCGGGCGCCCGTCGATGCCCTGCTTGCCCTCGGCGCTCTTGGTCTGGCCGAACTTGCTGGCCACGATCACCTTGTCGCGCCGGCCCTTCAGCGCGCGCCCGAGCAGCTGCTCGTTGTGCCCCCAGCCGTACATGTCGGCCGAGTCGAGGTGGTTGATGCCGCGGTCGAGCGCGTGGTGGATCACCCCGATCGACTGCTCGTCGTCGGCATTGCCGTAGACGCCCGACATCGACATCAGGCCCAGGCCGATGGCGGTGACATGTATCGGGCTCTTGCCCAGCTTGCGCATTTCCATACCGGCTCCTCAGAACAAGTCGAAATATTCCCGGTGCTCCCAGTCGCTCACCTCGAGATTGAAGCGCGCGAGCTCGGCTTCCTTGATCCTGCAGTAGTAGTCCACGAAGCTGCGCCCGAGCCCTTCGCAAAGAACCGCGTCCTTCCTGAGGCAGTCGAGCGCTTCCTGCAGCGTGCGCGGCAGGAGCTCGGCTTCGGCTTCGTAGGGCGTGTCGGCCGGGGGCGGCAGGGGCAGCTTTCGTGCCATGCCGTCCAGCCCGCAATAGATCTGCGAGGCGAAATACAGGTAGGGATTCGCGGCCGGCTCGCCGGCGCGGTTTTCGATGCGCGTGCCCGGGTCGCCGGGCGCGCCGACCACGCGCAGCAGCGCGCCGCGGTTCTCCTTGCCCCAGACCACGCGATCGGGCGCGAGGGAATAGGGCCGGTAGCGCTTGTAGCCGTTGACCGTCGGCGTCGACAGCGCGGCGGCGCCGCGCGCATGCGCGAGCAATCCGGCGAGATAGCGCTTGCCGAGCTCGGAAAGATCGTCTTCGCCGGACATGAACGCATTCGTGCCGTTGCGACTCAGCGACTGATGCAGATGCCAGCCGCTCGACACCACGTTCGGCAGCTTCGGCCGGCACATGAAGGTGGCGTGGTAGCCGTAACGCCGGGCGATCTGCTTCACCGCGCTGCGAAACAGAATCATGGCATCGGCCGAGGCGAGCCCGGGCATGGCGCCGAGGGTGAACTCGAACTGGCTCGGCCCGAACTCGACTTCGTAGGAGCGCAGCGGCAGGCCGAGCTTCTCCAGGTTGCGCCGCAGGATCTCCACCACCGGATCGATGTGGTCGTAGCGCTGCTCGGTCAGGTACTGGTAGCCGGTGGTGAGCAGCTCCACCTCGGGCACATTGCCCGGCTGCCCGGCATCGGAAGGCTTGAGGTTGGGGTCGACGATCTTGAAGACGTGAAACTCGACTTCCAGGCCGGCGACGAACTCGTAACCCGAGGAAGAAAGATTTTTCAAAGCAGTTCTTAATATGTTTCTCGTGCAGTAAGGCACCGGCCGTCCATCCTGGAACCGTGCATCGCACAGGAACCAGCCGGTGTCCGCCGCCCACGGCAGGATGCGGAACGTGGAGACGTCGGGAACGATGAGGATGTCCGCGGCGCCCTGCATTTCCGGAATGCCGACGCCGCCGCCGGGGGTGAAGGCGGGAAACACGGTCCGGTGCGACGTGTCCTTGAGAAGCAAAGTGCTGGTGAGCGTGACGCCGCGCTCGAGCGCCGTTTTCACCTCGCCCGGGGCGAGCGTCTTGCCCCGCAGCACGCCGTGCTGGTCGGCAAACGAGAAGCGCACCGCCTTCAGGTCATGGGCTTCGATTTCCTTGAGGACTTCTTTTTTCAAGCGGCCCAGGCCGCGTGGCGGCGGCGGTTGGCGTCGAACTCCTTCCAGTAGTCTTCCAGCCGGTCGGTGGGGCCGATGCCGTCGACCGCGGGCGGCCCGGTGATCTCCCGGGCGGCTCCCGGATCGAGCACCATGAGCGGCTTCTCGCCGGACTCGCTTTTTCGTATCGCATCGAGGAGGATCCGGCGGTAGAGAACGATGCCCTTGTCCGTGGTGCCGAGATGCTCCTTGGTGCGGTCCTGGATGCGGCCCTGCGACTCGCACGCCCACTGGTCGTGGATGTTGATGTCGAAGCCCATGCCGGTGAAGGTGTGCTTACTCTGCTCCTCGGCGTTGAAACCCCAGGAATTGCTTCTTGAAAAAATGGGCCTGTAATCGGGCGCCGGGTAGGTCTTCAGGCGCTGCGCGCGCATGGTGTCCTTGTCCACCGGCGCGCCGAAGCTGGTGAAGATGGAATACCAGTAGCAGCCGGTGTCGTCGACCGGGACATGCCACTGCGAGATCGTCATCTCGGGGCTCATCGGGATGACGAAGGCCTGCGGGAACAGGATGTTCGTCACCCGCAGATGCGTGCTCGCCTCGTTTATCTTCCTTAAGGTCTGCAGGCGCATGCCGTATGCGGTGCGCTCGACGCGGATCTCCGGCCGGTCGAGCTCGCGCAGCACCTTGCTCATCGGCAGCTCGGAGCCGGCCGGCGTGGCGCGGAACTGCCGGCCATAGCCCTTGCCCGGGTCCTCGTCCTCGAAGAACTTGTGCAGCCACGAGGCATGCGCCGGGTCGATGCCGACCTCGAGCGCCTGCAGCCAGTTGCAGTCCCAGTAGCCCTTGAAGGCGAACGTGTACTCGTTCGGCGCGACGAAGCAGTCGAAGTGCGGGAACGCGGGCGGCTCGCCGGCGCCCAGGTAGGCGAAGAGAATCCCGCTGCGCTCGGTGACCGGATAGGCCCGCTGCCGGATGTGCTCGCACAAACGGCTGCCCTCGGGCTCGGCCGGCGTGGCGAGGCATTTTCCGGCGGTGTCGAAGAGCCAGCCATGGAACGCGCAGCGCAGCCCCCCGTCCTCGAGCCGGCCGTAGGCGAGGTCGGCGCCGCGGTGCGGGCAATGGCGTTCCAGGAGGCCGTACTCGCCTTTCTCATCGCGGAACAGCACGAGATTCTCATTCAAAACCCTGATGGCCTTGACCGGCCGGTGGCCCTGCAGCTCGTCCACGAGCGCGACCGGCTGCCAGTAGTTGCGCAGCAGCTGCCCGGCAGGCGTGCCCGGCCCGATGCGCGTCATCAATTCGTTCTGCTCCGCGCTGATCATTCCAGGGAAAAGGGGTCAGAGCAATTAATCATGCCGGCTGCTCGCGATAAAGCGCGAGCGCGCGCATGGCCGGAAAGTCGTTGAAGGAGAACAGCACCGCGCCCTCGCTGGCGGAGGCGTTGGCGTGCGAATGCACGGCCCACGAGGGCAGGGCGAAAATGTCCTTTTCTTCCCAGTCGAAGCGCTGGTCGCCGATCATGGACCAGCCGCGCCCCTGCGCCACCTGGTAGATGGCGCTGCCGGTGTGGCGATGCGCCCTGGTCTGCTCGCCGGGCGCAAGAAGCTGCAGCTGCGCGCCGATGGTCGGCATGACGGGCCCACCGGTGAGCGGGTTCCTGTATTCGTACACCGCACCGTCATGCGCCGTGGACGGGGCGTTCTTAAGCGCGTCGTACGACTCGTCCCATGAATACCTGAAAACGGGCGAATAAGGCTTGCTCCAGTTGTCGCGCGAAAGCGGCGCCGGCTTCTGCATGATATCCGGGTGCACCTCGTAGAAATTGGCGTCGAGCGAGTTCATGAGCGGGATGTCGAGGCCGTCCTGCCAGATGCACTGGGTGCCGCCGGCGTCGATGCCGTGGTCGTGCCAGGTGCCGTTGGGCGTGAGCACCAGGTCGCGCGCGCCGAGCTCCAGGCGCTCGCCATCG
>CAZJJC010000345.1:0-1588 GCA_964546195.1 uncultured Enterobacteriaceae bacterium | reverse complement strand
GGTGGCGCGCATGTCGCCGCTGTACGAGCTGTCCGAGACGGCGCGCTCGGTGGTGCTGGTCATCGGCGCCATCACCGCGCTCTCCATGGGCCTGGTCGCGCTCACCCAGTTCGATATCAAGCGCGTGGTGGCGTACTCGACGCTTTCGCAGCTCGGCTACATGACCGCGGCGCTGGGCGCCTCGGCCTATTCCGCGGCCATGTTCCACCTCGTGACGCACGCCTTCTTCAAGGCGCTGCTGTTCCTCGCCGCCGGCTCGGTGATCATCGCGCTGCACCACGAGCAGGACATGCGGCGCATGGGCGGGCTGAAGAGAACCATGCCCTGGACCTACTGGACGATGCTCGTCGGCGCCCTCGCCTCGGCCGGCATCCCGGGGTTTTCCGGCTTCTATTCCAAGGACGCCATCATCGCCGCCATCGGAGCGTCCGGCACTCCCGGCGCGCTTTTCGGCTATCTCTGCGTAACGGCAACCGTGTTCGTGACTGCGGCCTACACGTTCCGGCTGGTGTTCATGACCTTCCACGGCGAGCCGCGCTTCGGCGCCGCGCATCCGCCGCACGAGTCGCCCCCCGTGGTCACCGTGCCGCTGGTGCTGCTGGCCATCCCTTCGGTGCTGGCGGGGTACGCGGTCGGGCCGCTCGTCTACGGCGCTTTCTTCGGCGACGCGGTCCCGCCGACGCCGGGTGAGTTCCACGGCGTGTGGGCGTTCACGCTGCATGGCTTCGTGTCATGGCCGTTCTGGCTCGCGGTGGCCGGCATCGCCACCGCCTGGCTGCTGTATCTCAAGAGGCCCGACCTTCCGAAGCGCATCGCCATGGCGCTCGGGCCCCTTTATGCGCTGGTCGAGCGCAAGTCCGGCTTCGACGAGCTGTATTCCCGCGTGTTCGCGGCCGGCACCCGGCTCATCGGCCGCGGCTTCTGGCGCGGCGGCGACCAGGCGCTGATCGACGGCCTGATGGTGAACGGCACGGCGCGGGTGGTGGGCTGGTTCTCCGGCGTCATCCGGCTGGTCCAGTCCGGGCTGCTGAACCAGTATGCGGTGGCGATGCTGTTCGGCCTGCTCGTGCTTACGTTCTGGTTTTTGAAATAGATGCTGCTCTCGCTCGCCATCTGGATACCGATCGCTGCCGGCCTCGTGGTGCTCGCGATGGGCGGCGACCGGAGGGCGCCGCTGCAGCGCTGGATCGCGCTCGCCGGCGCGCTGCTCGGCTTCCTGGTCACGATTCCGCTGTACACCGGATTCGACACGCAGGACGCCGGTTTTCAATTCACTCAGCAAATTCTCTGGATAGAGCGCTTCAGTATCTACTATCACCTCGGCGTGGACGGCATCTCGGTGCTGTTCGTGCTGCTGAACAGCTTCATCACCCTGCTGGTGGTGGGCGCGAGCTGGTCCCAGGTGGAGAGCCGCGTGGGCCAGTACCACGCCTCGTTCCTCATCCTCTCGGGGCTGCTGAACGGCGTGTTCTCGGCGCTCGACGCGGTGCTGTTCTACGTGTTCTTCGAGGCGACGCTGATCCCGATGTTCATCATCATCGGCATCTGGGGCGGGCCGAACCGGGTCTATGCGGCGGTGAAGTTCTTC
>CAZJJC010000344.1:0-13132 GCA_964546195.1 uncultured Enterobacteriaceae bacterium | reverse complement strand
CTGCTTCAACATCCTGAACGGGCAGCTCTCCCCCGACTCGGGCGAGGTGCGGCTGGGCGCGCGCAACCTCGCCGGCCTCGCGCCGCACCGCATCTGGCGCCTCGGGGTCGGGCGCACCTTCCAGGTCACCGCGACCTTCGGCTCGATGACGGTACGCGAGAACGTGCAGATGGCTTTGCTCTCTTATCGCAGGAAGCTCGCCTCCGTATTCTCATCAGCGACCCGGTTTGAAATCGATGAAGCCGAAAAGCTGCTGGAGCGCGTGGGGATGCGCGAGCAGGCGGGGCGCGCCTGCGCGGTGCTCGCCTACGGCGATCTGAAGCGCGTGGAGCTGGCGATCGCGCTGGCGCACCGCCCTCGCCTGCTCTTGATGGACGAGCCGACCGCCGGCATGGCGCCCGAGGAGCGCGGCTCGCTCATGGCGCTTGCCGCGGGCCTCGCGCGCAGCGACGACATCGCGATCCTGTTCACCGAGCACGACATGGAGGTCGTGTTCCAGTACGCGAGCCGCGTGCTGGCGCTGCACCTCGGAGAGCTCATCGCCGCCGGGACGCCCGACGAGGTGCGCGCCGATGCCCGCGTGCGGGAGGTCTACCTTGGCGATGCTTGAGATTACGGGACTCAACGCCGGCTACGGGCGGGCGCAGGTGCTGTTCGACCTCGCCCTGCGCCTGGAGCGCGGCGAAGTGGCGGTGCTCTTCGGGCGCAACGGCGCGGGAAAATCCACTACGCTCAAGGCGATCATGGGACTGGTGCGGCCGGCATCCGGGGCCGTTTCCTTTGCCGGACAGAGAATCGAGCGCCTGGAGCCCTTCGAGATCGCGCGCCTGGGCCTGGGCTACGTGCCCGAGGACCGGCGCATCTTCACCGACCTCACCGTGGCCGAGAACCTCGAGGTCGGGCGCCGCGCGCCGCGGCCCGGCGTGCCCGAATGGACGCACGAGCGCCTGTTCGCGCTTTTCCCCAACCTTGCGGGGCTGCGCGAGCGCCTTGGCGCGCGCATGTCGGGCGGCGAGCAGAAAATGCTCGCCATCGCCCGCACCCTGATGGGAAATCCCGCCGCCATCCTGCTCGACGAGCCCTCCGAGGGCATCGCGCCGGTCATCGTGCGCCAGATAACCGATACCATCCTGGAGCTGAAGCGCGCCGGGATGAGCATCCTGCTGTGCGAGCAGAACCTGCGTTTCGCGCGGCGCGTCGCCGACCGCGCCTACCTGATCGAGAAAGGCCACGTGCGCGAGGAGGCGCTGCCCGCATGACCCGCCTTGGATTGCTGCTGACGCTGACCGAGCCGCCGGCGGCGATGGAGGAGGAGTTCAACGCGTGGTACGACGAGGAGCACCTCGCCGAGCGCCTGGCGATCCCTGGCTTTCGCTCCGCCACGCGCTGGGTGGCCGACGTCCCTCCGGGCGCCGGCAAGTACCTCGCCACGTATGAATTGGATAGCTTGAAGGTGCTTTCATCAACGGCGTATCTGAAACGTTTCCAGAACCAGACCCCGTGGAGCCGGCGCTGCCTGGGCAAGACGGTGGTATTCAAGCGCTGGGCCTGCGAGCAGGTCGAGCCCGGGGCGGCCGATCCGCATCCCGGGGCAAGGGCACTACTTCTGAACGACGAAATTGGGAACGCGTTGCAAGTCCGTCGCTTCGTTGCCGAAGACGGCGAGCGCATCACGCTCTGCGAGCTGGCGACCCCCGACATCAGTTCCGGCAAGGGCATTGTCTACCGCCGCTACCAACCTTGAGCGCTACGCCTGGCTGGCGGTAGCGGCCGCGCTCGCTACCATGGGCCTGAAGACGCTGGCGTGGTGGCTGACGGGCTCGGTCGGTCTGCTGTCGGACGCGCTGGAGTCCCTGGTCAACCTCGCGGCCGCCCTGCTCGCGCTGTCCATGCTGCGCGTCGCGGCGTCGCCGCCCGACGATGGACACCCCTACGGCCATTCCAAAGCGGAGTACTTTTCCGCCGGCATCGAGGGCGCCCTCATCGTGCTCGCTGCCGCGGGCATCCTGATCGTCGCCATCCCCCGCCTGATCCACCCGCAGCCGCTGGACGCGCCGCTGCTCGGCCTTGCGATCACGCTGGTCGCCACCTTGATCAACCTGGCGACGGCCGTCGTGCTCCTGCGCGTGGGCAAGCGCCACCACAGCATCACGCTGGAGGCGGACGGGCACCACCTCATGACCGACGTCTGGACCTCGGCCGGCGTGATCGTCGGCGTCGCGCTGGTGGTCGTGACCGGCTGGCTGCGCCTGGACCCGCTCGTCGCGCTCGCGGTCGCCGCGCACATCATCTGGGTGGGCTTCGGCCTGATGCGCCGCTCGGTCGCCGGCCTGATGGACGCGGCGATCTCGCCCGGCGACCAGGCCGAGGTGACGCAGATCTTCGGAGAATACGCGCGCCGCTACGGCGTCGGCTTCCACGCCTTTCGCACCCGCCAGTCCGGCATGCGGCGCTTCATCTCCTTTCACCTGCTCGTGCCCGACGAATGGAGCGTGGCGCAGGCGCACCGCCTGTCGGAGGAGATCGAGGAAAGAATCCGCTCGCTGGTGCCCAACGCGGGGGTGTTCGTCCACATCGAGCCGATCTCCGACCCTTCGTCCTACGACGACCAGGAGCTCGACCGGCCGTGAATAAAAGGGGTCAGAGCAATTTTCCCGTCGGCGACGGCGGCAAAGCGGAAAATTGCTCTGACCCCTTTTATTTCACAGGATCCGGCACTGCTCCTCGAAGCTGAAGCGGTAGTTGCGCGGCGGCAGCTTGGCCGCGATGCCGTAGCCGATGTTGATGAGGAAATTGGACTTCAGGCGCCCGTCCGGGAAGTAAGCCGCGTCGACCTTCGCGTTGTCGAACCCGGACATCGGACCGCAATCCAGGCCAACCGCGCGCAGCGCGAGGATCAGGTACGCGCCCTGCAGGCTGCCGTTGCGAAAGCCGTGAATCTCGGCCACCGCGGGCTTGCTGTACCAGTTGATCGCGTCGGGGTTGTGGTAGAGCCGCGGCAGGTGCTCGTAGAACTGCGTATCGTAGGCGACGATGGCCACCAGCGGCGCCTTCAGCGTCTTCTCGCGATTCACGGCCGAGAGCGCCGGCCCGAGCCCTTCCCTCGATTGCTGCGAATAGAGATAGAGGACGCGCGCGGGCTGGCTGTTGGCCGTGGTCGGGCCCCACTTCATCAGCTCGTGCGCGGCGCGCAGCAGCTCCTGGGGCACCGGCTTGTCCTCGAACTGCGCGTAGCTGCGCGCCTCGCGCAGCATCACGTCCAGCGTTTTCTCGTCGGTCATAATGCCCTCGATGGTCGATCTCGCTAGTCTAATTCGTCCCGGCGACGGCATCCTGTGGGGCCAGGCCTGCGCCGAGCCGCAGACCCTGGTCGAGGCCGTCGTGGCGCAGCGCGCGTCGTTTTCCGGCGCGCGCGTGTTTCTCGGCTCGAGCTACTCCGGGATCCTGAAGCCCGGGCACGCCGATCATCTGCGGCTCACCTCCTACTGTGGGACGGGTACCAACCGCGCCCTTGCCGACGCGGGGGTGCTCGATATCCTTCCGGCGCCCTACTCGCAGCTTGGCGCTCTCATCAGAAGCAGGAAGATTGCGAGCGACATCGTATTGCTGCAGGTAGCGCCGCCGAACTCGCGCGGCGAATACAGCCTCGGCCTGGGCGTGGAGTACCTCGCTCCCGCGCTGCAGGCCGCGCGCGCGTTCGTGGCGGAGGTGAACGACCGCGTGCCCTGGACGCATACCGAGCCGCTTCTCAGGCGCGAGGACTTCGCGCTGCTGGTCGAGACCTCGCGCCCGCCGGTGTATCTCGAATACCGGACGGGCGAGCGCGAAGCGGCCATCGCGGCGCATGCGGCGCAGTTCATCGCCGACGGCGCAGTGCTGGAATGCGGCATAGGGAACCTGCCCAATGCCGTGCTTTCCGCCGTTCGTGGGCGCAAGGGATTGAGCTTTCATTCGGGCCTGGTTCCCGAGGGCGTGGTCGAGCTCGACCTTGCGCGGGTGAGCGGCGGCGCCCTCATGGGCACGCAGCGGCTGTTCGACTGGGCGCGCGACAACCCGGCCTTGAAGCTGCGCTCGTCGGACTACACGCACGGCCCCGCGGTGCTGGCGAAGCTCGAGCGCTTCGTGGCGATCAATTCCGCGCTCGAGGTCGACCTGACCGGGCAGGTGAACGCCGAGGTGGCGAGGGGCAGCTATGTCGGCGCGGTCGGCGGCGCGCTCGACTTCATCCGCGCGGCGAGCCAGTCGCCCGGCGGGGTGGCGATCGTCTGCCTTCCGGCGAACAGGATCGTCGAAAGGCTCCAGGGCCCGGTCGCCACGCCCAGAAGCGAGGCGGGTGTCATCGTCACCGAGAAAGGCGCGGCCGACCTGCGCGGCTGCACGCTGCGCGAGCGCGAGCGGCGGCTGCAGGCCATCAGCGGAAATTCTTGAGGGCCGGCACCGGTCTCACCAAGGATCGACCAGCACGATATCGAGCGGCGCGCCGGTTTTCGCGTCGAGCAGGACCGCCCCGTCCGTCAGCTTGCCGCGCAGCGGCAGAAACTTGACCGCTTCCTGCGAGCGCCCGGCCGCTTTGAGGCGGCGCTGCACGCCCTCGGGATCGCGCTTCAGGATGAGCTCCAGGGACTGCGCGCGCGCGAGCGCGTTCGGCACCTCCTGCTCGTAGGGCACGTAATATTGCGGATGCAGCTGCAGGTCCTTGCCTTGCAGCGAAGCCATCAGGAGCTGTTGCCTCGCCGCGGGGTCCGAAGGCGGCACCGCGGCGATGTACCGCGGACGCCCGAGCGGCACATGAGCGAATTCCGGGCGCGTCACTTTCTCGAGGTCCTGGGGGTCGAGGTCGCTTGGGCTCACCAGGTCGAACCGGTCCTTGGTGAACACCAGGTATACCGGGCGCGCGAGGTAGACCGTGTGCATGCCGTAGCCGAGCGCTGCGAGCTGGAGCATCGCGATGACCGCCAGGTCGAATTTCAAGCCCTTCTTGCCGATCTTGAAAATGACCAGCGTGATGAGCGGCCCGAGCGCGACATCGACTGCCAGCAGGATGAAGATGAGCCTGTCGCCGCCGGCGGCCTCGAACAGCGGCCAGGGGTACCAGACGGTCAGCATGAAAACCAGCACCGAGCTCGCGACCGCGACGCTCAACAGAAAATGGATTCCCGACGCTCTCCAGCGCGACATTTCTGACGATATAAGCGAATGAGCCGGTATTTTTCAAGTGCAAGCTTCTTCTCGATCCGGCCGTGACAAACTGCACGGTCGGCGATCAGCGGAAGTGGCGCAGCGCCGGCACCGTCCAGAACGGGGCCGCGGCGAGCGCCACGAAAAACAAGGCCGCGACCAGGCCGACGCGGTAGCCGCCGGTGAGGTCGTGCAGCACCCCGCCCATGAAGGAGCCGAAGCCCGCGCCGAGCGCGTTGGCGGCATAGATGCCGCCGTAGATCGTGGCGACATGCGGTCCGGCGAAGGTGCGCGCGGAGATGGAGGAGACGATCGGCCCGCGCGTGCCCATGCAAAAACCGAACAGCGTGACGAACAGCACCAGGAGGATCGCCGACGGAACGAAGGTCATGGCGAACAGGATCGCCATCCCGGCCGCCGTGCCGAGGAAGCTGGCGGTGACCGTCTGGCGGTAGCCGAAGCGATCGGACAGAAAGCCGCTCGACATGACGCTCAGCGCGGACAGCAGCCCCAGCAGGCCGTAGGCGCTCGCCGCGGTCAGCGGCGAAAAACCGGCATCGACGAAAAAGGCGACCAGCTGCACCACCACCGAGAACATCGCGGTGGCGGTAAAGAAGAACACCGCCGCCAGACCCCAGAACACGGGGGTGCGCATCGCCCGCCGCGGCGTCCAGCCCTCGCCCGCCTGCTTGTGCCGGCCTTCGTGCCGGTATGCCCGATTGCCGGCGGCAAAACGGTTCCACGGTAAAAGCAAAACCACCGGCACGAGCAGCAGCAGGCCGAGGCCGAGGATGCGGTAGGCCTGGCGCCAGTCATGCTCGACGATCAGGTACTGCGCGAGCGGCACGAACACGATGGTCCCCACGCCGATGGCCGAGAACGCGATGCCGATCGCCGTGGACAGGCGCTCTCGATACCAGCGCGAAAGCAGCGCCGAGCTGGGCACCATGCCGTTCAGGCTCACGCCCAGGCCGACCAGCACGCCGATGAAGACGTAGAACTGCCACAGGCTCGACAGGCCGCCGGCCAGGAAGAACGCGGCGCCGAGGCAGCTCAAGCCCGCGCCGTACACCCAGCGCGGCCCCAGCCGGTCGAACACCATGCCCACCAGCGGTGCGGTGAAGCCGTTCACCAGCAGGTAGATCGAGTACACGCCGGTGACCTCGGAGCGCGTCCAGCCGAACTCGCGCTCGAGCGGCAGCAGGAACACGGCGTAGGTGTCGCCCAGCCCGCGGCCGAACATGTTGAGCGCGAAGCAGGCGGCGAGCACCGCTCCCGCAGTCCGATGAAAAGGGGTCAGAGCAATTTTCCGGGAACTAGGGCTTGTCGTTCTCGGCGTTTGCGGAAAATTGCTCTGACCCCTTTTCCAGCCCGAAGACCTGGCGCAGGTAGGCGAGGTAGCCCGCGTCCTTGCTGACGGTCTTGCCGGGGGCGTCGGAGACCTTGGCCACGGGCTGGCCGTTGCACTCGGTCATCTTGAGCACGATGTTGATCGGCTCGTAGCCCAGGTCGTTGGTCAGGTTGGTGCCGATGCCGAAGGCGGTTTTCGCGCGGCCGTGGAAGCGCCGCGCGATCTCGATGGCGAGCGGGAACGACAGCTGGTCGGAGAAGATCAGCGTCTTGCTGAGCGGGTCGACGCGGTTGCGCCGGTAGTGCGCGATCATGCGCTCGCCCCAGTCGAACGGATCGCCCGAGTCGTGGCGCGTGCCGTCGAACAGCTTGCAGAAATACATGTCGAAGTCGCGCAGGAAGGCCTCGAAGCCGTAGGTGTCGGTCAGCGCGATGCCCAGGTCGCCGCGGTATTCCTGCGCCCACTTGTCGAAGGCGAAGGTCTGCGAGTCGCGCAGCCTGGGGCCGAGCGCCTGGCAGGCCTGCATGTACTCGTGCGCCATGGTGCCGAGCGGCGTGAGGTTGTTGCGCATGGCGAACCACACGTTGGAGGTGCCCGCGAACGATTCGGGCACCTCGCGCTTGAGCGTCTGCAGCACCTCTTCCTGCCAGGCGAGCGAGAAGCGCCGCCGCGTGCCGTAGTCCGAAATCCTGAATTCCAGCGCCTTCTCCACCGTGCGCACCAGGTCGATCTTCGCCTGCAGCCTGCGGCGGCCCTCCTCCAGGTCGGGTCGCGGCCGGGTGCGCCTGAAGCAGACCTCGGAGACGATCGCGAGCACCGGGATCTCGTACATGATGGTATGCAGCCACGGACCGCGGATGGTGATGTCGATCTCGCCCGGCCCTGCGCCGTACCCGGCGCGCAGGTATTTTTCGTTGAACTGGAACAGCCCGAGGAAATCGACGAAATCCGACTTCATGAAGCGCAGGCCGCGCAGGTACGCAAGCTCGGTTTCGCTGAAGCGCAACTTGCAAAGATCTGCAAGCTCGCGGCCGATCTCGTCGAGGTGCGGCCGCAGATCGACGCCTTCGGTGCGACATTTGAAACGGTATTCGACCTGGGCGCCGGGAAAGTGATGCAGTACCACCTGCATCATCGTGAATTTGTACAGGTCCGTGTCCAGCAGCGACTGGATGATCATGCGGGTCGCATTGTAACCTTACGCCCATGTGCGGCCGTTACTCGCTCCACAGCAATCCCCGGGTCGTCGCGCTGCAGTTCGGGCTCGATGCGCTGCCCCCTTTCGCGCCGCGCTACAACATCGCGCCGGCGGCGAACGCGCTCATCGTGAGGGCGCAGGGCGCCGCGCTCGCGCACTGGGGCCTGAAGGGAAGCATGCACAACGCGCGCGCCGAGACGCTCGCCGTGAAGCTCTCGTTCCGGGAGGCGTATCACCGCCGCCGCTGTCTCATCCCGGCGAACGGCTTCTACGAATGGAAGCGCGAAGGGGCGCTGAAGCAGCCCTACTACATCCGCCCCGCGCAGCGCGAGCTGTTCGCCTTCGCCGGGCTGTGGGAGAGATGGCAGGGCCTGGAGACGTTCAGCGTGATCACCGTCGAGGCGAATTTCGCCATGCGCGCGATCCACGACCGCATGCCGGTGATCATCGCCCCGGAGCACTATGCCGGCTGGCTGCACGGCGAGGAAGGCCTGCTGCGCCCGGCGCCCCACAGCGCGCTGCGCTCTTATCCGGTCGGCGCAGCGGTGAACCGCGCGGCCAACGACGCGCCGGACCTGATCGAGCCCCTCGAATCAGAGATTCAAAAAAGCTTGTTCAACTAATCCCGTTGACGCTAGCGTCAACCAGTCCCACCACCCGGGCGCCGAGCAGGCGCACCGGGCGCCGCCCGGCCTGCGTGCGATGCAGGAGCTCCGCGGCCCAGGACGAGATCACGTCGGCGTCGGCGGTCGGCCGCGACAGCGTGTGGCTGCGCGTCACCGTGGTGAAGTCCGCGTAGCGCACCTTGATCGTCACGGTGCGCCCTGCAAGCCGCTTGCGCTGCAGCCACTGCGCGGTCTCGCGCGCGAGCCGGCCGAGCTCCTGCCTGATGGCCTGCATGTCTTCGAGATCTTCCGCGTACGTCGTTTCGCTGCTCGCCGACTTGGCCGCGCGGTGCGGCACCACCGGGCGCGGATCGTCGCCGTAGGACAGGCGCCGCAGCCAGTCGGCGAGGCTCCCGATGTGTTTTTGCAGTTGGTCGGGATCCGTTTTTCTGATGTCGACCACGCGTTCAATTCCGAGCTCACGCAGCTTGCGCGCGGTCACGGGCCCGACACCCCATAGGGCCTCGACCGGCAGGGCTTGCAGGAAGCCCTCGACGCGCTCGGGCGAGATGACGGTGAGGCCGTCGGGCTTGCGCCATCCCGAGGCGATCTTCGCCAGGAACTTGTTCGGCGCCACGCCGGCCGACGCGGTGCAGCCGGTCGCTTCCCGGATGCGGCGCTTGAGCTCCTTCGCCACCCGGCTGGCGTAGTGGATACCCCAGCGGTTCTCGGTGACGTCGAGGTAGGCCTCGTCGAGCGACAGCGGCTCCACCAGATCGGTGCAGGCCCTGAGGATGGCCATGACCTCCTCGGAGACTTGCCGGTACTTCGAGAAATCGGGCGGGACGATGCACAGCCCGGGGCACAGGCGCAGCGCGCGCGCCATGGGCATGGCCGAGCGCACGCCGAAGGCGCGCGCCTCGTAGCTCGCCGCCGCCACCACGCCGCGGCCCTCGGGGCTGCCGCCCACGGCGAGTGCGCGGCCGCGCAGCCGCGGCGCGTCGCGCTGCTCGACCGAGGCGTAGAAGGCGTCCATGTCGAGGTGGACAATGCGCCGCATACTGTACATAATGCCACTAATGGACGCCCTAACAGACCGCCAATCCGAAATTCTGAAGCTGGTGCGGGAGCTGACCGAGGTTTCCGGCTACCCGCCCACCCGCGCCGAGATCGCCGAGCGCATGGGGTTTCGCTCGGTCAACGCGGCCGAGCAGCACCTGCGGGCGCTCGAGAAAAAGGGCGCCATCGAGATCTCCGCGGGCGCTTCGCGCGGCATCCGCGTGCGCGACGGCCGCCCCGCCGGCCGGGCCGGCCGCCTGCTCGAGCTGCCGGTCATCGGGCGCGTCGCCGCCGGCAGCCCGATGCTCGCCGAGGAGCACGTGCAGGGCCGCTACCAGGTCGATCCGAATCTTTTCACGCCGCGCGCCGATTACCTGCTGCGGGTGCGCGGCATGTCGATGCGCGACGCGGGCATCCTCGAGGGCGATCTCCTCGCGGTGCATCGCACGCAGGAAGCGCGCACCGGGCAGGTGGTCGTGGCGCGGCTGGGCGACGAGGTGACGGTGAAGCGCTTCAAGCGCCGCGGCCACGCGGTGCAGCTCGTTGCCGAGAACCCGGATTTCGAGCCGATCGAGGTCGATCTGCGAAACGAGCCGCTGGTGATCGAAGGCATCGCGGTCGGCGTGATCCGCAACGGCAAAGGCCTCTAGCCCGCAGGGCGGGTAGTAATCCCTTTCCCCTTAGAATGCGCGCGGGGGACAATCCTGCGCTGATGAATCCCACGAGCGCCCACGGCGCTGCCATCGCCGTTTCGCCGGCCGCCGCGAGCATCCGCGAGCGCGCCGATCCCCGGGCGGTGCTGGCCGACCGGGTCGAGCAGCTCTACGGCCAGATGTGGCTCGCGATCCTCACCACCTTCGCCGTCGGCGCCATCGCCACCTTCGAGCTCTGGGAAGCGCGGCTGCGCGAGCTGGTGCTGTTCTGGTGGGGCCTGGTGCTGCTCATCACCGCCGCGAGCTGCGGGCTGCTCTACGCCTACCGCCGCAGCCCGGACAAGGCCCTCGATCCGGGCCAGTGGCTGCGCCGGCTCGCCATCGCCGCGCTGGCGAACGGCGCCAACTGGGGCTTCGCCGGCGCGGTGTTCTTTCCTTCGCATACCGACGAGCAGCAGGTGTTCCTCGCCTTCCTGCTGGCGGGCATGATGTCGGGCGGCGTCCCGGCCTACGCCGCTTCCTGGCCGATCTTCGCGCTGTACGCCGCCGGCATCGTCGCGCCCTTCACCTATGTCCTCGCGACCTTCGGCAATCGCCTGTTCACCGAGCTCGCGCTGCTCGTGCCGCTGTTCTACGCCATCAACGTGGCGATCGCCTACCGGGTGACGCAGGTGTTTCATTCGGGCTATCGCCTGCGCCATGCCTACGGCCGCCTGACCGAGGACTACAAGGCGAGCGGGCGCAAGCTCGAGCTGTTCGCCAGGCGGGCGCCGATCGCGGTGCTCGAGATGGATGCCCAGGGCACCATCACCGAGGCCAACCACGCCGCCGAGCTGCTGTTCGGCTACGCCGCGGCCGAGCTCACCGGACGCGACATCCGCGTGCTGGTGCGTCCGGAATTCCACGCCGATTTCGACCTGCGCTGGAACCGCCTCATCGCCGCGCGCGCGCCCGAAGCGGGCCTCATCCGCAATCCGCGGCGCGACGGCATCGACGTCCTGTGCGAGTGGACTTTCACGCCGCTGGTGGACGCCGAAGCCACCCTCATCGCGGTGCTGGCGCAGGGCCGCGACGTCACGGCGCAGCGCGAAGCCGAGCGCGTCAAGAAGGAGTTCACCTCGACGCTGAGCCACGAGCTGCGCACCCCGCTCACCTCGATCATCGGCTCGCTGCAGCTCATCAACACCGGCGTGGCCGGCCAGGTGGACAAGGACGTAGCCGAGATGACCCTGGTGGCCGAGCGCAACGGCCAGCGGCTGCTCGACCTCATCAACGATCTGCTCGACGTCGAGAAGATCGAGTCGGGCAAGCTCAGCCTGGCGCCCGAGGTGCTCGCCGTCGACGACGTGGTGCGCGAGGCGATGCTGCTCAACAAGGCCTTCGGCGAGCGCTTCGGCGTGCGCTTCGAGCTCGCCTCGCCGCTGCCGGGCTGCCAGGTCCTCGCCGACCGCAAGCGCCTGCTGCAGGTGATGACCAACCTGCTGTCGAACGCCGCCAAGTTCTCGCCCGAAGGCGGCTCGGTGCAGATCCTGATGCAGGACGCGGCGCGCGAGGTGCGCGTGGGGGTGCAGGACCGCGGCCCCGGCATCCCCGAGGCCTTCCGCGGCCGCATCTTCGCGCGCTTCGCGCAGGCCGACTCCACCGCCTCGCGGCAGAAGGGCGGCACGGGCCTGGGGCTTGCGATCTGCAAGCGCCTGATCGAGATGATGCAAGGCAGGATCGGATTCGACGACCGCCCCGGCGGGGGCACCACTTTCTGGTTCGAGCTCCCGCGCAGCCAAGAGGAGATGCCATGCCCGAACGCCCGCTGAACCGCATCTGCTACGTGGAGGACGACGAGGACATCCAGCGCATCGTGCGCATGTCGCTCGAGCGCCTCGGCAAGATGACCGTCGAGGTGGTGGGCGACCCGACCATGGCGATCGAGGCCATGGCCTCGTTCAAGCCCGATCTGGTGATGCTCGACTGGATGATGCCCAAGATGGACGGCCCGGCGGTGTTCCGCCAGATGAAGCTGCGTCCCGAGACCCGGGGGCTGCCGGTGGTGTTCATCACCGCCAAGGCGGCCCAGCGCGACCTGGACGAGCTCACCGCGATGGGCGCCGCCGGCACCATCTCCAAGCCCTTCTCGCCGAAAGACCTGCCGGATCAGCTGCGGGAAATCTGGAAAAAACTCCCCTAGCCGTCGCTCACCGGCACGCACACCGCGGGGTCGATCGCGAGCGTCGCCGTGTCGCCCGGCTTGAGCCGCGGCGATACCGGAGCGGTCACGCGCAGGACGAGCTCGCTCGCCTCCACTTGCGCCTCGTAGTCGACCGCCGACCCGAGATAGCTGGCGCGCCGTATCGTCGCGCGCAGCAGGTTCGCCGCGGAGGGCCCACCCGCAGGCGGGTGTCCCTGGGCCAGCTTGATCTCGTGCGGCCGGATCGATATTAGAACGGGCGCCCCCGGCACGAGTCCGTCGGCCGCTACGTGCAGGCTGAGCGGGCCCTTCGCGACGGTCGACGGGCCGGTAGCCGTGGTCTCGACGAGGTTGGTGTTGCCGATGAACTCCGCCACGAAGCGCGACCGCGGCCGCCGGAAGAGATCCTCCGGCGTGCCCACTTGCGCGACGCGCCCCTTGTTCAGCACCGCAACCCGGTCGGAGATGACCATCGCTTCGGCCTGGTCGTGCGTCACGTACAGCGTCGTGATGCCGAACGCCTCGTGCAGCCGGCGGATCTCGAAGCGCATCTCCTCGCGCAGGTTCGCATCGAGGTTCGACAGCGGCTCGTCGAGCAGCAGGATCTCGGGCTCGATCACCAGCGCGCGCGCCACCGCCACGCGCTGCTGCTGGCCGCCGGACAGCTCACCGGGATAGCGCGACTCGAAGCCGGTGAGCTGGACGACACTGAGCATCTTGCTCACGCGCCGGTCGCGCTCGGTGCGCGAGAGCTCCGGCTTGAAGCGCAGGCCGTACGCGACGTTTTCCCGGACCGTCATGTGCGGCCAGAGGGCGTAGCTCTGGAAGATCATCGCCATCCGCCGGCGCTCGGGCGGAACGACCGAGGCGCTCGACGAGATGCAGCGCTGGCCGACCCAGATCTCG
>CAZJJC010000343.1:0-15414 GCA_964546195.1 uncultured Enterobacteriaceae bacterium | reverse complement strand
GATGCGAGCCATGCCGGGCGCATCGGCAACACCGTGACCGTGAACGGCGCCATCCGCGAGTCCTTCGAGCTGAGCCCCGGCGAACGCGTGCGCCTGCGGCTCGTCAACGCCGCCAATGCACGCATCTTCGGCCTCGATTTCAGCGGACACGAGCCGCTCGTCATCGCGCTCGACGGCAATCCGGTTACGCCGCACCGGCCGAAAAACGGGCGCGTCGTGCTGGGACCGGCCATGCGCGCCGACATCCTGCTCGATGCGACCGGTGCGCCGGGCAGCGTCCATCCGGTCATCGACGATTTCTATGAGCGTCGCCCGTACCGGGTGCTCGATCTTCGGTATGCGGCCGGGCGCGTGGCCGGCCGCGCCGTCGCCCCGGTGCCGAAGCTGGCGTCGAACCCCGTGTCCGAGCCCGTTCTCGATCGCGCTGAGCGCCACGTCGTGCGTTTCGAGGGCGGCATGATGGGCCGCATGCCGATGATGAGGCGCGAGCGTCGCGGCATGGCCTGGACGGTGAACGGCAAGGCGATCGGCGAGCATGATCACAGCCACCCGCCAATACTCACCCTGGCGCACGGCCGGTCGTATGTCCTCGAGCTGGTCAACGACACCGCCTGGCACCACCCGATCCATTTGCACGGCCATGTCTTTAGGGTGCTGACGCGCAATGGCAAGCCGACCGCGCATCGCGAGCTGCTGGACACGGTTCTGCTGGACCCGGACAGCCGGGCCGAGATCGCCTTCGTCGCCGACAATCCCGGCAACTGGATGCTGCACTGCCATGTGCTGGAGCACCAGGCCTCCGGCATGATGGCGACGATCCGCGTAGCGTGATGGAAAGGCTCGCCGCCATGGCAGCAATCCTTCTGCTCGCTGCGTGCGAAGATCCACCTGCGAACCCGGCCGACCCGGAGCAGGTGAAGCTGGGTGCGCGGCTTTACGCCGAGCAATGCGCCGCCTGCCACGGCACGAAACTCGAGGGGCAGCCGGACTGGCGGCGGCGCCTGCCGAACGGCCGCCTGCCTGCGCCGCCGCATGACGAAAGCGGCCACACCTGGCACCACCCGGACCATGTGCTTTTCGCGATCACCAAGAGCGGCCTCGTTCCGCCCTATGCGTCGAAGGACTATGAAAGCGACATGCCGGCCTTCGGCGGCAAGCTGAGTGACAAGGAGATCTGGGCCGTGCTCGCCTACATCAAGAGTCACTGGAGCTCGCCCGAAGTGCTGGGGGCCCGGGCCGAAATGACGCGCAACGCGGGGCGCAAATGAATGCGAAATTGACGAGGGTGTTGCTCAGCATGCTGCTGACGGCAGGTGCCGCGCAGGCGCAGAACATAACGCTTACCCATGTGCACGGCCTCGCGTACAGCGCCGACGGCAAGCGGCTCCTGATTCCGAGCCACCACGGGCTCGCCGTCTACGAAGACGGGAAATGGAGCAAGGCCCCCGGACCGCAGCACGACTACATGGGCTTTTCGGCCACGGCGAAGAATCTTTACAGCAGCGGCCATCCGGCGCCCGGCTCCGGGCTGGCAAATCCTTTCGGCCTCATCCGCAGCCGTGACGGCGGCAAGACTTGGGAGAAGCTGGGCCTCGAGGGAGAAACCGACTTTCACTTGCTCGGGACCAGCTGGAACAGCAACGCCATCTACGTGTGGAATCCGGCGCCGAACTCACGCATGCAAGCGCCCGGCCTGCATTACACGCTGAATGACGGCTTCAGCTGGAAGCGCAAAGCCGCTGCGGGTCTCATGGGCGAGCCGCGCGCGATCGCGGTCCATCCGGACGAGGCGAGCACAGTTGCCGTGGCAACATCGCAAGGCCTATATCTTTCGCGCGACTCCGGCGAGCGCTTCCTGAAGACGGCCGCAAACGGCGAGGGCCTGTCGGTGTTCTTCGATCTGCAGGGCAAGCAGCTCTGGTATGGCTCGTTCGACGGCCGCGCACGGCTGACGCGCATTCCTCTGAGCAGCCCGCGCCCGGTGAGCGTCGGCTTGCCTGCGCTCAGCGAAGACGCGGTCGCCTATATCGCCCAGAACCCGGCCCGCCGTCTCGAGTACGCGATAGCGACTTTCAAGCGCAGCGTCTATCTTTCCAAGGACGGCGGCGAGAGCTGGTCGCAGATCGCAGATAACGGCAGGGGCAAATGAGCGCTTTGGCCTGGTATCGGGATCGCGACGCGCGGGCCTACGACCGCGACTTCATGACCATGCGCTCGCTCGGCTCAGAGCACGATTCGCTTACGAACGCCTTCGGCTGGTCGCTGTCACCGCATACTCCAGACGATTTGCCTAAGCCATAGCGCTGGCTACTGAGAGGCTGGCATTAGGCGCGCTAGAATCCAAAAAACCCTCGAGGAGTTAATCCATGCGTCTGCGATGGCTCTACGCAACAATTCTCTTTGCGCTGCTGCTGTCCGGTTGTGGCTACAACACGCTGCAGAGCGCCGACGAGCAGGTGAAGGCGGCCTGGTCGGAGGTGCTCAACCAGTACCAGCGCCGCGCCGACCTGGTGCCCAACCTGGTGGAGACCGTCAAGGCCTTCGCCAAGCAGGAGCAGGAGGTATTCACCCGGGTGACGGAAGCCCGCTCCAGGGTGGGTTCCATTCAGGCGACGCCCGAGCTGGTCGACAATCCGGAAGCGTTCGCCCGCTTCCAGCAGGCGCAGGGGGAACTGACCGGCGCCCTGTCCCGGCTGCTCGTGGTGGCGGAGAACTATCCGCAACTCAAGTCCGATGCCAATTTCCGCGATCTGCAGGCGCAGCTCGAAGGCACCGAGAACCGCATCGCGGTGGCGCGCAACCGGTACATCAAGGGCGTCGAGGCCTACAACGTAACGGTGCGCCAGTTCCCGTCCAACCTGACCGCCATGGCCTTCGGCTACAAGCCCAAGCCCAACTTCAGCGTGGAGAACGAGCGCGACATTTCCAAGGCCCCGCAGGTCGACTTCGGCACGAAGAAGTGATTCGCGCCTTACTCGTTTTTCTCATCGCGTTTGCTGCGTGGGCGCAGGTCGCGGTGCCCCCGCTCAAGGGGCGCGTCACCGATCTGACCGGCACGCTGACGAAGGAGCAGGCCGCCTCGCTCGAGCAGATGCTGCAGTCCTTCGAGGCGCGCAAAGGCAGCCAGATCGCGGTGCTGATGGTGCCGACGGTCAAGCCCGAAGCGATCGAGCAGTACGCGTTGCGCGTCGCCGAGCAGTGGAAGATCGGGCGCGGCAAGATCGACGACGGTGCCCTCCTCGTCGTCGCGAAGGATGACCGGGCGCTGCGCATCGAGGTGGGATACGGCCTGGAGGGCGCGCTCAACGACGCCACCGCGAACCGCATCGTCGAGGATGTCATCGTGCCGCGCTTTCGCGAAGGCGATTTCTACGGCGGCATCAACGCCGGGGTCGACCGCATGATTCGCGTCATCGACGGCGAGCCTCTGCCCGAGCCCACGCGCCCCGCGCCGCAGGTGGGCGGCGGCATCGGGCAGTCGCTGCCGGTGCTGCTGATTCTCGCTTTGGTCGTGGGCGGACTGCTGCGCCGCATGCTCGGCCGGGTCTTCGGTTCCGTGGCGGCGGGCGGCGTGGTGGGCGGGTTGGCCTGGCTGCTGGTCGGCGCACTCGGAATCGCGGCCATCGCAGGCATCCTGGCCTTCTTCTTCACGCTCGTCGGCGGCGGCGGCGGCCGCCGGTATTACGGGGGCTTCCCCGGGGGCTTCGGCGGTGGGGGATTCGGCCGCGGCGGCGGCTTCGGCGGGGGCGGTTTCCGCGGCGGTGGCGGCAGCTTTGGCGGCGGCGGCGCCTCCGGGCGCTGGTAGCGATGGACCTCAAGCGCGTTGCGCGGCATCTGTTCTTTCCGCGTCGCTTTCCAAACGAAGCCCTGCCGGCGATCGAGCAGGCGATCGCCAGCAGCGAAGCCACGCACCGGGGCGAAATCCGCTTCGCTGCCGAAAACGCGTTGGACGGCCCGGCATTGCTTGCCGGGGAGTCAGCTCGAGCGCGTGCCATCGAAGTTTTCTCGGAGCTGGGCGTCTGGGACACCGAGGAGAACAACGGCGTGCTGATCTACCTGCTCCTCGCCGACCACGACATCGAAATCGTGGCCGACCGCGGCATCAACGCCAGGGTGACGCCGCTCGAGTGGGAAAGGATATGCCGGGGCATGGAGCGGGCGCTCGCGCGCGGCGCCTACGGACAGGCGATCGTCAACGGCATCGAGGAGATCTCGCTCCTGCTGGCGCGGCACTATCCGCCGCGGCCGGGCGGCCGCAACGAGCTGCCCGACAAGCCGGTGGTGCTTTAGGCCGCCATGGATCGCAGAACCTTTCTCGCGACGGCCGGCGCCATGGCGCTCGCGCCCCGCGGCGCGGCCAAGTAGCAAGGCACTTCAGGCCCCAATCTTGCGGCGCACGGCGCAAAGGAGACAGCCTATGCTCGCCAGAGACGTGATGACGGCGCCGGTGCTCGCCGTGCGCCCGGATACCGAGGTACAGGACATCGCCGCGCTGCTGCTCGAATGCCGCATCAGCGCCGTGCCGGTCGTGGACGAGGGCGGGCGCGTCCGCGGGATCGTGAGCGAGGGCGACCTCATCAACCGTACGGATGCCGGAACCCGCCACCGCCGCTCGTGGTGGCTCGAGATGCTCAACGGCCCGGAGGAGCAGGCGCGCGACTACCTGCGCGCGCATGGCCAGCACGCCGAGGACGTCATGACGCGCGAGGTCGTCGCGACCTCGGAAGACGCGCCGCTGCCCGAGATCGCGGCGCTGCTCGAGAAGCACCATGTGAAGCGCGTGCCGGTACTGCGCGACGGCAAGCTGGTGGGCATCGTCAGCCGTGCCAACCTGCTCCAGGGCTTTGCCCTGAGCGAGCCGACCTGGCCGATGCTGCGGGACGACCGGCAGATCCGCGATGCGCTCAACAAGGCGCTGAAGGAGGCCGGCCTGCCGGTGCACCAGGTGAGCGTCACGGTGAACAACGGCGCGGCCCGGCTGTGGGGCTGGATCGACGCCGAAGTGCAGCGCCAGGCGGCGCGCGCCGCGGCCGAGTCGACCCCGGGCGTGGAGCGCGTAGAGGACAACCTGGTCGTATCGACGGCCGCGGTGCGGGCGGGTAGAGGCTACGTCTAGCGCTCGACCGGGAGCCCGGCTGCGCGCCATTCCGGAAAGCCGTCCTGCAGCCGGCGCGCTTTCCAGCCGCGCTTTCGCAGCTTCTCTACTGCGTCGAACGACATGAGGCAGTAGGGCCCGCGGCAGTAGGCGACGACCTCTTTGCGCCTGGGCAGCCTGGAAAGGTAGCTTTCCAGCTTCCCGATCGGCACGTTGATCGCCCCGGGGAGATGGCCGGCGGCGTATTCCTCGGCCGGGCGCACGTCGAGGACGGTGACCAGGCCCTTTTTCGCGCGCTCGAGCAGCACCGTGGCCGGCACCGGTTCCATCTCGTCGCGGTGCGCAAGCCAGGTGCGCAGCAGGCGGTCCACTTCGGCCACGCGATGCTCCGCCACTTGCCGAAGCGAATTCAGGAGCAGCAAGACGTCGTCGCCGGCAAGCGTGTAGTACACCCGCAAGCCTTCTTTGCGGGCAAGCACGAGCCCGGCCTGGTGCAGCGCCTGAAGGTGCTTCGAGCAGTTCGCCACCGACAGGCCGGTCATCGTGGCGAGCTCGTCCACGCTGCGCTCGGTCTGCGCGAGATACTCGAGCAGGTGCAGCCGGGCGTCGCTGGCGAGCGCCTGCGCCACACGCGCGAGTTGCTGGTAGAGCGCCGACTTCACACCCCGGATTCTAGCCGCCATTGCGTGTTGCGCCCGCGGAAGGGCAGGGCGAGCATGCCGGGCAGCCCGGCGCAATCCGACGGGTCACGGAACTCGGGGATGCCGATGCGCATCGCCTCGTGTCCTGCGCGCGGCTGGGCGCGGTAGGTGCCGAAAAGACGGTCCCACAGCGAAAGGTTGAAGCCGAAATTGCTGTTCGTCTCGTCGCGCTCGATCGAATGGTGCACGCGGTGCATGTCCGGGGTGACGATGAAGGCGCGCAGCACGCGGTCGAGGCGTGCCGGCATGCGCACGTTGGCGTGGTTGAACATCGAGGTTCCATTGAGCAGCACCTCGAACAGCAGCACGCCTTCGGGCGGCACGCCGAGCGCCACGATCGCTGCGAACTTGATCAGCATGGAAAGCACGATCTCGACCGGATGGAAGCGCGCGCCGGTGGTGACGTCGATATCGAGGTCGGCGTGGTGCATGCGGTGCAGGCGCCAAAGCGCCGGCACCGCGTGGAACAGCACGTGCTGCAGGTAGATCGCCAGGTCCAGCAGGACAACGCCTGCCGCCAGCGCCGCCCACCCCGGCAATGCAAAGTGATTGAAGATGCCCCAGCCGTTCGCCTGCGCGAAGAGCGCCATGCCCACCGCGGCGGCCGGGAACAGCAGGCGGATGAGAACGCTGTTGAGCACCACGATGCCCAAGTTGGCCGGCCAGCGCAGGCGGCGAGCGAGCTTCAGCGCGCGCCGCGGCGCCAGGGTTTCCCAGCCCGCCATCAGCGCGAGGATGCCGAAAAATGCGCCCAGGCGCAGTGCGGGTTCGACGGCCAGCAGATCCATGGCGACCTCAACTACTCAACTGAATAGTTGAATAGTGCGCCGCCCGCCGGCGGCTTGTCAAGTGGCTTAGTGGGGGTGGCGGTGGTGGAGGTCGGGGTAGTGCGGATGGCTGTGCGCCAGCCGCCCGTGCCGGTGTGGATGCGCGTGCGGCTCGCGGCCGTCCCAGTGGACATCGTGCGTGTGGCGGTGATGGGCGTCGTGCATGTGCTCGTGCGCGTGCTCGATCGGGTCGTGGACGTGGGCGTGCACGTGGCGCTCCGTGAGATGCAGCCACACGCCGAGCGCCATGAGGCCGGCGGCGATCCAGAACGCGGCGCTCGTCGTTTCGTTCAGAAGAAGTACCGCGAGCGTTGCACCGAAGAACGGCGCGACCGAGAAGTAGGCGCCGGTGCGCGCCGTGCCCAGATGGCGCAGCGCCACGATGAACAGCGCCAGGCTCAACCCATATCCCGCCAACCCGAGCGCACCGCCTGCTGCAATGGAAAGCAGAGAAGGGAAAGAAGCGCCTGCGGCAAAGGCAAGGCCCAGGTTGACTGCGCCGGCGACCAGCCCCTTGAGGCAGGCGATGGTGGCGGCGTCGCCGCCGGACACGCGCCGCGTGAGGTTGTTGTCGACGGCCCACGCCAGGCAGGCCGCCGCGATGAGGAGCGGCCCTGCCGCGCCGCCCGCGCGGGGCATTTGATCCCATGACAGCAGCACGCCGCCTGCGACGATGGCCGCCATGCCGAGGAACACCCGGCGGTCGACGTTTTCGCGGAATACCAGCCACGCGATCGCCGCCGTGAGCACCGCCTCCAGATTGAGCAGCAAGGAAGCGCTGCCGGCGTCGGTGCGGGCCAGCCCGTACAGGAGCAGCGCGGGCCCGGCAATGCCGCCGGCGAGGATCGCGCCGGCGAGCCAGGGCCAGTCGGCGCGCGCCAGCAGAATGCCCCGCGCACCGCGCAGCCGGATCCATGCGGCAAGGCCGATCCCGCTGCCGAGATAGAGCAGGCCCGCGAGCAGCAGGGGCGGCAGCTCGCCCAGGAGCAGCTTCGCGAGCGGCGTGCTCGCGCCGAAAAGCGCGGCCGAGGCCAGCGCATAGCCAATGGGTAGAGAATAAGTCATGCGGCGGTGGCTCTTGATTATCCTGCTGTGCGCGGTATCGGCGGCGTCCGGCGAGGAGGCCATACGCATCGTCGAGAGGCGCGAGCTGCCGGTCGGCCAGGCGGGCGCCGGAGTTTCTCACAAGCTTCGGCTTTCGGTTCACGTATTCCTCGGCGGGCGCTGGTCGCAGGAGGAGCTCGCGGCAGCGCTGCGCGGATCGGCCGCCTTGCTGCGCCAGTGCGGCGTCGAGCTTTCCCGCGTCGAGCTGCGCGTGGTGCAGGCGCCGCACCGTTTTCATGTCTACTTCACGCCGGTGTCGCGTGAGCTGCTGGCCCGGCTGCCGGTCGAGAAGCCCGCCCTGTTCTTCGTCGACGATACGCGCAACGACCCGGCTTTCGACGCCGAGGCGATCGGACGCGCCAACGCGGCGGCGCGCCCGGAGCTGGCGGACACCGTCTGGATTGCGCACGGCGCGCGGGACCTGGCGCAGGTGCTGGCCCACGAGCTGGTGCACCTGCTGTCCGACAGCGGGGCCCACAGCGCGGCACCCGGAAATCTCATGCACGCCGAGACCTCGCCGCGCAACACGCAGCTTGGCGCTGAGCAGTGCGAGCGGCTGCGCGCGCGGGGAAAGGCAAACGGCCTGCTATCGGAGGTAAACTGAGGCCATGACCATCTACCTGCAGACCGCGGCGCGTCCGGTCCAGGACCTGCCGATGACCGAGGCCGAGCGCGTGGCGCGCGTCGAGCTCGCGGCGTGCTACCGCATCTTCGACATGCTCGGCTGGGTCGAGATGATCTTCAACCACATTACGGTACGCGTACCCGGGGCCGAGGTTCGATTCCTGATCAACCCGTTCGGGCTGCATTACAGCGAAGTCACGGCCTCCAATCTCGTGCTCATCGACATCGACGGCAATCCGGTGCGCGAGAGCAAGTGGCCGGTCAACCGTGCCGGGTTCGTGATCCACTCGGCGATCCACGGGGCGATCACGGACGCGCACTGCGTGATGCACACGCACACCACCACCGGCATCGCGGTGTCCTGCCTCAAGGAGGGGCTGTCGCCGCACAACTTCTACGGCGCCATGCTGCATGGCAGGGTCGCGTACCACGAGTTCGAGGGCGTGACCGTGGATCCGGACGAGAAGCAGCGGCTGATCCGCGACCTGGGCGACCAGCCGGTGATGGTCCTGCGCAACCACGGCCTGCTCGCCTGGGGGCCGAGCGTGCCGGAGGCGTTCCTCATGCTGTGGACGCTGCAGCGCGCCTGCGACGTGCAGATCGCCGCCAGCCGCGCGGGCGAGGTGAACCCGATCCGCCCGGAGGTATTCGAGCAGACGGTGCGCGAGTCCGGCCCGGGCGAGAAGCGCACCTGCCAGGACGTGTTCGCCGCCCTGCAGCGCAAGCTCGATGCGACCGACCTGTCCTACCGTAGTTGACGTTTACGTAAACGTTAAGTAGCCTGCCCGCATGACGGACCTGTCCGACTCCGGGAAGCTGGTCTACAAGGCGAAGCACAAGATCCGCTTCGTCACCGCGGCGAGCCTGTTCGACGGCCACGACGCGGCGATCAACATCATGCGGCGCATCCTGCAGGCCTCGGGCGCGGAGGTGATCCACCTCGGCCACAACCGCTCGGTCGGCGAGGTGGTGAGCGCCGCGCTGCAGGAGGACGTGCAGGGCATCGCGGTGTCCTCCTACCAGGGCGGGCACCTCGAGTTCTTCAAGTACATGATCGAGCTGCTCCGCAGCCGCGGCGGCGGGCACATCCAGGTCTTCGGCGGCGGCGGCGGCGTCATCGTGCCCGCGGAAGTCGAGGAGCTGCAGCGCTACGGCGTGGCGCGCATCTACTCCCCCGAGGACGGCCAGCGCATGGGGCTGCAGGGCATGATCAACGACATGCTCGCGCGCTGCGATTTCGATCTCGCGCAGCATGCGCCGAAGGAGCTGAAGGCGGGGGACGCGCGCGCGCTGGCGCAGGTCATCACCGTGCTGGAGCTCGGCCGCTTCTCCGCCAAGGAAGCGCTTTATGAAAGAGCAAATGCGAATCCGGCTCCAGTGCTCGGTATTACCGGCACCGGCGGCGCGGGCAAGAGCTCGCTCACCGACGAGCTGGTGCGGCGCTTTCGCCTCGACCAGGGCGAAGCGCTGAAGCTCGCGGTGCTCTCGGTGGACCCGACGCGCCGCAAGACCGGCGGGGCGCTGCTCGGCGACCGCATCCGCATGAACGCGATCCACGGGGCGGGGGTCTTCATGCGCTCGCTCGCCACGCGCGACACCGGCAGCGAGGTGTCGGCGGCGCTCGGCGACGCGATTGCCGCCTGCCGCGCGGCGGGCTTCGACCTCGTGATCGTGGAGACCGCGGGCATCGGCCAGGGCGACGCGGCGATCGTGCCGCACGTCGACGCCTCGCTCTACGTCATGACCCCCGAGTTCGGGGCCGCGAGCCAGCTCGAGAAAATCGACATGCTCGACTTCGCCGACTTCGTCGCCATCAACAAGTTCGACCGCAAGGGCGCCGAGGACGCGCTGCGCGACGTGCGCAAGCAGGTACAGCGCAACCGCGAGGCCTTTCGCTCGCCGCCCGAGGACATGCCGGTGTTCGGCACCATCGCCGCGCGCTTCAACGACGACGGCGTGACCGCGCTTTACCATGCCCTGATCGACAAGCTCGCCGCGAAAGGGCTGAAGCTGCAGCGCGGCCGGCTGCCCAAGCCCGCGGCGAAGGTATCCTCCGGCGCGCACGCCATCGTCCCGCCGCAGCGCAGCCGCTACCTCGCGGACATTGCAGAGACGGTGCGCAGCTACCACGCTTCCGCGGCGGCGCAGTCGCGCCTCGCACGCGAGCGCGAGCACCTGTTGTTCGCGAAGCACTCCCTTGGGGAAGCGGCACCGGCCGAGCTCGATGCGCTCATCGAAGCCAGGCCCTTGGACAGCGAAGCGCAGAAGCTGCTCGAAAGCTGGCCGCAGACCGTCAAGGCCTATTCGGGCGACGAGCAGATCGTCAAGGTGCGTGACCGCGAAATGCGCACCCGGCTGAACCAGACTTCGCTGTCCGGGACGAAGGTGCCGAAGGTGGCGCTGCCGAAGCTGGAGGACCCCGGCGAGCTGCTGCGCTGGCGCATGCGCGAGAACCTGCCGGGCGAGTTTCCCTTCACCGGCGGCGTGTTCCACTTCAAGCGCGAGAATGAGGACCCGACGCGCATGTTCGCGGGCGAGGGCGACCCGTTTCGCACCAACCGGCGCTTCCACCTGCTGTCGAAGGACCTGCCGGCGAAGCGCCTGTCGACCGCCTTCGACTCGGTGACGCTGTACGGCTTCGACCCCGACGAGCGCCCGGACATCTACGGCAAGGTGGGCAACTCCGGCGTGTCGATCGCCACGCTCGAGGACATGAAGGTCCTGTACGCCGGCTTCGACCTGTGCGACCCGGCGACCTCGGTGTCGATGACCATCAACGGTCCGGCGCCGACCATCCTGGCGATGTTCTTCAACACCGCGATCGATCAGCAGGTCGAGAAGCTGGGTCGCAAGCCGGATGCGGCGGAACTCAGGAAGATCAAGGCGGAAACCCTGTCGGCGGTTCGGGGCACGGTGCAGGCCGACATCCTGAAGGAAGACCAGGGGCAGAACACCTGCATCTTCTCCACCGAGTTCTCCCTCAAGGTGATGGGCGACATCCAGGAGTACTTCATCGCGCACCAGGTGAGGAATTTCTATTCGGTGTCGATCTCGGGCTATCACATCGCCGAGGCGGGGGCCAACCCGATCTCGCAGCTCGCCTTCACGCTCGCCAACGGCTTTACCTTCGTCGAGGCCTACCTCGCGCGCGGCATGCACATCGACGACTTCGCGCCCAACCTGTCGTTCTTCTTCTCGTACGGCATGGACCCGGAGTACGCCGTGCTCGGGCGCGTCGCGCGCCGCATCTGGGCAGTCGCGATGAAGCGGCACTACGGCGCCAACGAGCGCTCGCAGAGGCTCAAGTTCCACTCGCAGACCTCGGGGCGCTCGCTGCACGCGCAGGAAATCGCCTTCAACGACATCCGCACCACCCTGCAGGCGCTGATCTCCACCTACGACAACACCAACTCGCTGCACACCAACGCCTACGACGAGGCGATCACCACGCCGACCGAGGAGTCGGTGCGCCGCGCGATGGCGATCCAGCTCATCATCAACAAGGAATGGGGCGTGGCGAAGAACGAGAACCCCAACCAGGGCTCGTTCCTGATCGAGGCGCTCACCGACCTGGTCGAGGAAGCGGTGCTGAAGGAGTTCGAGGCGCTATCGAGCCGCGGCGGCGTGCTCGGGGCGATGGAGACCGGCTACCAGCGCGGCAAGATCCAGGAGGAGTCGCTGTACTACGAGCATCAGAAGCACGACGGCTCCTACCCGATCGTAGGCGTCAACACCTTCCGCAACCCCGCGGTTGACAAGGCGGGCAACTCGGCGCCGCAGAAGCTCGAGCTGATCCGCTCCACCGAGCAGGAAAAGCAGTCGCAGCTCAAACGCCTGCGCGACTTTCAGAAGAGAAACGAAAAGGAAAGCGCAGCCATGCTGGAGCGCCTGCGCCAGGCGGTGATCCGGGACGAGAACGTGTTCGAGGTGCTGATGGACGCGGTGCGCGTCTGCTCGCTCGGCCAGATCACCCACGCCCTTTTCGAGGTCGGGGGCCAGTACCGGCGCAGCATGTAGGAAAAATGGGGACGTACCCCATTTTCTCAGCCGCGGTACACCGGCGGCGGCTGGGTGAAGAAGGCGTGCAGGATGTGGTAGACGGTCAGGTAGTTCTTCTGCTGGAAGCTCGCGTGCGAGATGCCGGCCATGACCGAGAACTGCTTGTCGGGGTGCGGCAGCTTCGCGTAGAACCCGAGCAGATCCTCGATGCCGGCGATGCCGTCGTACTCGCCGCGCAGGATGAGGGTCGGCACGTTGATTTTCTCCGGGTCGACCAGCGGCAGCCCGGAGCACATGTCGACATAGGTGCCGGTGGGCACCGAGTCGTCCAGCGCCAGGATCGCCGTCGCGAAGGCTTCGACGGTCGCCTCGTCCGCGGTGCCCGGATGGTCGCGGTTGAAGATGCTGCGCACGAAGGCGCGGTCGATGGGCCGCCGGTTCTTCGCCTGGAACTCGGGCAGGCGCTTTTTGCGCTCGGCGAGCGTCGGGCTGCCCTCGCCGGTCCAGACGAACGCGTCGAGGGCCAGGCGCGCCACCCGCTCGGGATGGCGCTGCGTGAATAGCGCCGCTTTCAGGGCGCCCGACGAGATGCCGTAGACCAGCAGTTTTCCCTGCCTGGAGTTTCTGAGGATGTACTGGCTGCCCGCATCCAGATCCTCGGCCCCGTTCGGGATGTCGCAGTTGACCGGGCGCGACTTGTCCGAGCGGCCGTAGCCCTCGTTGTCCATGCACCAGGTGTCGAAGCCGCGCTCGGCGAACCACTCCATCGCCGAGGAATGCGGCCGGCCCGGCACCTGAAGGTCGAAGGTGGGCTGCGAGCCCATGGACGAGCCGTGCACGAACAGGATCGTGCCCTTCGGCGCGCCTGACGGGGGCGCTTTCTGCCAGAGGAACAGCTTGACGTCGCCCTTGCGGGTCCAGTGCTCTTTGCCTTGCATAGCCCGTATTTTATGCAAGAATCGACCCGCCCAAGGAGGAGGCCTCGATGGCGGAAGCCACCGGAACGCTCGACACGTTCCCCAAGCTGCTGATGCACCATGCGCGCGTGCGCGGCGAGCGGCCGGCGATCCGCGAGAAGGATCTCGGCATCTGGCAGACCTGGACCTGGCGCGAGTTCGCCGACGAGGTGCGCGCGCTCGCCTGCGGGCTCGCCGAACAGGGCTTCAAACGCGGCGAGCACTTGGCGCTGATCGGAGACAACCGCCCCCGCATCTACGCAGGTATCTGCGCCGTGCAGTGCCTGGGAGGCATCCCGGTGCCGCTGTATCACGATGCGGTGGCCACCGAGATGGTATTCCCGATCCAGAACGCGGAGATCGCCTTTGCGCTGGTCGAGGATCAGGAGCAGGTGGACAAGCTGCTGGAGATCCTGCCGCAATGCCCGTCGCTGCAGCGCATCTACTATGACGACCCGCGTGGCATGCGCCGCTACGTGCAGCCTCAGCTCACGAGCTATGACAATCTGCTCGAGATGGGTCGCGCGGCACTCGCTCGCGACCGCGAATTCGTGGACCGGGAGATTGCGCAAGGACGGGGCAGCGACACGGCCGCCATGTTCTCCACCTCCGGCACGACCGGAGTGCCCAAGGGTGTAGTACTCACCTACCACGCCCTCATCGACCGCGCGCAAGCCGTGGCGCAGATGGAAAGCCTGAGCGAGCATGACGTGGTGCTCGCTTTCATGCCGCCGGCCTGGATCGGCCAGAACATCTTCTCCTACGCCGTGCCCCTGGTCACCGGCTACTGCATCTGCTGCCCGGAGTCGGCCGAAACGGTGGTCAACGACATGCGGGAGATCGCGCCGACCTACTATTTCGCGCCGCCGCGCGTGTTCGAGGCGCTCCTGACGCAGGTCTCGGTACGCATGGAGGACGCCGGCGCGATCAAGCGCTGGCTTTACCGGCATTTCATGGGTGTGGCGAAACGCGTGGGAGCGCGCATCCTGGAGCGCCAGCCGGTCGGCCTGCCGGATCGCATGCTCTATGGCTTGGGCGATCTCATCGTCTATGGGCCGCTGCGAAATGTGCTCGGCATGAGCAAGGTGCGCATCGCCTATACCGGCGGCGAGGCGATCGGGCCCGACCTTTTCTCTTTCTATCGGTCGCTCGGGGTCAATCTAAAGCAGCTGTACGGCTCCACGGAGACCAGCGTTTTCGTCTGCGTGCAGCCCGACGGTCAAGTGAGGTCGGATACCGTAGGCCCGCCCACGGCCGGCGTGGAGCTCAGGTTCACGCCCGAGCGCGAGCTCTTGATCCGCTCGCCGGGGCTGTTCAAGGAGTACTACAAGAACCCGCAGGCGACGCAGGAGGCGAAGGACGCCGAGGGGTGGTTCCACACCGGCGATGCGGGCTACATCGACAAGGACGGGCATCTGCGCATCATCGATCGCGCCAAGGACGTCGGCAAGCTGGCCGATGGGACGCTGTTTGCGCCGAAATACCTCGAGAACAAGCTGAAGTTCTTCCCTTATATCAAGGAAGCCGTCTGCTTCGGCCATCAGCGCGAGAAGGTCTGCGCCTTCCTCAACATCGACATGGAGGCGGTCGGGAACTGGGCGGAAAGGCGCAACATCCCCTACGCGGGCTATACCGATCTCGCGCAGCACGACCGGGTGTACGAGCTGGTGAGCGAGTGCGTCCAGCAGGCGAACGCCGATCTCGCGGCCGAGCCGGAGATCGCCAATTCGCAGATCCACCGCTTCCTGATCCTGCACAAGGAACTCGATGCGGACGACGGCGAGCTCACGCGCACGCGCAAGGTGCGGCGCGGCTTCATCGCGGAGAAGTACGGGCTGCTGGTGGACGCCCTCTACGGGGGTCGCGAGGCGGTGCATGTGGAAGCGCAGATCCGCTACGAAGACGGCCGCACCGGCACCTTTTCGTCCGATCTGAAGATCCGCGACGCCAAGACGTTCGCGCCGGCCGCCGCAAAACGGGCGGCATGATCCTGTCGGTGGAAAACGTGTCGCTCGCCTTCGGCGGGGTGAAGGCCCTGAGCGAGGTGTCGTTCGACGTGAAGGAGCACGAGATCCGCGCCATCATCGGCCCGAACGGCGCCGGCAAGA
>CAZJJC010000342.1:0-4930 GCA_964546195.1 uncultured Enterobacteriaceae bacterium | reverse complement strand
GAAACTCATGAAAAAGGGCGCGTGCGGCGCCCTTTCCGTGGTTAGCGTGTGGCCGCTACCACTTCATCTTGCAGTCCTGGTGGTACGCGTCCTTGTGGTCCTCGAACACCTTCTTCTCGATGTGCATCGCCACGCCCTCGGGCGCTTTGCCATCCTTGACGGCCTTCAGGAGATAGAAGTCCTGGATCGGGTGGTGGTTGTTGTTGAACTTGAAGTCGCCCCGGATGGACTTGTAGTTCGCCTTGCGCATGGCGGCGACCATGCCCTTGGTGTCCTTGACGTTGCCCTTGACCGCGCGCACCGCGGAGTCGATCAGCAGGATGCCGTCGTAGCTCTGCGCGCCATAGAAGGACGGGGTGTAGCCGAACTTCTTGCGGAAGTCGGCGACGTATTTCTGGCTCGCCGGGATCTTGATGTCCGCGCTCCAGAAGCGCGCCTCGAACTGGCCGACCGCGGCGTCCTTGAGCGCCGGGATGGTGGTCTCGTCCACGGTGAACACCGAGTACAGCGGGATCTGGTCGCGCAGGCCGGCCTGCACGTACTGGCGGATGAACTGGATGCCCATGCCCCCCGGGTAGAAGATGAACACCGCACCGGGCTTGCGCGCGCGCAGCGCCGTGATCTCGGCCTGGTAGTCGAGCTGGCCCATCTTGGTGTAGAGCTCTTCTACGATGTTGCCCTTGTAAAAGCGCTTCAGACCCGAGACCATGTCCTTGCCCGCCTGGTAGTTCGGCGCGAGCACGTAGAGCTCCTTGACGCCGGTGTCCTGCAGGTGCTTGCCCATCGCTTCGGGCGACTGGTCGTTGTTCCAGGAGGTCGAGAAGAAGAGCTCGTTGCATTGCGCGCCGGCGAGCGGGCTCGCGCCGGCATTGGTGCCGACCATGATCTTGCCTGCGCCGGTGACCACCGGCATGGTGGCCATCATCACGTTGGACCAGATGATGCCGGCCATGATGTCGACGTTGTCGCGCTTGAGCATCTGCTCGGCGACCTGCACGCCGACGTCGGGCTTGAACTGGTCGTCGCCGTAGACCACCTCGGTCTGCAGCCCGCCCACCTTGCGGCCCAGGTGATCGAGCGCGAGCTCGACCGAGTCGCGCATGTGCTTGCCGATGATGCCCTGCGGGCCCGACAGCGTGGTGATGAAGCCGATCTTCAGGCTCTTCTGCTGCGCCAGCGCCGGCGGCGTAAAGGCGAGCATCGCGGCCAGCGCGCCGGCCGCGAGTGAATGCAGCGGTTTGATCACTGTGTCCTCCTCAGGAAATATAGTTCAGCGAAATCGGGGGCTTAGCGCAGTCTAGTAGACAAACCCGGTCCGCGGCAATAAGAATCCCCCCGCCATGGCGGTATTCGACACCGACGCGCACGTCGAGGAGAGCGAGGAAACGTTCGCTGCACTGCAGGACCGGCCGGAGCTCGCCGGCGCGGCGCCGCGCGTCATCGAAGGCGAGCGCCGCGCCTTCTGGCTGATCGAGGGCCGCACCTTTCCCAGGCTCTCCGGCAACGGCGTGCATACCTTCGGCTCGCCGCACGCGAGGCGCGCCGCGGGGCACGTCGACCCCGAGCGGCGCGCGCGCGTCGAGAGCCAGGAGCTGCGCGACCCGGCGGCGCGCCTGCAGGACATGGACGCCGAGGGCATCGAGGTGTCGGTGCTCTTTCCCACGATGTTCCTGGTCTGGCCGCTCGCCGACAACCCGGCTCTGGCGCGCGCGCTGTGCCGGGCCTACAACGACTGGATCGCGGCGAAGTGCGCCGCCTCGGGCGGGCGCCTGCGCTGGGTGGCTACGGTTCCCTTGCCGGACGTCGAAGGCTCCGTCGAAGAAATCCTGAGAATCGAAAAGCTGGGGGCGAGCGGCATCATGACGCTCGGCACGGCCGGCCCCATGACGCTGAGCGACCGGCGGCTCGATCCGTTCTACGCCGCGGTACAGGAGCAGGGCCTGCCGCTTTGCGTGCACGTTGGCTGGTCGTTCCCGCCGATCAACAACCTCTACGACAACGTGTACGAGACCATGATCACGCCGTTCGCCCTGCCGATCTTCATGGGCTTCTCGAGCATTCTCATCGGCGGCGTGCTGGAGCGCTTCCCACGGCTCAAGGCGGGCTTCTTCGAGGCCGGGGTGGAATGGGTGCCCTACTGGCTGGACCGCATGGAGCGCTTCTACAAGCAGCCGCCGGGCGGGTCGAAGAAATCGGACCTGCCGGCGCGCAATCCCAGGGAGTACGTGGAGGCGGGGCGCGTCTTCTTCAGCTGCGAGCTCGACGAGGCGCGCATCGGCGCGGTGTCGCAGGTAATCGGCGACGACTGCATCCTGTATTCCTCCGATCTGCCGCACGCGCACCGCGTGTTCGACGCCATCAAGCTCTTCAGCGGCCGCGAGGACGTGAGCGAAGCGACCAAGGCGAAGATCCTCGCCAACGGCGCACGCTTCTTTGCGGAAAAATAGGGACGTACCCCATTTCTGCAGAAATGGGGTACGTCCCTATTTTTCCGCAAAGAAGCGTGCGCCGTTGGCGAGGATCTTCGCCTTGGTCGCTTCGCTCACGTCCTCGCGGCCGCTGAAGAGCTTGATGGCGTCGAACACGCGGTGCGCGTGCGGCAGATCGGAGGAATACAGGATGCAGTCGTCGCCGATTACCTGCGACACCGCGCCGATGCGCGCCTCGTCGAGCTCGCAGCTGAAGAAGACGCGCCCCGCCTCCACGTACTCCCTGGGATTGCGCGCCGGCAGGTCCGATTTCTTCGACCCGCCCGGCGGCTGCTTGTAGAAGCGCTCCATGCGGTCCAGCCAGTAGGGCACCCATTCCACCCCGGCCTCGAAGAAGCCCGCCTTGAGCCGTGGGAAGCGCTCCAGCACGCCGCCGATGAGAATGCTCGAGAAGCCCATGAAGATCGGCAGGGCGAACGGCGTGATCATGGTCTCGTACACGTTGTCGTAGAGGTTGTTGATCGGCGGGAACGACCAGCCAACGTGCACGCAAAGCGGCAGGCCCTGCTCCTGTACCGCGGCGTAGAACGGATCGAGCCGCCGGTCGCTCAGCGTCATGGGGCCGGCCGTGCCGAGCGTCATGATGCCGCTCGCCCCCAGCTTTTCGATTCTCAGGATTTCTTCGACGGAGCCTTCGACGTCCGGCAAGGGAACCGTAGCCACCCAGCGCAGGCGCCCGCCCGAGGCGGCGCACTTCGCCGCGATCCAGTCGTTGTAGGCCCGGCACAGCGCGCGCGCCAGAGCCGGGTTGTCGGCGAGCGGCCAGACCAGGAACATCGTGGGAAAGAGCACCGACACCTCGATGCCCTCGGCGTCCATGTCCTGCAGGCGCGCCGCCGGGTCGCGCAGCTCCTGGCTCTCGACGCGCGCGCGCCGCTCGGGGTCGACGTGCCCCGCGGCGCGCCTCGCGTGCGGCGAGCCGAAGGTATGCACGCCGTTGCCGGAGAGCCTGGGAAAGGTGCGGCCCTCGATCAGCCAGAAGGCGCGGCGCTCGCCTTCGATGACGCGCGGCGCCGCGCCGGCGAGCTCCGGCCGGTCCTGCAGTGCAGCGAACGTTTCCTCGCTCTCCTCGACGTGCGCGTCGGTGTCGAATACCGCCATGGCGGGGGGATTCTTATTGCCGCGGACCGGGTTTGTCTACTAGACTGCGCTAAGCCCCCGATTTCGCTGAACTATATTTCCTGAGGAGGACACAGTGATCAAACCGCTGCATTCACTCGCGGCCGGCGCGCTGGCCGCGATGCTCGCCTTTACGCCGCCGGCGCTGGCGCAGCAGAAGAGCCTGAAGATCGGCTTCATCACCACGCTGTCGGGCCCGCAGGGCATCATCGGCAAGCACATGCGCGACTCGGTCGAGCTCGCGCTCGATCACCTGGGCCGCAAGGTGGGCGGGCTGCAGACCGAGGTGGTCTACGGCGACGACCAGTTCAAGCCCGACGTCGGCGTGCAGGTCGCCGAGCAGATGCTCAAGCGCGACAACGTCGACATCATGGCCGGCATCATCTGGTCCAACGTGATGATGGCCACCATGCCGGTGGTCACCGGCGCAGGCAAGATCATGGTCGGCACCAATGCCGGCGCGAGCCCGCTCGCCGGCGCGCAATGCAACGAGCTCTTCTTCTCGACCTCCTGGAACAACGACCAGTCGCCCGAAGCGATGGGCAAGCACCTGCAGGACACCGGCGTCAAGGAGCTCTACGTGCTCGCGCCGAACTACCAGGCGGGCAAGGACATGGTCTCGGGTCTGAAGCGCTTTTACAAGGGCAACATCGTAGAAGAGCTCTACACCAAGATGGGCCAGCTCGACTACCAGGCCGAGATCACGGCGCTGCGCGCGCGCAAGCCCGGTGCGGTGTTCATCTTCTACCCGGGGGGCATGGGCATCCAGTTCATCCGCCAGTACGTGCAGGCCGGCCTGCGCGACCAGATCCCGCTGTACTCGGTGTTCACCGTGGACGAGACCACCATCCCGGCGCTCAAGGACGCCGCGGTCGGCCAGTTCGAGGCGCGCTTCTGGAGCGCGGACATCAAGATCCCGGCGAGCCAGAAATACGTCGCCGACTTCCGCAAGAAGTTCGGCTACACCCCGTCCTTCTATGGCGCGCAGAGCTACGACGGCATCCTGCTGATCGACTCCGCGGTGCGCGCGGTCAAGGGCAACGTCAAGGACACCAAGGGCATGGTCGCCGCCATGCGCAAGGCGAACTACAAGTCCATCCGGGGCGACTTCAAGTTCAACAACAACCACCACCCGATCCAGGACTTCTATCTCCTGAAGGCCGTCAAGGATGGCAAAGCGCCCGAGGGCGTGGCGATGCACATCGAGAAGAAGGTGTTCGAGGACCACAAGGACGCGTACCACCAGGACTGCAAGATGAAGTGGTAGCGGCCACACGCTAACCACGGAAAGGGCGCCGCACGCGCCCTTTTTCATGAGTTTC
>CAZJJC010000341.1:0-3759 GCA_964546195.1 uncultured Enterobacteriaceae bacterium | reverse complement strand
ACCACGTTTTTCGCACGCGCTTGCGGCGAGCGACGGAACGTCCGAGAAAAACGTGGTCTGTCCCTGATTTTCGTTTGCATTAAGTCTTTGTTTCCCGATATACTTCGCGCCTTTTCCAGCGGCGGCAAGACCATGAAATCAGGCATCCACCCCGAATACAGGCCGGTGATCTTCCTCGACACCAGCGCCAATCATTCCTTCCTCACCCGCTCGGCGATCGACACCAAGGGCCGCGAGACCATGAAGTGGAGCGACGGCAACGAGTACCCGGTGGTCAAGCTGGAGGTGTCCTCCGAGTCGCACTCGTACTACACCGGCAAGCAGAAGATCGTCGATACCGCCGGGCGCGTCGAGAAGTTCAAGCGCCGCTACACCAAGAAGGCCGACAAGAAGGCCGAATAAGGCGTCGGGGGTGATGCTCCCCCGCTTCGCCCTGCCGCTGATCGCGCTGGCTTTCGTGCTGCCGGGCCTGGCCGGGCACGACCTGTGGAAGTCGCAGGACGCGATTGGTCTGGGCATCGTGCACGAGATGGCGAAGAGCGGTGAGCTCGTCGTGCCGCGCGTCAGCGGCTGGACCTGGCTGAACGACCCGCCGCTCTACCACTGGGTGGCGCTCGCCTTCGGCAGCACGCTGCAGCCGTTCCTCGAGTTCCATGCCGCCGCGCGCCTGGCGAGCGGGGCGTTCGTGCTGCTCGCTTTCTGGCTGATCTACCGCGCCGCCCTGCGCCTGGGCGACCGCACGACGGCAACCGCGGCCGTGCTGCTGCTGCTGGGCTCGGTCGGGCTCATGGTGCATGCGCACGAGGCGGTGCCGGAGCTCGCCACGCTCGCCGCGCTCTCGGGCGCGCTCGCCGCGCTGCCGCGCGCCACGAGCCATCCGCTGCCCGCCGGCATCGCCTTCGGCGCGGCGCTCGGCGCCGCGCTTCTTTCCTCGCACTGGGTGCCCCCGGCGGCTCTCTTCGTCGCCGTGGCCGCAGCGCATTTCGCCTGCCCCGAATGGCGCACCCGCAGCGGGGTGCTGTTCATCGCGGTCTCGGCGCTGATCGCGGGCGTGATGGCCGCGCTGTGGCCGTTCGCGCTGGGCAGCCGCTCGGCGGAGCTGTTCGCCGCCTGGTGGGAGACCGTGGTCACGCCGCAGGGCGATTTCGCCGCCAACCTGCGCTACTTCCTCGGCGCGGGCAGCTGGTTCGCCTGGCCGGCGTGGCCGCTCGCGCTGTGGACGCTGTGGTCGCTGCGGCGGCGCTGGAACGACCCGCGCCTGTTCGTGCCGGCGCTCGCCGCGCTGCTCATGATCCCGGGGCTCGCGCACTGGGGCGCCACCCAGAGCGTCACGCTCATCCCGCTGCTCCCGCCGCTCGCGCTGCTCGCAGCGCTCGGCGTGCATACGCTGCGCCGCGGCGCGGCGGCGGCGCTCGACTGGTTCGGTCTGATCACCTTCGCCTTCTTCGCCGGCCTGGTCTGGCTGGGCTGGTTCGCGATGATGACCGGCGTGCCGCCGCGCGTGGCGAACAACTTCTCGCGCGCCGCCCCGGGCTTCGTGCCGGAGTTCGAGCTGCCCTATTTTCTGGTCGCCGCGGCCTTCACCGCGGGCTGGATCTACCTCATGTTCTTCACGCCCTATTCCGCGACGCGCAGCGTGGCGCGCTGGGCCGCCGGGGTCGTGCTGCTGTGGGGCACCTTCGCCATGCTGTGGATGCCCTGGGCGGACTTCCAGAAGAGCTACCGCTCGGTGGCGCTGCAGCTGCGCTCGAAGATCCCGGTGGGCGCAGGCTGCCTGGCGCAGCGCGGCCTGGGCATTCCGCAGGCCGCCGCGCTGGACTACCATGCCGACATCCGGCCGCGCGTGCTCGATATCGCCCGGCCCGAGGCCTGCCCGCTGCTGCTGGTGCAGGGCAGCCCGCGGCACGAGTTCGACGCGCCCGGCCGCGGCTGGACCAAGCTCGCCGACGTCGGCCGCCCGGGCGACCGCTCGGAGCGCTACCGGCTTTATCGCCTTAGCCCATGATGTATCGCCTGAAGCCATGAACACGATCTCTCCGGTGCAATGCAGGGCGTGGACCGAGCTCGGCGCGCACGCCGAGAGCTGGAAAACGGTGCAGCTGCGCGGCCTGTTTGCCGATGACCCCGCGCGCGGCACGCGGCTCCTCGCCCAGGCCCCCGGCCTGCGCTACGACTTCTCGCGCCAGCGCCTGGGCGCGGTGACGCTGCGCCTGCTCGCCAAGCTCGCCGCCGAGCGCGATTTCGCGCAATGGCGCGCGGCGCTGCTCGGCGGCAAGCCGATCAACAACACCGAGGGGCGCGCCGCCTGGCATACGGCTTTGCGAGCCGCCGAGCCCCCTGCTGAAGTTCGTGAAACCCTGGCGTGGATGAAATCCCTCGCTTCGAAGCTCAGAAGCGAAAAGCGCTTCAAGCGCATCGTCAATCTCGGCACCGGCGGCTCCGACCTGGGGCCGCGCCTGGTGGCCGATGCGCTGGCCCCAACGAAAGAAGCGGGCACGCTCGAGGTGCGCTTCGCCGCCAACGTCGACCCCAGGGATCTCGAGCGCGCGCTCGAGGGCGCGGAGCCGGCGAGCACGCTTTTCATCGTCGCCTCGAAGACCTTCACCACGCAGGAGACCATGGCCAACGCCGCGGCCGCCAAGCGCTGGGGCGGCACGCACTTCTATGCCGTGACCTCCAACGCGGCGGCGGCGAAAAGCTTCGGCGCCCAGGAGGTGCTGCCCATGTGGGACTGGGTCGGCGGGCGCTTCTCGGTCTGGTCGGCGGTCGGCTTCTCGGCGATGTGCGCCATCGGGCCGCAGGGTTTTGAAGAATTCCTCCGGGGGGCAGAGGATATCGACAGGCATTTCTCGCAGACCCCGCTGGAGAAGAACCTGCCGGTGCTGATGGCGCTGATCGGCGTGTGGAACACGAACTTCCTCGGCGCCGCGACGCATGCGGTGCTGCCCTATTCCAATGCGCTGCGCCTGCTGCCCGCGTACCTGCAGCAGCTCGAGATGGAGTCCAACGGCAAGCGTGTCGACCGGGAGGGCCGCGCCCTCGACTACGCCACCGCGCCGGTGCTGTGGGGCGCCGAGGGCACCGTGAGCCAGCACTCCTTCCACCAGCTGCTGCACCAGGGCACGCAGGTCGTGCCTTGCGATTTCATCGACATCGCAAGCGATGCGGCCCTGTCGGCCAACGCGCGCGCGCAGGCCGATGCGCTCGCCTTCGGCACCGGCGACCCGGCGCTGCCGCCTTACAAGCAGTATCCCGGCAACCGCCCCTCGAGTCTGCTGTTGGTCGAAGGACTGGGCCCGCGCAGCCTCGGCAGGCTGATCGCGCTGTACGAGCACAAGGTGTTCACGCAAGGCGTGATCTGGAACATCAACAGCTTCGACCAGTGGGGCGTGGAGCTGGGCAAGAAACTGGCGAACGAGATACTCAAAGGAGATTAGGCATGGACCAGGAAACCTTCAACCTCAGCATCCGCAAGTTCCTCAAGATGGTGGGCGTCAACTCGCAGCGCGAGATCGAGCAGGCGGTCCAGAAAGCGATCGAATCCGGAAAACTGAAGGGCAGCGAGACGGTGCCGGTAAAGTGCACCCTGGAGATCCCCGCGCTCGGGGTGAAGGTGCCTTTCGACGGCGAGATCCGACTAAAATAGGCCGCATGAACACAGCCCGGGAATTCGACCCGTCGGTCCTGGAGGAGCTCAAGGCCCTGCTCGGCGAGCGGGTATCCACCTCGGCGGCGGTGCGCGAGCACCACGGCAAGGAC
>CAZJJC010000340.1:0-4471 GCA_964546195.1 uncultured Enterobacteriaceae bacterium | reverse complement strand
TGTTGGTCATAAAGATCCCTTTTTCCTCTTGGTTAGGTGTCGCACACCTGTGCGCGCAAGCAGGCTACGGGGGTGGGGGTGGCAAAGGATTGTGCAGACGTGGCATTCGGGCGCATATAGCGCCTAACTCGCGGCTCTCGTTGCAGGAGTGCAACAGCCGCCCGGCGCGTGTGTGACAAACGCCCGCGCCTGCCTTTCAGGACTTGGCGAGCGCCTTGAGGGCGGTGCGGATGCCTTCGGCGACGGGCAGGCTTGGCGCGAGGCCCTTCACCGCCGCGGCCGCTTCCTTTTCGCTGTAGCCGAGCGCGAGCAGCGCGTGCAGCACGTCCGAAGCCTGCTCCTGCGCAGGACTCGGGGCGACCTCGGCCAGCTTGCCCTTCAACTCGAGCAGCAGGCGCTCCGCGGTCTTCTTGCCGATGCCCGGGATCTTGGTCAGGCGCCCCGCCTCCTGCCGCGCCACCGACTGGGCGAGGTCCGCGACCGACAGGCCCGACAGCACGGCGAGCGCGGTGCGCGCGCCGACCCCCGAGATGCGGATGAGCTGGCGGAAGGCGGCGCGTTCCTCGAGCGAGGCGAAGCCGTAGAGCGTGTGCGCATCCTCGCGCACGGTGAGATGCGTGAACAGCGTGACCGTCTCGCCGGTGGCGGGCAGGCTGTAGAACGTGCTCATCGGCACATCGACCTCGTAGGCCACGCCGCCCACGTCGAGCAGCACCTGGGGCGGCTGCTTCGCGGCGAGCCTGCCCGTCAGGCGGCCGATCACACCAGCCTGCCGCTTTTGAGACGCAGGCCTCGCGTTGAGAGCGAACCGAGGCTGCGCCCATGCGCATGGCAGATCGCGCAGGCGAGCGCGTCGGCGGCGTCGGGCGAAGGATCGCCTTGCAGGGAAAGCAGCCGCTTCACCATGTGCTGGACCTGCTCCTTTTTCGCGTGGCCCTTGCCGACGACCGACTGCTTGACCTGCAGCGCGGTGTACTCGGCGACCGGCAGTCCGGCGAGCACCGCCGCGCAGATGGCGGTGCCGCGCGCCTGACCGAGCGCGAGCGTGGATTGCGGGTTGACGTTGACGAACACCTTCTCCACCGCCACCTCGACCGGCGCGTGCGCCGCGATCACCTCGTTCAGGCCCTCCAGGAGCGCCTTGAGGCGCGCCGCCAGGTCGCCGGCGCCCGATTTCACGCACCCGCTGGTCACGTAAAGCAGCTTCGTTCCCGTGCTCTCGATGACCCCGAAGCCGGTGACCTGGAGCCCGGGATCGATGCCGAGGATCTTCAGTCGATCACCGCGGTGGTGTAGACGTCCTGGACGTCGTCGAGGTTCTCCAGCGCGTCCAGCAACTGGCGCATGCGCGCCGCTTCGCCGCCGCCGAGCGGCGCTTCGGCGCCCGGCTTCATGGTGATCTCGGCCAGCTCGGGCCTGAGCCCGGCCTGGTCGAGCGCGGCCTTCACCGCGGCGAAATCCGCCGGCGCGCAGGTGAGCTCGACCGAGCCGTCGTCGTTTTTCACCAGGTCCTCGGCGCCCGCCTCGAGCGCGGCCTCCATGACCCGGTCCTCGCTCGTGCCCGGAGCGAACACGAACTGCCCGCAGTGCTTGAAGAGATAAGCGACCGAGCCGTCTGAGCCGAGGTTACCGCCGTTCTTGGCGAAGGCGTGGCGCACTTCGGCCACGGTGCGCGTACGGTTGTCGGTCAGGCAGGCGACCATCACGGCGGCGCCGCCCGGGCCGTAGCCTTCATAGCGCGCTTCCTCGTAGGACACGCCATCGAGCGCGCCGCTGCCGCGCTTGACGGCGTTCTGCACGCTGTCCTTGGCCATGTTCGCCTCGCGCGCCTTGTCCATGGCGAGGCGCAGCCGCGGATTGGTGTCGGGATCGCCGCCGCCCAGCCTGGCGGCCACGGTGATTTCCTTGATGAGCCGGGTGAACACCTTGCCCTTCTTCGCGTCCGCGGCGGCCTTGCGGTGCTTGATGTTCGCCCATTTGCTGTGCCCCGCCATAGTATGATTTTACGTCATGGCTTCGCCTCTCCTCGTCGCGAAGAACGACAAGACGGAGCTCGCGCTGCTGCCGGGCCTGGCCAACCGGCACGGCCTGGTCACCGGCGCCACCGGCACCGGCAAGACGGTCACGCTGCAGGCGCTCGCGCAGCGCTTCTCCTCCATCGGCGTGCCGAGCTTCGTGGCCGACGTGAAGGGCGATCTCTCCGGCATCGCCAAGCCGGGCGGCGGCAACGCGAAAGTCGCCGAAAGATTGAAGCTATTGAAGATTAAAGCGGCACCCGAGGCATGCCCGGTGGCTTTCTGGGACCTCTACGGCAAGCGCGGCCATCCGGTGCGCGCCACGGTGTCGGACATGGGCCCGCTGCTGCTCGGCCGGATGCTCGGCCTGAACGACACGCAGGAAGGCGTGCTGAACCTGGTGTTCAGGATCGCCGACGACAACGGCCTGTTGCTGCTCGACCTGAAGGACCTGCGCGCGATGCTGCAGCATGTCGGCGACAACGCCGCCAAGGTCAAGACCGCGTACGGCAATGTCTCCACCGCTTCGGTCGGCGCCATTCAGCGCGGGCTGCTCGCGCTGGAGAGCCAGGGCGCGGCGCAGTTTTTCGGCGAGCCGATGCTCGACGTCCACGACCTGATCCAGGCGCGCGACGGCCACGGGGTGGTGAACGTGCTCGCGGCCGACACGCTGATGAATTCACCGCGGCTGTATTCGAGCTTCCTCCTGTGGCTGCTCGCCGAGCTCTTCGAGCAGCTGCCCGAGGTGGGCGATCCCGACAAGCCCAAGCTGGTGTTCTTCTTCGACGAGGCGCACCTTCTTTTCGCCGAGGCGCCCAAGGCGCTGCTGGAGAAGGTCGAGCAGGTGGTGCGCCTGATCCGCTCCAAGGGCGTCGGGGTGTATTTCGTGACGCAAAACCCGCTCGACGTGCCCGAGTCGGTGCTCGGGCAGCTCGGCAACCGCGTGCAGCACGCGCTGCGCGCCTACACGCCGCGCGACCAGAAGGCGGTAAAGACCGCCGCCGAGACGCTGCGGCCGAACCCGAAGCTCAAGGTTGAGAAGGTCATCACCGAGCTGGGCGTGGGCGAGGCGCTCGTGTCCTTCCTGGACGGGAAAGGCCGCCCGACAGTAGTGGAGCGCGCCTTCATCGTGCCGCCGGGCAGCCAGCTTGGCCCGCTCACCGAGGAGGAGCGCAGGCAGCTCATCGAGTCCTCCGACGTGCACGGGCATTATGAAAAGGCGGTCGACCGGGAATCGGCCTACGAGAAGCTCAAGAGCCGCGTCGAGGAGACGACTGCCGAGAAAAAGCCCGCCGCTCGACAGCCCCAAACCCTTCTCGACGCGATGACCAAGAGCGCCGCGCGCAGCATCGGCTCCGAGCTCGGCCGGCGGGTGTTGCGCGGCGTACTGGGCTCGATCCTCGGCGGCAAGCGCCGTTGACGCCCGCCGCGTATCGCGGCTGGGGCATAGCCTTCGCGGTGCTCGGGGTACTCGCCTTCTCGCTGCGGCCGATCCTGATCAAGCTGTCCTACGCCGCCCACCCGGTGAGTCCGACCACCCTGCTCTTCCTGCGCATGACGCTATCGCTGCCGTTTTTTCTCGCCATCGGCTGGTGGCTGCGGATGCAGCAGCCGCGGCTCACGCAGCGCGACTGGGCGAGCGTGGCGCTGCTCGGCTTCCTGGGCTATTACGCCGCGAGCTTTCTCGACTTCATCGGGCTGCAGTACGTCGGCGCCGGCGTCGGCCGGCTGATCCTTTTTCTTTTCCCGACGCTGGTGCTGCTTCTTTCCTTCCTGTTTCTGCATAAGACCCCTTCGCTCCGCGAGCTCATCGCTCTCGTGCTCAGTTATGCGGGCATCGCGTTGGTCGTGTCCAACCAGGTGGCGCCAAGCGCAGAAGGCCGCCTGTTCCTCTTCGGAGCGCTGCTCATTTTTGCCGGCGCGCTGCTGTACGCGGTCTATCTCGTCGCCGGGAGCCAGGTCGTGAAACGCGTGGGCTCGATGCGCTTCACCGCGTATAGCATGGCGATCTCGTCGATTCCGGCGGTGCTGCAGTTCGCGTTGCTCGAGCCCGCCTCGGCGCTCGACCTGCCGGCCGCGGTGTGGGGCTACGCCGCCATCCTCGCGACCTTGAGCACCGTGGTGCCGGTGTTCCTGCAGGCCGAGGCGCTGAAGCGCATCGGGGCAAACCACTTCGCGCTGATCGGCGCGGTCGGCCCGGTGAGCGTGGCCGTGACCAGCGCGCTCGGCCTCGACGAGCCGTTTACATGGATACAGGCGCTCGGCGGCATGCTCGTGATCTCGGGCGTGCTGCTGGTGTCCCTGAGAAGGAGCTGAGACATGGATCTGGGCATTCGCGGCAGGACCGCGCTGGTGTGCGCGGCGTCAAAGGGGCTGGGCAAGGGTTGCGCCATGGCGCTCGCGCGCGAGGGCGTGAATCTGGTGATCACCGCGCGCGGCAGACAAGCCCTGGAGGC
>CAZJJC010000339.1:0-1896 GCA_964546195.1 uncultured Enterobacteriaceae bacterium | reverse complement strand
CTGGTGGTGATGCAGGGCTCCATCAAGGCGCTCGGCGTGGTGTGCGCGGCGTTCGAGTTCGACTTCATGGGCGGCTCGATGGGCTCGGTGGTCGGCGAGCGCTTCGTGCGCGGCGTGCGCGTCGCGATCGAGCAGAAGCTGCCGTTCGTGTGCGTCACCGCCTCGGGCGGCGCGCGCATGCAGGAAGGCCTGCTGTCGCTCGCGCAGATGGCGAAGACCACGGCCGCGCTCACCGACCTTGCCGAGCGGCGCCTGCCGTTCGTCTCGGTGCTCTCGGATCCGACCATGGGCGGCGTCTCGGCGAGCTTCGCCATGATCGGCGACGTGGTGATCGCCGAGCCCAAGGCGCTGATCGGCTTCGCCGGACCCCGCGTCATCGAGCAGACGGTGCGCCAGAAGCTGCCCGAAGGCTTCCAGCGCGCCGAGTTCCTCCTCGAGAAGGGCGCCGTCGACATGATCGTGGACCGCCGCCAGCTGCGCGACAGGCTGCACTCGGTCCTCAGCCTGCTGCAAGGACAGCCCGCCGACAGCGCAGCGTGACCCTGCTCGCCGAGGTGGTGCGCACGTCGACGCAGGTGGCCGGCGAGTCGAGCCGCCTGGCCAAGATCCGCAGCATCGCCGATTGCCTGCGGCGGCTGGAGCCCGAAGAAGCGGACATCGCCATTGCCTATCTCGGCGGCGAGACCCGCCAGGGCAAGCTCGCGCTCGGCCATTCCACCCTGAGATCCTGCATGCACGGCGCGTCGGCCGCTTCCGTGCTCACCCTGCAGGACGTCGATGCCGCGTTCGCGGCATTGAAGAGCATCAAGGGCAAGGGCAGCGCCGGCCGGCGCGCCGGCCTGCTCAGGGAGCTTTTTGCGAAGGCCAGGGCCGAGGAGCAGGACTTTCTCCTGCGCCTCATCCTGGGCGAGCTGCGCCAGGGCGCGCTCGAAGGCGTGATGCTGGACGCGGTCGCCGCCGCCGCCGGGCTGCCGGCGGCCGAGGTGCGCCGCGCGGCGACGTTCGCCGGCGGAGTGGCGCCCGTCGCCAGGGCGGTGCTTGCCGGCGGTGCGGCGGCGCTGCAGCAGTTCGCGATCCGCCTGATGCAGCCGGTGCTGCCGATGCTCGCCCAGCCGGCCGAGGACGTGAAAGCCGCCATGGCGCAGCTGGGCAGCGCCATCCTGGAGTGGAAGCTCGACGGCGCGCGGGTGCAGGTGCACAAGTCGGGCGACGACATCCGCGTGTTCACGCGCAGCCTGAACGACGTCACCGCCGCCGTACCGGAAGTCGTCGATGCCGTGAAGAACGCAACGGCGCATTCCCTGATCCTCGACGGGGAAACGATCGCCTTGCGCGCCGACGGCAGGCCGCATCCGTTCCAGCTCACCATGCGGCGCTTCGGGCGCAAGCTGGACGTCGATGCGTTGCGCAACGAGCTGCCCCTTTCGGTGTTCTTCTTCGATTGCCTGCTCGCCGGCGGCGAAGCGATGGTGGATCGCCCGGCCTGCGAGCGGCACGATCGGCTGCGCGCCTCGCTGCCGGCCGGGCTCGTCACGCCCTCGCTGATCACGGATGATGTCCAAAAGGCGAGCGCCTTCTACGCCGAGGCCCTCGCGCGCGGCCAGGAAGGCATCATGGCGAAAGCGATGCACGCGCCCTACGAGTCGGGGCGCCGCGGCGCCGGCTGGCTGAAGGTGAAGCGCGCACGCACGCTCGACCTGGTGGTGCTCGCCGCCGAGTGGGGCAGCGGACGGCGCAGGGGCTGGCTCAGCAACCTGCACCTCGGCGCCCGCGATCCGGCCAGCGGCGGGTTCGCCATGCTCGGCAAGACGTTCAAGGGCCTGACCGATCAGATGCTCGCGTGGCAGACCGAGCAACTGCTGGCGCGTGAGATCGCACGCGACCGCTACACCGTCT
>CAZJJC010000338.1:0-2662 GCA_964546195.1 uncultured Enterobacteriaceae bacterium | reverse complement strand
TGGAAAGACGTGCGGCGGGTGGAGCTGGCACTGCCGCAGGACGGCGTGCTCGAGATCACCGCCTGGGCTGCGGACAAGCCACTTTTCAAGCGCACGCTCACTACCCAGGCGGGCGAGTTCCGCTGTAACAGCGGCCAGCTGGTGGTGCGCAGCAAACGCTGGGTGGCAGAGGACGTGGTGGCGGGACGGCAGGAGGTCACCATCGAGTTGAACCGCGCGGACGGCAAGCTCGTCGCCCACGTCAAGGAAAAGACCTACGGCACGATCTTCGCCGTGGTGCCGATCGCCGGCACGGCGGAGCACTGGTACCGCTTCGCCCGCATCAACCCCTGACCGGTCAGCCGCTGCCGCTGTACTCCGGCACCCATTCGCGCAGCTTGGCGCGCACCGTGGAAGGGCTCGCATCGACCGGGCCGGCCAACCAGGCGAGTATCTCATCCAGCGAATGGTTGCCAGGCGAGCGGACGCGGGCCACGCGCAGCTTCGGATGCGGGGTGGCGAGCGTGGTTTCCGCGTCGGCCAGCGGCTCCTCAAACAGCTTCTCGCCGGGACGCAGGCCGCTGTATTCGATGCGGATGTCGGCCTCGGCGTACCCCGACAGGCGGATGAGATCGCGCGCCAGGTCGGCGATCTTCACCGGCTCCCCCATGTCGAGCACGTAGATCTCGCCCCCCTTGCCCATGAGCGCCGCCTGCATGACGAGCTGCGCGGCTTCGGGAATCGACATGAAGTAGCGCTGGATGTCCGGGTGCGTCACGGTCACCGGCCCGCCGCGCTCGATCTGCTCGCGAAAGCGCGGCACCACGCTGCCGGTCGAGCCCAGCACGTTGCCGAAGCGCACGACCACGAACTTGGTGCCGCCCGCTTCCTGAAGCGCCTGGCAGGCGATCTCGGCGAGGCGCTTGGAGGCGCCCATCACGTTGGCGGGGTTGACCGCCTTGTCGGTCGAGACCAGGACGAACTCCTCGGTCCCGGCGCGCTTCGCCGCGCGCGCCACTACGATGGTAGACAGCACGTTGTTGGCGACCGCCTGGAAGGCGTTGTCCTCCTCCATCAGCGGCACGTGCTTGTAGGCCGCGGCGTGAAACACCACCGCGGGCTTGAACCGGTCGAAGACCTGAGCGATGCGCCGCTCGTCCTTCGCGTCGCCGACGATCGCGGCGAGCGGCGTGCCGGGCCGCCGGTCGCGGAACTCCTGCTCGATGCTGTACAGGGCGAATTCCGAGTTGTCGAAGAGCACGATGCGCGCCGGCGCAAAGCGCGCGATCTGCCGGCAAAGCTCCGATCCAATCGAGCCGCCGGCGCCGGTGACGAGCACCGTCTTGCCGTGAAGGAAGCGGTGCAGTCCCGCGTCGTCGAGGAGTACGGGATTGCGCCCCAGCAGGTCGTCGAGCTCGATCGGCCGCAGCGCGGAAATGCTCACGTTCCCGGCGACGATGTCGGCGAGCGCCGGCACGGTCATCACCGAGAGGCCCGCTTCCTTGCAAAGATCTACCGCGCGCTTGCGCTGAAGGTGGCTGGCGCTCGGCATGGCGATCACCGCCTGGGTCACGCCCAGCCGCTCGGCGACTTTCCCCACTTGGTCGATGCGGCCGTAGACCTTCACGCCGATCACTTCGCTGCCGCGCTTGATCGCGTCGTCATCCAGCAGACCAACCACCCGCCAGCGCGGGCTCGCGGCCAAGTCCTTGAGCAGCCCTGCCGCCGTGCCCCCGGCACCGAGCACGAGCACCGGAGTGGCCTCGGGCTTAGTTATCAGGGGCAGGAGGCGGCCTTCCTTCCAAGCCCGGTAGGCGAGCCGGCTGCCGCATATCGCGCCGGCCAGCAGCACCGGGGCGATCAGATACACCGAGCGGGGAACCACCCAAACCGGGGCCCACAAGGTGAACACCGTCGGTACTAATAGTGCGGCCACGCCCACCGCGATGAGAATGCGCTGCAGGTCCGGAAGGCTCGCGTAGCGCCACAGCCCGCGGTACAAGCCGAGTGACCAGAACACCAGAGCATGAAGCACTACGACCCAGGGTAAGGACGCCATGCTGCTGTGCACGTGCTCCGGGGGTGGCAGGTCGAGGTTGAAGCGGATCCAATACGCGGCGAGCCACGCCACTACGGCAGCCACTAGGTCGTGGGCAAATGCGAGCGAAGCCCGGAAGAAGCGATCGCGGCTCATATTCGCGCGGGACCTGCACCGCGCAGGTGGTGATGCCAACGAATCTTCATCGGACCGCGATCAGCCTCACCAGCGCCAGCATGGCGCGCATTCTAGCCGTACCGGCCGGTCTGCTCGCGGTACCAGGCGACAGTCCTGCCTAAGCCTTCCGTCAGTGGCACTGGTGGTTCCCAGCCGAGCAGCCGGCGCGCCTTGCTGGAGTCCACCAGCAGCGACTCGCACAACTGGTCGACCACATTGCGTCGACCAGCCACAACCGCCAGAAACCTTAGCGCCGCCACCGGAAAGGGGAGCAGCCGTGAGGGACGATGCATTAGGTCGGCTAACAGCCGAATTAGCGCCGGGGTAGAAAGGTCCTCGTTGTCCGCGACAAGAAACGTCTGTCCGGCTGCAGCCGGATGCGCGATGGCTTGCTCGACAAAGGACACGAGATTCTCCAGCCCGATCAGACTGCGCCGATTTCGAACCGAACCGAGGGGCAGCGGAATT
>CAZJJC010000337.1:0-6651 GCA_964546195.1 uncultured Enterobacteriaceae bacterium | reverse complement strand
CGAGGGCGCGCCGGTAGACCATGTCAGTCCGTGCGCAGCCCGTAGCCGGCGCCGCGCACGGTGTCGATGAGACGGTCGTGACGCGAGGGCTCGAGCGCCTTGCGCAGCCGGCGGATATGCACGTCGACGGTGCGCTCCTCGATGAACACGTGGTCGCCCCACACCTGGTCGAGAAGCTGCGCCCGCGTGTAGACGCGGCCCGGGTGGGTCATGAGGAACTGCAGCAGCCGGAACTCCGAGGGCGAGAGCGCGAGCCTCTTGCCGTTCGCCGTGACGCGGCGCGCGGCCGGGTCGAGCCGCAGCCCGGCGATCTCCACCGCCTCGTCGGAAAGCTCGGGCGCGCGCCGGCGCAGCACCGCCTTGATGCGGGCGTTGAGCTCGCGCGGCGAGAAGGGCTTGGTGAGGAAGTCGTCGGCGCCGGCCTCGAGGCCCGAGATCTTGTCCTGCTCCATGGCGCGCGCCGTCAGCATGAGGATCGGCAGGTCGCGCGTGCGCGCGTCGCCGCGCAGCCGCCGCGCGAAGGAGACGCCGGATTCTCCGGGCAGCATCCAGTCCAGGACCACCACGTCGGGCAGCTCGCCGCGGATCGCCGCCTCGGCCTCCTCGGCGCTCGCGGCGCGCACCACGCGGTAGCCGGCATGCTCGAGGTTGACGGCGACGAGCTCCTGGATCTGCGGCTCGTCCTCGACCACGAGGACCGTGGCGTTCATGGAGTCTGCGTATGGCGCACGTCGGTCCCCTCGACGATGTAGATCACGTACTCGGCCATGTTCTTCGCGTGGTCCCCGATGCGCTCGATCGCCTTGGCGACCCACACGATGTCCAGCGCCGTCGAGATCGTGCGCGGGTCCTCCATCATGAAGGTGATGAGCTGGCGCAGCACCGAGCGGAACTCGGTGTCGACGGCCGCATCGTCGTGGATCACCTCGCGCGCGGTATCGACGTCCAGGCGCGCGAAGGCATCCAGCGTGCGCCGCAGCATCGAAATCGCCGCCTCGGCGGTATGGCGCACCTCCACCATCGGCCGCGCAAGCGTGCCCCCGCCGCGCTCCTGGATGTTCTTCGCCATGCGCGCGATCTTCTGCGCCTCGTCGCCGATGCGCTCCAGGTCGGTCACCGTCTTGGTGATGGCGAAGATCATGCGCAGGTCGCCGGCGGCGGGCTGGCGGCGCACGATGAGCTGGCTGCAGTCGCCGTCGAGCGCCACCTCCATGGCATTGACGCGGTGGTCGGCCGCGACCACCTCGTCGGAGAGCGCCACGTCGCCGGTGGCGAGCGCGTCGAGCGCGCGCCGGATCTGCGACTCCACCAGCCCGCCCATCGCCAGCACGCGCGAGCGGATCGAGCCGAGGTCGAGGTCGTACTGCTTCGAGGCGTGCTCGCTCATCTTTCCTCTATCCGAACCTGCCGGTGATGTAGTCCTCGGTCTGCTTCATCTTCGGCTTGATGAACAGATCGTCGGTGACGCCGAACTCGATCAGCTGGCCGAGGTACATGTAGGCGGTGAAGTCCGACACCCGCGCGGCCTGCTGCATGTTGTGGGTGACGATGAGGATGGTGACGCGCTGCTTCAAGTCGTGCATCAGCTCCTCGATCGAGGCGGTGGCGATCGGGTCGAGCGCCGAGGTGGGCTCGTCGAACAGCAGCAGCTCCGGATCGGTCGCCAATGCCCGCGCGATGCACAGGCGCTGCTGCTGGCCGCCCGACAGGTTGTAGGCGGGCTGACGCAGCCGGTCCTTCACTTCCTCCCAGAGCGCCGCGTCGTGCAATGCCTGCTCGACCTTGTCTTCGATGACGCGGCGCGAGCCCTCGCCGCGCACGCGCAGCCCGTAGGCGACGTTCTCGAACACCGTCTTGGGGAAGGGGTTGGGCTTCTGGAACACCATGCCGATGCGCATGCGCACCTCGATCGGGTCGACCTCGCGCGCGAGCAGATCGGTGTTCTCCGGGTGCAGCACGATCTGCCCTTCGTAGCGGTTGCCGGGATAGAGGTCGTGCATGCGGTTGAAGCAGCGCAGGAACGTCGACTTGCCGCAGCCCGACGGGCCGATCAGCGCCGTCACCCTGCGCTCGTGCACCGGCATGCCGATGGCGTGCAAGGCCCGGAAATCGCCGTAATAGAAGCTGAGGTCCCGGACTTCCGCCTTGGTGACGAGCTCGTTGATCATCGTTTCGGGCGCGGACATGATACCTCTCTCACCACTTGATGTTGCGGCGCAGCCGGTAACGCAGCCAGATCGCGAGCCCGTTCATCGCGAGGGTCATGAAAACCAGGACGAAGCCCGCCGCCGCGGCGTTCGCCTGGAATGCGGCCTCGGGCCGCGAGGTCCAGTTGAACATCTGGATCGGCATCACCGTGAAGGGCGAGGTCAGCCATTCGAACGACAGGAAAGGCGGCGCGGCGCTCACGGGGGCGGGCGGCAGAAAGGCGATGAACGTCAGCGCGCCGATGGTGATGATGGGCGCGGTCTCGCCGATGGCGCGCGCCATGCCGATGATGATGCCCGTCAGGATGCCGGGCGAGGAGTAGGGCAGGATGTGGTAGCGCACCGTCTGCCAGCGCGTCGCGCCCAGGGCGTACGAGCCCTCGCGGATTATCTGCGGGATGGAGCGGATCGCTTCGCGCGTGGCCACGATCACCACCGGCAGGATGAGCAGCGCGAGCGTCAGCCCCGCCGTGAGAATGCTCTGCCCCAGGCCGAACTGGTAGACGAAGAGCCCCAGCGCCAGCAGGCCGTAGACGATCGACGGCACGCCGGCGAGGTTGGTGATGTTGATCTCGATAAGATCGGTCATCCAGTTCTTCGGCGCGTACTCCTCGAGGTAGATCCCGGAGGCCACGCCGAGCGGCACGGCGAACAGCGCCGTGACCAGCATCACCAGCGTCGAGCCCACCCACGCCGAGAGAATGCCGGCGTTCGCCGCGCGGCGCGACGGAAACGAGGTGAAGAAATCCAGGTCCAGGCGCGGCAGGCCCTTCACCGCCATGTCCACGAAGAGCGTGAGGAAAGTGAGCACGGCGATGGCGAGGGCGAGCACCCCGAGCGCCGCGAACAACACCTCGTAGCGCTTGCGCGAGACGAGCTCGGCGCGGCTCATCAGTACGCCTCGCGGAAGCGCTTGCGCAGGAAATGCCCCGCCAGGTTGCACGCGAGGGTGAACAGCATCAGCGTCAGGCCCGCGGCGAAGATCGTCTGGTAGCCGACCGAGCCGTGCGGCAGGTCGCCGAGCGCCACCTGCACGATGTAGGCGGTGATGGTGGCGGCGGGCTCGAGCGGGTTGAACGTAAGGTTCGGCTGCATCCCGGCCGCGACGGCGAGGATCATGGTCTCGCCCACCGCGCGCGAGATGCCGAGGATGTAGGCCGAGGCGATGCCCGAGAACGCCGCCGGCACCACGACCTTGAGCGCCGTTTGCAGGCGCGTCGCGCCGATGGCGTAGGAGCCCTCGCGCAGGTTCATCGGCACGGCGCGCATCGCGTCCTCGGAGATCGAGCTCACGTACGGGATGATCATGATGCCCATGACGATGCCGGCGGACAGCAGATTGAATCCGGGCAGCCCCGGGATCAGCCGCTGCAGGAGGGGCGTCAGGAACAGCAGCGCGAAGTAACCGTAGACGATGGTCGGCACGCCGCCCAGCATCTCGAGGACCGGCTTCACCGTCTCGCGCAGGCGGTAGGGCGCGAACTCCGAGAGATAGATCGCGATGATGGTGCCCAGCGGAATCGCCACGCTCAGTGCCACGAGGGAGCTGGTGAAGGTTCCGGAAAGCAGCACCACGATCCCGAAGTGCGCGTCGTCGAAAAGCGGCGTCCATTGCCGGTCGGTGAGGAAATCGCTGAGCGGCACGTGCTGGAAGAACACCACCGATTCCTTGACCAGGATGTAGACGATGCCTACGGTGGTGAATACCGACACCAGCGCAGCCAGGAACAGCAGCAGCGCGATCAGCCGCTCGCGCACGACGCGCGCGCGCCTCGCGGCGAGGCGCATCGGCTGGGGCAAGGCAGCGGTCGCGGGGCTCATGGGGAGGCGGACTTGGGCGCAGCGTATGTTTCAATTGTTACCGTTTCATGACCGGGACCGCGCGCAAGGCCGCGTGCTACAGTCCGCGCCGCCATGGAGAGCCCCTACAAGGGCCAGACCGGCCTGCGCCGGGTGGTCAGCGCCACGCGCAACTCCTTTGACGGCCTCGCTGCTGCGCTGCGCCACGAGGACGCATTCCGCCAGGAGTTGATGCTGGCCGTGGTGCTCGTGCCCCTGGGCCTGTGGCTGGGCCGCACCGGCTTGGAGCGTGCGCTGCTCGTGGCGAGCGTGCTTTTCGTGCTGGTGGTCGAGCTGCTCAACTCCGCGGTCGAGGCCACGGTCGACCGCATCTCCTTCGACAACCACCGGCTCGCCAAGCGGGCCAAGGACATCGGCAGCGCGGCGGTCCTGTTATCGCTCGCCACCGCCGCCAGCGTGTGGTTGCTGGTAATCCTGCAGTAACAAAACCTTAGCGCTGCGGTCACATTCGATCGCTACGCTGCGCGCCGCATGAAGGCGCTTTGCGTGGCGATGGTGACCGAGACCTACCCGCCGGAAGTGAACGGCGTGGCGCGCACTATCGGACTGATGGCCGAGGGGCTGTGCCGCCGTGGCCACGCGGTTCAGCTGGTGCGCCCGCGCCAGAACGGCCACGACCATCCGGGCGCCGGGGAGCTGCTCGCGCGCGGCCTTGCGATCCCGCGCTATCCGCAGCTGAAAATGGGGCTGCCGGCGGGCGCCGCGTTATCGCGCGCCTGGTCGCAGGAGCGTCCAAACGTGGTGCACATCGCCACCGAGGGGCCGCTGGGCTGGTCGGCGCTCGCTGCTGCGCAGAAGCTCGAGATCCCGGTCGCCACCGATTTCCACACCAATTTCCAGACCTACAGCCGGCATTACGGCTTTGCCTGGCTGGCGCGGCCGGTGATGGCCTATCTGCGGCGCTTTCACAACCGGGCGCACTGCACCATGGTGCCCACCGCGGAGATGGCCGAGGCGCTCGCCGCCGCCGGTTTTCGCGGCTTGCGCATCGTGGGGCGCGGCGTGAATCCGCAGGTGTTCTCGCCGCAGCGCCGCTCGCGCGAGCTGCGCGCAGGCTGGGGCGCCGACGAGGACACGCCGGTCGCTCTGTGCGTAAGCCGCTTCGCGCCGGAGAAGAACTTTCCGCTCGTCATCCGGGCATTCGAGGAGATGCGCCGCGTGCAGCCGGCGACGCGCCTGGTGCTGGTGGGCGACGGGCCGATGGGCGACGCGCTGCGCCGGCGCAACGTCGGCTGCGTCATAGCCGGGCGCCTGGTGAACGGCGAGCTCTCCGCGCACTACGCTTCGGCCGACGTGTTCCTCTTTCCGAGCACGACCGAGACGTTCGGCAACGTGACGCTGGAAGCGATGGCGAGCGGCCTGGGCATCGTCGCCTACCGCTACGCCGCGGCGCGCCAGCACCTCGAGCACGAGCGCTCGGCGCTGCTTGCGCCTTTCGACGATGCCGAAGCCTTCCTCGCTCTCGCCCGGCGCATGGCGCGCGAGCCGGTCCTCGCGCGGCGGCTGGGCGTTGCAGCGCGGGCCGCGGCGGAGAGCCTCACCTGGGAGCGGGTGGTGGACGCTTTCGAAGCGGTGCTCGCGGATGTCGCGCGTTGACGCCACGCTGAGGCGGCTGCAGCGCTGGGACGAGGCGGCCTGCCTGCGCATGAACCAGGCGGTGCGTTTCGCGCTGCTGCTGCGCCTGCTCCAGGGGGTGAGCTGGCTCGGCAACGGCGTCCTCTGGTACGCGCTGATGGCTGCCCTGCTCGTGCGCTATGGCAGCGAGGCGCTGCAGCCCGTGCTGCAGATGATCTTCGTCGGCGCGGTGGGCGCCGCGGCCTACGCGATGGTAAAGCGCGGCACCTCGCGGCCGCGCCCCTACCATGCGCTGCGTGAGGTCGCCGCCGGCGCGCGCACGCTGGACGCCTTCAGCTTCCCCTCCGGCCATACGCTGCATGCGGTGGCCTTTAGCGCGGTCGCCTCCTCCTACTATCCGGGCCTGACCGGCTTGCTCATGAGCTTCACACTACTTACCGCGGTGTCACGCGTGATCCTCGGGCTGCATTACCCGAGCGACGTGCTGGCGGGAGCCGCCATCGGCGGCCTGATCGCGGCCGCTTCCTTCCGGATCTGACCCGCACCAGTCCTCGAAGCCCCCGGCCAGCGCGAGGCCGAGCGCGCCGAGGCTGTTCGCGGTGCGCTCGAGGTAGGCGTCGAAGCGCTTCGTGCCGAAGGCGGCACGGCACAGCGCCGGCACGGGAGAGGCCCGCAGCAGCGCGTCGCCGCGCGACAGGATGCCGAGCGCCCGTGCGGCAAGCGCGCGGTTGCAGGGCAAGGCACGGCACACGAAATCGACCGCTTCACGCTTGCATTCGCGCAGCAGCGGCGCCGGATCGCAGGCGACTTCCGCGCGCAAGTGATGGTCCATGGCCCATTCCGCGCCCAGGTGCGCGATCATCGCCGTGCGCCCGATGCGCCGCTCGTGCTCGGGAACGAAGAAGTTGTGCGCCACCACGTCGGACAGGAGGTGGCTCGCGTAGCCGATCGCGAGCGCGCGTTCCGCCTCGCTGCGCGGCGCCGTGGCCACGCGCCGCAGCGTGGACCA
>CAZJJC010000336.1:0-3125 GCA_964546195.1 uncultured Enterobacteriaceae bacterium | reverse complement strand
GGGCGGCAAGTGGAAGCGCGTTTCCTGGGATCAGGCCTACGATGAGATTTCCCAGAAATTGCTGCAGATCAAGAAGGAGAGCGGCCCCGACGCCACCTTCTGGATCGGCTCCTCCAAGCACAACAACGAGCAGTCCTACCTCCTTTGCAAGTGGGTGCGCCTGTTCGGCACCAACAACACCGACCACCAGGCGCGGATCTGCCACTCGACCACGGTCTCGGGCATCGCCAATACCTGGGGCTACGGGGCGATGACCAACTCGTACAACGACCAGCAGAACTCGAAGTGCCTGCTGTTCTTCGGCTCGAACGCGGCCGAGGCGCACCCGGTCTCGATGCTGCACACCCTGCACGCCAAGGAGAACGGCGCCAAGGTGATCGTCGCCGACCCGCGCTTCACGCGCACCGCCGCCAAGGCGGACAAGTACGTGCGCGTGCGCTCGGGCACCGACGTCGCGTTCCTCTTCGGCCTGCTGCACCACATCTTCAAGAACGGCTGGGAAGACAAGAAGTACATCAACGACCGCGTCTACGGCATGGACAAGGTCCGCGAAGAGGTGATGGCGAAGTACACCCCGGCCGCGGTGGAAGCGGCCACCGGGGTGCCCGAGAAGGAGATGTACGAGGTGGCCAAGATCCTGGCCGAGAACCGGCCGGGCTTCATCATCTGGGCGATGGGCCAGACGCAGCACACCAACGGCAACGCGATCGTACGGGCGAGCGCCATCCTCAAGCGGGCGCTGGGCAACGTCGGGCGCTCGGGCGGCGGCGCCAACATCTACCGCGGCCACGACAACGTGCAGGGCGCCACCGACCTGGGGCCGAATCCCGACTCGCTGCCCGGCTATTACGGTCTCGCGCCGGGCTCGTTCGGGCATTGGGCGCGCGTCTGGAACGTCGACCTTGACTGGCTGAAGAAGCAGTACGCCTCCCCGGCGCTGATGGCCAAGCCCGGCATCACGGTCTCGCGCTGGCACGACGCGGTGCTCGAGAATCCGGACCACCTGGATCAGGAAGGCAAGGTCCGCGCGGTGATCTTCTGGGGCCACGCCCCCAACTCGCAGAGCCGCGGCCTCGACATGGTCGAGGCGATGAAGAAGCTCGATCTCATGGTGGTGATCGACCCGTACCCCTCGGCGAGCGCGGCGATGTTCGCCATGGTGCGCAAGGACGGCGCCTACCTGCTGCCGGCGGCGACCCAGCTCGAATGCCCGGGCAGCGTGACCGCCTCCAACCGCTCCATCCAGTGGCGCGAGAAGGTGATCGAGCCGCTGTTCGAGTCGCGCACCGACCACATGATCATGTACCAGCTCGCGCAGAAGCTGGGCTTCGCCGACCAGCTCGTCGGCAAGAAGGACGGCAAGCAGTCGATCAAGCTGGTGAAGGGCAAGGGCGGCATGGACGAGCCCGACATCGAGGACACGACGCGCGAGTTCAACCGCGGCGCGTGGACCATCGGCTACACCGGGCAGTCGCCCGAGCGCATGCAGGCGCACATGAGGAACATGCACGTCTTCGACGTGAAGACGCTGCGCGCCCGCGGCGGCAAGGACGCGAAGACCGGCTATGACCTCACCGGGGATTACTTCGGCATGCCGTGGCCCTGCTACGGCACCGCGGCGATCAAGCATCCCGGCTCGCCCAACCTGTACGACACCACGCGCCACATGATGGAGGGCGGCAACTGCTTCCGCGCCAACTTCGGCATCGAAAAGGACGGGGTCAACCTGCTGGCGGAAGACGGTGTGCACTCCAAGGGCTCCGACATCACCACCGGCTATCCCGAGTTCGACCACGTGCTGCTGAAGAAGCTCGGCTGGTGGGAGGAGCTCACCGCCGAGGAGAAGGCCGAGGCCGAGGGCAAGAACTGGAAGACCGACCTCTCGGGCGGCATCCAGCGCGTGTCGATGAAGCATGGCTGCTCGCCGTTCGGCAACGCCAAGGCGAGAGCCCTGGTATGGAACTTCCCCGACGGCGTGCCGCTGCACCGCGAGCCGCTGTATTCGCCCAAGCCCGACCAGGTCGCCAAGTGGCCGACCCACGACGACCAGAAGAACCGCTGGCGCATGCCGGTGCTCTTCAAGTCGGTGCAGCAGAAGGCGATGGCCGACAAGGCGTACGAGAAATTCCCGCTCATCCTCACGAGCGGCCGGCTGGTCGAGTACGAGGGGGGCGGCGACGAGACGCGCTCCAATCCCTGGCTCGCCGAGCTGATGCAGGACAACTTCATCGAGATCAACCCGAAGGCGGCGGCCGACCGCGGCATCCGCAACGGCGAGTTCGTCTGGGTCAGCACCCCGTCGGGCGCGAAGATCAAGGTGAAGGCGAAGGTGGTGGAGGCGGTGGGCCCGGACACGGTGTTCATCCCGTTCCACTTCGCCGGCTGGTGGCAGGGGCAGGACATGCTGCCGTACTACCCCGAGGGAGCGGCGCCGATCGTGCGCGGCGAGGCGGTCAACACTGCGACCACTTACGGCTACGACATCGTCACCATGATGCAGGAAACCAAGACGACCCTCTGTCAGGTCGCGAAGGCATAAGGAGACCGCCATGGCAAGAATGAAATTTCTGTGCGACGCCGAGCGCTGCATCGAGTGCAACGGCTGCGTCACGGCCTGCAAGCAGGAAAACGAGGTGCCCTGGGGCGTCAACCGCCGCCGCGTGGTCACGATCAACGACGGCGTAGTGGGCGCCGAGAAGTCGATCTCGGTCGCCTGCATGCACTGCTCGGATGCGCCCTGCATGGCGGTGTGCCCGGTCGACTGCTTCTACCGCACCGACGACGGCGTGGTGCTGCACGACAAGGACCTGTGCATCGGCTGCGGCTACTGCTTCTACGCCTGCCCGTTCGGCGCGCCGCAGTTCCCGCAGGCGGGCGCCTTCGGCATGCGCGGCAAGATGGACAAGTGCACCTTCTGCGCCGGCGGCCCCGAGGCCGACCGCACCGATGCCGAGTTCAAGAAGTACGGGCGCAACCGCCTCGCGGAAGGCAAGCTGCCGGCCTGCGCCGAGATGTGCTCCACCAAGGCGCTGCTGGGCGGCGACGGCGACGTGATCGCCGACATCTACCGCGAGCGCGTGCTGCGCCGGGGCAAGGGCTCCGAGGTCTGGGGCTGGGGCACGGCC
>CAZJJC010000335.1:0-10655 GCA_964546195.1 uncultured Enterobacteriaceae bacterium | reverse complement strand
GCCGCAGGAGCTTCTCGAAGCCTTGCTTGCCGTGCCGGCGGACGTAGGTGTCGGGGTCGTCTCCCTCGGGCAGGAACAGGAAGCGGATCGGCTTGTGATCGGGCGCGAGGGGTAGCGCGACCTCCAGCGCGCGCCAGGCGGCCTTGCGCCCGGCCGCATCGCCGTCGAAGCAGAACACCAGCTCGTCGGCCAGCCTGAGAAGCTTGCCGACGTGGATCGGCGTGGTCGCGGTGCCGAGCGTCGCCACGGCATAGCCGAGCTCGAATTGCGCCAGCGCCACCACGTCCATGTAACCCTCCACCACCAGCACCCGTCCGGCCTGGCGGATCGCCTCGCGCGCCTGCACCAGGCCGTAGACTTCGCGGCCTTTCTCGAACAGCGGCGTCTCGGGCGAATTGAGGTACTTCGGCTCTCCGTCTCCCATCACGCGGCCGCCGAAGCCGATCACCGCGCCGCGCGCGCTGTAGATCGGGAACATGACCCGGTCGCGGAAGCGGTCGTAGCGCTTGCCTTCGTTTTCGATCACGAGGCCGCATTCAACGAGAGAAGAATGAGAATAATCTTCAAAAAGCTTCTTCAGTCCTTGCCAGTCCTCCGGCGCGTAACCGATGCGATAGCGCGCCGCGACTTCGCCGGTGAGCCCGCGGCGCTTGAGGTACTCGATGGCGCGCGGCGAGCCTTTCAGCTCGGCGCGGTAAAACTCCATCGCCTTCTCCATCACGCCGTAAAGATCGGTTTCTCGCTCCCTGCGCGCGATTTCCTCGCTGGTCCTCGGTTTTTCGGGAACCTGCATCCCCACGGCGGCGGCCAGCTCCTTGACGGCATCGATGTAGCCCATGCCGCCGTACTCGATCAGGAAGCCGATGGCGTTGCCGTGCACGCCGCAGCCGAAGCAGTGATAGAACTGCTTGGCCGGGCTGACCGTGAATGAGGGGGTTTTCTCCCCGTGGAACGGGCACAGGCCGAGGTAGTTGGCGCCGCCCTTTTTCAGCTGGACGTAGCGCGAGACCACGTCCACGATGTCGACCCGATTGAGCAGGTCCTGCTTGAACGAATCGGGGATCACCCCGCGTTTTACCCCGAAAGCCTGCTTTTTACGAGCCCGGAAACTTTCCCCATGTCGGCGCGGCCGGCCAGGCGCGGCTTGAGCAGCGCCATCACCTTGCCCATGTCTTTCACGGATGTGGCACCGGACTCGGAAATGGCCGCCGCCAGCGCCTGTTCCACTTCCAGATCGCTCATTTGCCGGGGCAGGTAGGCCGAAAGCACGCCGAGCTCGAATTTCTCGGCCTCCACCAGGTCGCTGCGCGAGGCCTTCTCGAACTGCGCGATCGATTCGCGCCGCTGCTTGATCATCTTCTCGACGATGGCCACCACGTCGGCGTCGGCCAGCACGACGCGCTCGTCGACTTCCTTTTGCTTGATGGCGGCGAGGATCAGGCGCACGGCGGACAGGCGCGCCGCATCCTTGGCGCGCATCGCCGACTTCATGTCCTCGGTGATTTGCTGCTGAAGGCTGATGCGAGGCGGGTTACGTCAGTACATCTTCTGCGGCAGCATCTGGCTGCGCAGGCGCTTGTGGTGGCGCTTCACTGCGGCGGCAAGCTTGCGCTTGCGCTCGGCGGTCGGCTTCTCGTAGTACTCGCGCGAGCGCAGCTCGGTGAGCAGGCCGGTCTTCTCCACGGTGCGCTTGAAGCGGCGCATCGCGACCTCGAACGGCTCGTTTTCCTTGACTCGTACGGTCGGCATCCAGCCCCTTATCTACCTTGCGGTACCCTGCGGCCTTGAAAGGGGACGAATTGTATCAAAATCAATGCCCATGTTGATCCTGGGCATCGAGACTTCGTGCGACGAGACGGGCGTCGCCCTGTATGACCGGCAGGCCGGGCGCCTGCTCGCCCACGCGGTGCATTCGCAGGTCGCCATGCATGAAGCCTACGGCGGGGTCGTGCCCGAGCTCGCCTCGCGCGACCATATTCGCCGCCTGGTGCCCCTCACCCGGCACGTCTTTCAGGCCTCGAAGCGGCCTGTCGACGAGCTTGGGGGCATCGGCTACACCGAAGGTCCCGGCCTCGCCGGGGCGCTGCTGGTGGGCGCCTCCTTCGCGCATGCGCTGGCATTCTCGCGCGGCATCCCGGCCATCGGCATCCATCACCTCGAGGGGCACCTGCTGTCTCCTCTGCTCTCGGTCCGCCCGCCGCAATTCCCGTTCGTCGCGCTGCTGGTGTCGGGCGGCCACACCCAGCTCATGCGGGTCGAGGGCGTCGGTCGCTACACCCTGCTCGGCGAAACGCAGGACGACGCCGCCGGCGAGGCGTTCGACAAGACCGCCAAGCTGCTCGGGCTTGGCTATCCCGGCGGCCCGGCGCTCTCCGCGCTCGCGGAGCAGGGTGTGCCGGGACGCCATCGCCTGCCACGGCCGATGATCGCGAGCGACGACCTGGAGTTCAGCTTTTCCGGGCTGAAAACCGCGGTTCTGATGACGCTGAAGAGAGAAAGCCCCAACCCCGCGGACCTCGCGCGCGCCTTCGTCGACGCAGTAGTGGACGTTCTCGTCGCCAAGTGCGTGCGCGCCGCGCAGATCACGAACCTGGACAGGCTGGTGGTCGCCGGCGGCGTGGGCGCCAACAAGCAGCTGCGGGGGGCGCTCGATGCCGAGGCGGGGCGGCGCGGCTTCGCGGTGTATTACCCGGAGCCCGAGCTGTGCACCGACAACGGCGCCATGATCGCGTTTGCCGCGGCCTTGCGTCTGAATGAAGACGCCCCGGCGAAAACGGGCTTCAGCGTGAAGCCGCGTTGGGATCTGGCGGCGGGCTAGCGCTCTTCTGTCCCAGGCGCGACTCGGTGCCCGCGACGAGCCGCCGGATATTGCCGCGGTGGCGCCACACCAGCAGCCCCGCCATCACGGCCACCGCCGCCGCAATGGGCATCAACCCGAACCGCCAGAAGGCGTAGAACGCGGCAAACAGGGCCGCAATCATCGAAGCGAGCGACGCGTAACGCAGCAGCGCGGCGATGACGAGCCAGGTGGCGAGCGTGCCGGCGCCCAGCCAGACGTCGAAGCCGAACAGCACCCCGGCCGCGGTGGCGACGCCCTTGCCGCCCCGCAGGCGGTAGAACGCCGGGTAAAGATGGCCGATGAAGGCAGCCAGGCCGGCGAGCGCCATCGCGTCCGGCAGGTAGCGCCCGCTCAGCCACACCGCGAGCCAGCCCTTGCCCATGTCCCCCGCCAGCGTGAGCGCAGCGGCGGCCATCCTTCCCGTGCGCAGCACGTTGGTGGCGCCGGGGTTGCCCGATCCGTAGCTGCGCGGATCGGGCAGGCGCATCAGCCAGCTCACCACGATCGCGAACGAGACCGAGCCGAGCAGATAGGCGGCGAGCACCGCCAGGGCAATGTCCATCGCAGGGCATTCTACTGCGGCCCCTATAATCCTCCGAACGCATGGACCATATCTTCGTCCGCGACTTGCGGCTGCAGACCTTGATCGGCTTTCACCGCCGCGAGCGCGTGGTGCCGCAGACCATCCGCATCGATCTGGAGATCGGCATCGCCAATAGCGCCGTGTTCACGAGCGACAAGGTCGCCGACTGCATCGATTACGACAAGGTAACCGCGCGCATCCGCGAGCTCGCGTCGGAGCATGTCAACCTCGTCGAGACGCTCGCCGAGCGCGTGGCGCGCCTGGTGCTGGAGGAATTCGGCGCCGCGTGGGTGAAGGTGTCGATCGCCAAGCTGGGCATTCTGGAGGACGCCGGCCTGGTGGGCGTGAGCGTCGAGCGCCGCAGGTCCTAGCTAGTCTGCCAGCGCCACGTCGACCAGCCGGGGTTCCAGAATCCTCACGAGATCATGGGGACTGATCCTCAGCAACAAGCCTCTTCGCCCGCCGTTGATGTAAACCGACGGCAAAGCGGCGATCGAGCGCTCCATGTAGACCGGCAGCGGCTTGCGCGTGCCGAAAGGCGAGGTGCCGCCCACCCGGTAGCCCGAATGGCGCTGCGCCGCCTCGGGCCGGCAAGGCTCGACGGACTTGCGGCCTGCCTGCCGGGCGAGCTGCTTGGTCGAGACCTTGCGGTCGCCGTGCATCAGCACGATGAGCGGCTTGCCGGCTTCGTCCTGCATGACGAGCGTCTTGACCACCTCGCGCTCGGGCACCTGCAGCGCCTGGGCGGGCACTTCGGTGCCGCCGTGCTCCACGTAAGCGTAATGGTGCTCCGTGTACGACACGCCCTGCTTCGCCAGGAACTCGGTCGCCGGAGTTTTCATCCGCGCGGGTGATGCCTGGCGTGCAGCGCTTTCAGGCGCTCGCGCGCCACGTGCGTGTAGATCTGGGTCGTCGAGATGTCCGCGTGGCCGAGCAGCAGCTGGACCACGCGCAGGTCGGCGCCGTGGTTGATGAGATGCGTGGCGAAGGCGTGGCGCAGCATGTGCGGCGAGAGCTTCTTGCCCGGGATCGCGCGCGCGCCGTAGCGGCGGATGAGGTGCCAGAACGCATGGCGCGTCATGCCCGCGCCGCGTTGCGTGAGGAACAGCGCGTCGGGATGCTTGCTTTTTTGCAGTTTCTCCCTTGCCTCCCTTTGATAGGCGGCTATCCAATGCACGGCCTCCTCGCCCAGCGGCACCAGGCGCTCCTTCGAGCCCTTGCCCATCACGCGCAGCACGCCCGCCTCGAGGTTGACCTCGAAGGTCTTCAGCGCGACCAGCTCCGAGACCCGCAGGCCCGTGGCATAGAGCGCTTCCAGCATCGCGCGGTCGCGCAGCCCGAGCGGCGCGGCGACATCCGGCGCGCCGAGCAGCGCCTCGACGTCCGCCTCCGACAGGCTCCTGGGAAACCGCGGCGTGCGCTTCGGCGGGTCGAGCTTCAGCGTAGGATCGGTCGCGATGTGCCGCTCGCGCAGGCAGTACTGGTAAAAGCGCTTCAGGGTGGATACCCGCCGCGCAGCGCTCGAGCTGCGCCCTCTGCGGGCAGCGAGAAAGGCGAACAGCTCCCCTTCACCGGCCCCGAGGGGATCCCTGTCTTTCAGAAAAGCGAAGAACTGCTCCAGATCGCTGCGGTAGGCGGCGATGGTGTTCCGGGAAAGGCCGTCCTCCAGCCACAACGCGTCGCAGAACGCATCGAGCAGCTTCGGGCTCAGGGCGCCAGCTCGAAGGGGTCCGCGCCGCGCTCGTGCGCCAGCAGCCAACGCTTGGCCTCCAGCAGGTACCCGCCCGTTGCGTGCGCGAAGCCGCCGATGCCGTCGGCCGCGACCACGCGGTGGCAGGGAATGACGATCGGCAGCCGGTTGTCGCCGCAGGCCTGGCCCACGGCGCGCGCCTCGCCGCCCAGGCGCCGCGCCAGCTCGCCGTAGGTGAGCGTCTTGCCGCGCGGGATCTCGCACAGCGCCTCCCACAGGCGGCGCTGAAACGGCGTGCCTTCCACCCGCAGCGGCAAATCGAAGCGCGCATCCGCGTCTTCGCGATAGCGCTCGAGCTGGCGGGCGGCGCGTTCCGCGAGCGGATTGCGCGGGGCTTGCGAATCCACCGAGAGCGGCAGGTAGCTGATCGCGGTGACGCGTTCGCCGCGCGTCTTGACCGCGACCTTCATCCGGGGAAACGGGACGATTACGTCGAACACAGCTTGTCGATCTGCGCGAGGAGATCGTCCGGCACTTCGATGCCGCTGGCTGCCGACTTGCGCGCGGCGAAGCGCCGCGCCCCGGGAAGGCGCACCTCCGGGTCGGCCAGCATGGTCGACACCACCGTCTCGACCCTCTCGGAAAACTTCTCCAGGCCTGCGAGCGCCGAAGGGTCGATCGCGAGGAAGGCCTGGCCGATGCGCGGCTTGTTGCCTTCCTCGGAAAAGAACGAGTCGGCCTCCGGCCCGATGGCCGCGCCGGTGAGCGAGGCACACAGCAGCTCGACCATCAGCGCGAGCATCGCGCCCTTCGCGCCGCCGATGGGAAACAGACTGCCGTGCTCGATCGCTTCCTTCGCGTCGGTGGTCGGCTTGCCGTGGCGGTCGAGCGCCCAGCCTTCCGGGATGCGCTCGCCCTTGCGCATGGCCATCATGATCTTTCCGCGCACCACGGTCGTGAGCGCGAGGTCGATGACCAGCGGATCCTTTCCGGCCCTGGGAAAGACCGCCGCCACCGGATTCGTTCCGAACAGGGCCTTCTTGCCGCCCCAGGGGGGAATCGCGGCCGGAGAATTGGTGAAGGCGAGGCCCACGAGGCCGGCCTGCGCCACGGACAGCAGATAGATTCCGAGCACGCCGACATGCGCGCTGTTGCGCACGCCGGCAAAGCCGATGCCGTTGCGCCGCGCGCGCTGGATCACCTCGGCGAGCGCCCATTCCACCGAGACGTAAGGCAGGCCGTCGGCGTTGTCGATCAGGCAGACCGCGGCGCGCTCGGCGATGAGGGCGGGGTGCGCGCTGCCGTCGGCCCGGCCGTTGCGCAGCATCGCGCAGTAGAACGGCACGCGCGACATGCCGTGGGTGGGCAGCCCCTGCTCCTCGGCCTGCACGAGGTGGCGCGCCGCCGCCTCGGCCATCTTAGAATGTGCGCCGGCCTTCTCCAGCGCGGCGCGCGCCAGTTGAAACAGCGCTTGCGCATTTTTCTTCATAAAGAGGATTTAACCATGGGAAAGATGATCGAGCTCACCGCATCCGACGGCCACAAGCTGACGGCCTACCGCGCCGACCCGGCAGGAAAGCCGCGCGGCGCCATCGTCGTCATCCAGGAGATCTTCGGCGTCAACAGCCACATCCAGCAGGTGGCCGAGGGCTACGCGGCCGACGGCTACCTCGCCATTGCGCCGGCGCTGTTCGACCGCGTGCAGAAGAACGTCGATCTCGGCTACTCGCCCGAGGACATCGCCAAGGGCCGCGAGATCCGCGGCAAGGTCACCAATGACATGGCCCTGAAGGACACCGAAGCCGCCATCAAGGCGGCCTCGGGCGCAGGCAAGGTGGGCATCGTCGGCTACTGCTGGGGCGGCCTGATCACCTGGCTCGCCGCGGCCAAGCTGCCCGGCCTCGCGGCCGCGGTGCCCTACTACGGCGGCGGCATCCTCGACAACGCCGAGCTCCAGCCCAAGGTGCCTTTGATGGGTCATTTCGGCGACAAGGACCAGCATATCCCGGTGGAGGGCGTGAAAAAGCTCGCCGAGAAGCACGGCAAGCACGAGATCTTCATCTATTCAGCCGACCACGGCTTCAATTGCGACCATCGCGGCTCGTACGACGCACCGGCGGCCAAGCAGGCGCGCAGCCGCACCCTGGAATTCTTCAGAAAGCACCTCGGCTAAGGTAAGGAGCCGAAGAAGCCCGGCCTACAGCAAATCGGCCTCGGGTCCGAGCAAGGCGCGGCGAAACCGCGCCTTGAGCAGCGCCCCTTCGCGCGGCGGCAGCACCAGCGGGAGCTTCTCCGCGCTCACCTTGGCCACGGCGAACGCGGGTCCCGCGCTTTCCAGAATCCTGTCCCACGAACAGACCTCGAGGCGGCAGGCCCTGGCAACGCCGGCAAGGTCGACCCCGCTCGCGGTGTGCGTGGCCTGCATGCCGGTCTCTCCGTAGCGCTCGTTGTCGATCACCACGATGCCGAGGTTCGCGGGCTGCTGCACGCCGATGGTGGCGAGCGAGCCCAGCCCCATCAGCATCTCGCCGTCGCCGGTGATCACCAGCACCCGGCGCTGCGGCTGCGCCAGCGCGAGCCCCAGCCCGAGCATCGCTGCCTGGCCCATCGCGCCCCACATCGGGAAGCTGAGCGGCGAATCGCCCGCGGCGGTAATGTCCCAGGCGGTGGAGCCTAGCCCTGCGACCACGAGAAGATCTTTCCGGTCTTTGAGAAGCGCTGCTACGACTTCACGACGATGCAAGCTCATTGGCCGGCCTGCTCCTGGAAGCTCTTGATGCCGATGATGCGCTGGGCAATCAGCACGGCGACCGAGGCATAGCTGTTGTAGGCGAGGCGCAGGGCGGCGTTGACCGTGGGCGCGATGTCCTCGGCGCTGGCCGGGCGCTGCACTACGGTGCCCATGGCTTCGAGCGCGCCGCGAGTCGCCTGGCCCATCGGCACCTGCCAGGGATTGAACTCGCCCTCCTCGCCGCGCATGGTCACCAGCGTGACCAGCGGGAAGCGGCATTCGCGCACCATGCCGAGCACGTTGACGACGTTGCCCACGCCGCTCGACTGCATGAGGAGCACGCTGCGCTCGCCGCCGAGCCAGGCGCCGGCGGCGAGGCCGATGCCTTCCTCCTCCGTGCTGAGCACCACGCAGCGCATCGCGGGGTCCGCCTGGCAGAGCTCGATCAGCCGCTTGTGGCCGGCGTCGGGCACGTAGCCGACGAAGCGCACTTTCGCCGCGGCGAGCTCGCGGTGGATCCGGTCAGGCCACATTCTCGAGCAGGGTCTGGCCCGGACGCACCCGCGTGAAACGCACCGCTTTGCTCTCCACGAGAAATTGATTCTCCTTCAAACGAAGGCTTGTGAAGGCCGACTGCTCGAGCGGCCCGCATTCCGGGAAGTCCGCCCGGAAGTGCGCGCCGCGCGAGTCCTCGCGCGCTATTGCCGCCGCCGTGACGGCGCGGCTCACGGCCACCAGGCTTTTCAGATTCATCCAGTCGTGCCAGCTCAGGTTGAAGGCCCGATTATGGTCCGGGAGGCCGTGGGAATCGAGCTGCGTATCGAGCGCGGCAAGCTCGCGCGCGGCCTCGCCCAGGCCGCCCGCGTCGCGGATGATGCCCACCCTTTCCCACATGATGTCGTACAGCTTCTCGCGCAGCGGCTCGAGGCGCCGGGCCGGCGGGTTTCCGAAAGGCTTCTCGCAACGCTCGAGGGCAGCGTCGAGCGCCGCCCCGTCGGCTTCGCTGAAGTGCGCCTGCCGTGCCCACGCGGCCATGACGTCGCCCGCCACCGCGCCGAAGACGGTGGAGTTCGCCACGCCGTTGCCGCCGAGGCGGTTGGCGCCGTGCACGCCGCCCGCGTCCTCGCCCGCCACGAACAGGCCCGGCAGCTCGGTGCTGCAGTCGCCGCGGAACTCCACCCCGCCCATCATGTAGTGCGCGGTCGGCACTACCTCCACCAGGCCGCCGGCGAGGTCGAAGCCGCAGTCGGCGCAGCGCTCCACCATGCCCTTGAATTGCCTGCGCACGCTCTCCGGGCCCAGATGCGCCATCGAGATGTAGAGGCCGCCGTGCGGGCTCGTATTCCTCTTGAGGAGCTCGGAGAACATGGCGCGGGACACGACGTCGCGCGTGGCGCGCTCGGCTTTCGGGTCGTAGCGCGGCATGAAGCGCTCTTTGGCGCCGTTCAGCAGGAAGCCGCCGGAGCCGCGCAGGCCCTCTTCGAGCACGGTGCCGGTCATGCGCGTGTGGGGGCCGGCGAGAAGTCCCGTCGGATGGAACTGCACCATCTCCATGTCGCGCAGCGGCAGCCCGGCGCGCAGCGCCATCGCCAGCCCGTCGCAGCTCTTGTCGCCGGAGGGCGTGTGGTACTTGTACATCGTCGGCCCGCCGCCGGTGGCGAGCAGCACCGCCCGGGCGCGCACGAAAACGTACTCGCCGCTGCGCATGTTGATGAAAAGGACGCCCGAAATGCTCTTTCCGTCCTTTGCCTTGATCAATTCGACTGCGCGATGCTCTTCCAGGCGGTTGATGTCGCGCGCCCACACCTGCTCGGCGAGCCGGTTGATGATCTCGATGCCGGTGAGGTCGCCCTTGTGCACGGTGCGGTCGAAGCTCTGGCCGGCGAACGCCTTCTGGTGCACCGTGCCGTCGGGATTGCGGTCGAAGAAGCAGCCCAGCTCGTTCTCGAGCTCGTGGATGCGCTCCACGGCGAGCGTGACGAGCTGCCAGGCGAGGTCCTGGTCGGGCAGCCACTTGCCGCCTTCGATGGTGTCCATGAAATGGCGCTCGACCGAGTCTTCCTTCGCCAGCGCGACGTTGTAGCCGCCCTGCACCATGCGCGTGCAGCCGCATTTTCCCAGCAAGCCTTTCACCGCGACGCTGATCGAGAGCTCGGGCGCCGCCTGGTGCGCATGCAGCGCGGCGAACAGGCCCGCGCCGCCCGAGCCTAGGATCAGGATGTCTGTACGGAGGGTCTGCGGAACCATTGCATGCACAGGACCGCCGCCACCAAGCCGAAGCCCGCAATGTCGAACGCCGTGTCCGGGTACACCAGCGCCACCCCGGCGACGAGCAGCATCAAGCGCTCCCACCCCGGCGTGCGCCTGAACAGCCAGCCCTGGAAGGCCCCGGCGAGCGCCATGATGCCCGCCGCGGCGGTGAAGGTGACCAGCGCGATCGAGCCCCAATCCGCATTCCCCAGCGTCTTGAACGAGCCGGTGAGCAGCAACCCCTGGCCGCTCGGATCGAGCAGGTAGTACAGGCAGGTCGGGATGACCGCCTGCTGTAGCCGACCTTGGCGAGCATCGGCGCGGCGACCGAGCCGAGCGTCACCGTGGTCGCCACGCCGGAACCGGAGGGCCCGCTGAGCAGGAACGAGGCCAGCGTCACGGTGCGCCCCGCGCCGGTGAGCTTGCCGCCCATCGCGGAAAAGGAAAAGTCAATGTAGAACCTGCCGGCGCCGGAGTACTGCAGGAAGGCGCCGAAGATCGTGTGGATGAATTCTACCGTACGCCCAGCCGGCGCAACGCCTCGGCGCGGCGCTGCTGCGCC
>CAZJJC010000334.1:0-3712 GCA_964546195.1 uncultured Enterobacteriaceae bacterium | reverse complement strand
GCAACGGACTGGTAGGGGGCGCCTATAACAGCACCACGGCGACCGACGAATCCAGGCTCTGGTGGGATCACCTGCGCCGCGCCGGATTCGTGTCCGGCTCCGGCACCCAGCAGCCGTTCAACGCGGTGACCGGCATGATCGGCGTGCAGACCGGAAGCAACGGCGGGACGCCCCCGACGGCGCTGGGCGGATTTTCCGGTTTGATCATCTGCTCGGCCAACCTGCCGGACAAGATCGCGATCGCGGTCGACACGCAGATGGACGACGGCAAGATCGCCACGGGCAACGTGCGCGGCCAGCTGCAAAGCGCTCCGAACCCGGCGATCGCTACCGATGCCGACACGGTCGAATACGCGGAAAACGGCACCAACACCTATACGCTCTGCCGCTCGCTGTAAGGTTCCTGCCTAGCGCGACGCAGCGCACGCCCCCGGCGTCGAGCGGGCGAGCACGCTATACTCCCCGCGCATGATAAGGGCAGCCCCGAAGCAGGCACCTCGCGGCAGGCAGGGCGCCGGTGAAAGCGCGCTGGAGCTCGCGCGCCGCGTGCTGCTGATCGAGGCCGACGCGGTGCGCGCGCTGGTCGAGCGCATCGATGGGCGCTTCCTCGCCGCGCTTTCGCTGATCCTCGAGCGGCGCGGCCGCGTGGTGGTGAGCGGCATCGGCAAGTCGGGCCACATCGCGCGCAAGATCGCTTCGACGCTCTCGAGCACCGGTACGCCGGCCTACTTCCTGCACCCCGCCGAAGCGAGTCACGGCGATCTGGGCATGATCGAGTCGGGCGACGTGTTCATCGCCCTGTCGCATTCGGGGGAGAGCGAGGAGCTGCTCAGCCTCATCCCGCAGGTCAAGCGGCGCGGCGCCAAGCTGATCGCGCTCACCGGCCGCAGCGACTCCACCCTCGCGCGCGAGGCCGACGTGCTGCTCGACGCCGGCGTCGCGCAGGAGGCCTGCCCGCACAACCTCGCACCGACGGCGAGCACCACGGCCGCGCTCGCGCTGGGCGACGCGCTCGCCGTGGCGCTGCTCGACGCGCGCGGCTTCTCGGCCGAGGACTTCGCGCGCTCGCATCCCGGCGGCTCGCTCGGCCGGCGGCTGCTGACGCACGTGGCCGACGTGATGCGCAAGGGCGGCGAAATGCCCGCGGTGCGCGACAGCGCGACGTTCAAGCAGGCGGTGCTCGAGATGTCGCGCGGGCGCATGGGCATGACGGCGGTGCTCGACGCGGACGGAACGGTGCGCGGCATCTTCACCGACGGCGACCTGCGCCGGGCCCTGGACAAGGTGCTCGACTTCGAGACCACGCTGGTGCGCGAAGTGATGACGGCGGAGCCGCGCACCATCCGGCCCGAAGCCCTGGCGGTCGAGGCGGTCCAGCTGATGGAGCGCCACAAGGTGAACCAGCTGCTGGTGGTCGACGAGCGCGGCCGCCTGGCCGGCGCGCTCAACATGCACGATCTGTTCCGCGCCAAAGTCCTCTAGCGCCGCATGCAATTCTCCGCCCCCGACGCGCTGGAACGGGCGCGGCGCATCCGGCTGATGATTTTCGACGTGGACGGCGTGCTGACCGACGGGCGCCTGTGGTACGGCCGCGCCGGCGAGGAGCTGAAGGTGTTCCATTCCTTCGACGGCCACGGACTCAAGATGCTGGCCGGCAGCGGGGTGCCCTGCGCGCTGCTTTCGGGGCGCCGCTCCAGCGCCGTCTCGGTGCGCGCCGCCGAGCTGGGCATCGAGCACGTGCTGCAGGGAATAGACGACAAGCTTGCGGCGTTTGAGAAACTGATGCCCACGTTGGGAGTTGCTCCGGAGCACTGCGGCTTCATGGGCGATGAGCTGGTCGACCTGCCGGTGCTCACGCGCTGCGGCTTCGCCTGCGCGCCGCGCGAGGCGCCCGAGGCGGTGCGCAGCCGCGTGCACTACGTCGCCTCGGCACTCGCGGGACAGGGCGCGGCGCGCGAAGTCTGCGAGTTCCTGCTGCGCGCGCAGGACCGTCTCGAGGGCGCCGTGCGCCGTTACCTCGCGTGAGGCTTACCACCACCCGCGTATTCCCGCTCGCCCTGATGCTGGCGCTCGCGCTGCTCACTTTCTATCTCGAGCGCACGGTGCGCGACGAGGACTCGCAGCCGGGAGGGCGCCGCCACGACCCCGACTACATCGTGAAGAATTTCACCACCACCACCTACAGCCGCGAGGGGCTGCCGCTGTCGGTGCTGTCGGCAGACACGATGGTGCACTACCCGGACGATGACTCCACCGAGCTCGTCGCGCCCCGCGTGGAGCAGACCAAGCCCGACGAGCCGCGCATCACGGTCACCGCCCAGCGCGGCGCGCTGTCGGGCAACGGCGAGGAGATCTTCCTGTACGACAACGTGGTGCTGGTGCGCGAGGCGAACGAAGCGCAGCCCGCGGCGCGCATGACCACCAGCTTCCTGCACGTGGTGCGCGAGCGCTCCCTGGTGCGCACCGACCGCGAGGTCACGCTGGTGGAGGACCGGCGCTCCCTCACCGGCCGCGGCATGGACTACAACAGCGAGTCGCGCCAGTTCAACCTGCACGCCGACGTGGTCGGCCGCTTCGAGCCCAAATGAGGCTTTTGCCGGCCATCGTGCTTTGTCTTGCGGCTTTTTCCGCTACGGCCGAGAAAGCTGATAAAGACAAACCCACGCAGATCGAAGCCAATCGCATGAGCGCCGACGACGCGCGCCGCGTGAACATCTTCGAGGGCAAGGTGGTGCTCACCAAGGGCACGCTCGCGGTGCGCGCCGAGCGCATCGTGGTGCGGCAGGACGCGGAGGGCTTCCAGCACACCACCGCCACCGGCTCGCCGGTGCGCTTCAAGCAGCGCATGGATCCGAAGGAGGGCGAGAAGGAGGGCCGCTGGCTGGACGGCGAGGCGCGGCGCATCGAGATCAACGACCGCGAGCAGAAGGTGGAGCTGTTCGACGAGGCGCGCGTCAACCGCGGCGGCGACGAGGTCGCCGGCGACTACATCTTCGTGGACCAGGCGTCGGACTTTTTCTCGGTGAGCTCGGGCACGGGCGCGCCCGGCGGCCGCGTGAAGGCGGTGATCCAGCCGAAAGCCGCGCCCGGCGCGTCCAAGAAATGAGCCAGCTGCGCGCGCAAAGCCTGCGCAAGCGCTACAAGTCGCGCACCGTGGTGCAGGACGTGTCGCTCGAGGTGTCGAGCGGCGAGGTGGTGGGCCTGCTCGGCCCCAACGGCGCGGGCAAGACCACGTGCTTCTACATGATCGTCGGCCTGGTGCCGGTGGACGCCGGCGCCATCCACCTCGACGGCGCCGAGCTCACCCATTTGCCGATCCACCGGCGCGCCCGCCTGGGCATCTCCTACCTGCCGCAGGAGAACTCGGTGTTCCGGCGGCTGACCGTGGAGGAGAACGTGCAGGCGATCCTCGAGCTGCAGGGCCTGCAGCCGGCCGACATCGAGGCGCGCCTCGCCGAGCTGCTCAAGGACCTGAACATCGCCCACCTGCGCAAGCACGGCGCGATCTCGCTTTCGGGCGGCGAGCGCCGGCGCCTGGAAATCGCGCGCGCGCTCGGCACCCGCCCGGCCTTCATCCTGCTCGACGAGCCGTTCGCGGGCGTCGACCCGATTGCCGTGCTGGAAATCCAGAAAATCATCGGATTTCTGAAGGAGCGCGACATCGGCGTGCTGATTACGGATCACACTGTAAGAGAGACTCTCGGTATCTGCG
>CAZJJC010000333.1:0-11441 GCA_964546195.1 uncultured Enterobacteriaceae bacterium | reverse complement strand
GTACAGCGAGTGCGTGAGCGCCGGAAAATCGCGCGCGCCGGCGAGCGCCACCGACAGGCGATGCACCTTCTCGCTGATCGCGTCGTTCTCCTCGGCGAACTTGAGGATCTCGCCCAGCCTGCCTTCGAGCAGCTTCAGCTTCTCGCGCAGCGCGACGGTCTGGCGCTCGGCGAGCGGGATGGCGCGCCCGCCGTAGGGATGGGGCACGTGCACCGATTCGAGGAGGTCGGGATGCTGGTCGAAGAACCCGGGGTGGGTGCGCAGGAAGCGGGCGATATCGTCTGCGGTCATCTGGCTCTTATAGTTCCAGGATTCCTTCGTACACCGTCTGGGCCGGGCCTTTCATCCACACGGCATTGTCGCCGCCGGGCCAAGCGATGGTCAACGCTCCGCCGCGCGTGTCGACGCGCACCGGCGAATCGAGCAGGCCGCGCGCGATGCCCGACACCACCGCGGCGCACGCGCCGGTGCCGCACGAGAGCGTCTCGCCCGCGCCGCGCTCCCACACGCGCAGCGCGATGCGCTGCCTGCCGATCACCTGCAGGTAGCCGGCGTTCACGCGGCCGGGGAAGCGCGCGTGGTTTTCGAGCAGCGGGCCCTGCGTGGTCACCGGGGCGCTCGCCACGTCGGGCACCACCTGCACCGCGTGCGGATTTCCCATGGAGAGAATAGCGACTTCAACCTCTTCCCCATCAAGCGCAATCCTTTCCAAGACCGGCTTCGCCGGCGCGGGCGCACCCATGTTCACGCTCACTTCGCCGTCGTCCTCCAGGCGCGGCACGATGGGCCCGCCCAGCGTTTCCACCCGGATCTCGCGCTTCGCGGTCAGGCCTTTGCCGTGAACGAACTTCACGAAGCAGCGCGCGCCGTTGCCGCACTGCTCCACCTCGCCGCCGTCGGCATTGAAGATGCGATAGCGGAAGTCCGCGCCCGCGGCACGCGGCCGCTCCACCACCAGGATCTGGTCGCAGCCCACGCCCAGATGCCGATTCGCAAGCTTTTGGATTTGATTTTTATTTAATGCAAAAGGCTGCTGCGTGGCGTCTATGACCACGAAGTCGTTGCCCGTGCCTTGCATCTTGGTGAACGCGAGCTTCATCGGCTCATCGCAGCGACTCTCGAATGCGCGCGCAGATGCGCTCCACCGCCGCGTCGTCGAGCAGCGGGTGGATCGGCAGCGACAGCACGCTGCGCGCCGCGGCCTCCGATGCCGGCAGCGCCAGGTCGCGGTGGGAGGCCTCGTACGCCGGCTGGCGATGCAGGGGCATGGGGTAGAAGATGGAAGAGGCGATGCCGTCCTGCGCCAGCGCTTCGCGCAGCGCGTCGCGCCGCTCGCTGCGCACGGTGAACTGGTGGTACACGTGCTTGCCGCGCGGGTCCTCGGTGGGCAGTTCCACGCTGGTGTGCTCAAGTCGTGAGTAGTAGATCTTGGCGAGCCTGCGGCGCGCAGCGTTGAACTCGTCGAGCTTCGTGAGCTTGACGCGCAGCACCGCCGCCTGCAGCTCGTCGAGGCGGCTGTTCCAGCCGACGCGCTCGTGCAGGTAGGGCTGGCGGCTGCCGTGGTGGCGCAGCATGCGCAGCAGCTTGTCGTAGTCCGGATTGCGGGTGGTGACGAGGCCCGCATCGCCGGCCGCGGCCAGGTTCTTGGTCGGATAGAACGAGAAGCAGCCGAAGTCGCCCCAGCCGCCGGCGCGCCGGCCCTGGTACTCGGCGCCGAGCGCCTGCGCGCAATCCTCCACGAGCACCAGGCTTTTCTTCTTGCAAACAGCAGCGATCTCGTCCAGCGGGGCGCACTGGCCGAAGAGGTGCACCGCGATCACCGCGCGCGTCCTGGGCGAGAGCCGCATCTGCAGCGACTCGGCGGTGAGGTTGAAGCTGCGCGCGTCGATGTCGGCGAAGACCGGCGTGGCGCCGGTGTACGACACCGCCTCCGCGGTGGCGAAGAACGTGAACGCCGGCAGCACCACCTCGTCGCCCGGGCCGATGCCCGCCGCGACCAGGGCGAGGTGCAGGGCATCGGTGCCGGAATTGCAGCCCACGGCGTGCGGCGAGCCGACGTAGGCGCCGAGCTCGCGCTCCAGCGCCTCGCCCTCGGGCCCGAGCACATAGCGTCCGGAGGCGAGCACGCGGCCCACGGCTGCGTCGATTTGCGTTTTCAGCGCGCGGTACTCCACTGCCGTATCCACCATGGGGATTGGAGCGTTCATCCGAACCTTTGCAGTCTTTGCCTGACCAGCCGGCCCACTTCGATCGCCAGCTTGAGCGCCCGCATGCCGCTCGCCCCGTCAACGCCAGCCGATGTCTTTTGCAAGACAGACAAAACAAACTCTTCCGCCTGAAGCCCGAGCGCGTCGCCGCCGGCGTGATTCTCCTCCACCTCCTCGATCGCGCCGCCCGACTGCTTCACGTAGCGCAGCCTGCCCGCCTGCAGGTCGGCCGACACGTAGAGGTCGGTCTGGAACACGCGCAGCTTGCGCACCGGCGCCTGGCTCACGCGGCTCGCCGACAGGCTCGCCACGCAGCCGTCGGAGAACTCGATGCGCGCGTTGGCGATGTCGATGTCGCCGGTCAGCACGCGGAAGCCGCAGGCGCTCACGTCGCTCACCTCGCCCTTCGCCAGCGCGAGCGACAGATCGAGGTCGTGGATCATGAGATCGAGCACCACGTCGACGTCCGCGCCGCGCTGCTTGAAGCCCGAGAGCCGCTCCGCATCGATGAATAGCGGCCGCTGCATGCGTCCGGCGAGCGCGCGAAAGGCGGCGTTGCAGCGCTCCACGTGGCCGACATGCAGCACCAAGCCTTTCTCATTCGAAAGACGTACTAGTTCTTGAGATTCTTCGAGATCGACCGCGATCGGCTTCTCGACCAGCACGTGCAGCCCGGCCTCGAGGCAGGCGCCGGCCACTTCGCGGTGGCGCTCGGTCGGGACCGAGACCACCGCGGCATCGGCGATGGCGAAGATCTCCTTGTAGTCGGACAGCGCGGGGCAGCCGTGCGCCGCCGCCAGCGCCTCGGCGCGCGCGCGGTCGAGGTCGGCGACCGCCACCAGCTCGCAGTCGCTGCGCGCCGCGAGCTTCTGCGCGTGGTAGCGCCCCATGTGCCCGGCGCCCACGACGGCGACTCTCAGTAGAATTTCGGCTCTCCCGGCGGCCGGGTCTTGAACCGCTTGTGCAGCCAGTGGTACTGCTCGGGCATCTCGAGCACGCGCTCCTCGATGAAGGCGTTCATGCGGCGGGCGTCGGCGACATCGTCGCCGCTCGGATAGCCGGTCCACGCAGGATAGAACCGCGCGAGGTAACCGCCGCCGGGCAGCATGCGGGTCACGCAGGGCACGACGCTTGCGCCGGCGATGCGCGCAATATACGACAGTCCGACGCTGGTGGCCGCGGGCACGCCGAAGAACGGCACGAAAACCGAGCGCTTCGGGCCGAAGTCGAGATCGGGAAGATAGTAGAACAGCGCGCCCGACTTGATCGCCGTGAGCGCCCTGCGAATGCCTTCCTGGCGCGACAGCAGCCGCACGCCGAAGCGCGCGCGCCCCTGATACATCAGGCGGTCGAAGAGCGGGTCCTTCTGGCGCGAATACATGGTTGCCATCGGGCGATCCTGCGACAGGCAGATGCCTGCCGCGTCCAGCCCAGCGAAATGCGGCGCGAACAGGATCACCCGCTTCCCCGCGACCGCCGAGAGGTGCTCGACGCCCTCGAACTTCACCATGCGCTTGATGCGCTCCGGCGGCGCCCACCACAGCACCCCGCGCTCGACGAAGGCACGCACGAACGCGCGGAAATGCGCGCGGGCAAGGCGCTCGCGCTCGGCTGCGCTCATGGCCGGGAAGCATTTCGCGAGATTGACGCGCGTCACGCGCCGGCGCTCCGGGATGAGCCAGAACATGCCGGCCCCGGCCAGGCTGCCCACGCGCGCGATGACCGAGAACGGAAGAAAATGCGCCAGCCACATGAAGGCGAAAATGAGCCGGCTCATGGCGGCGGCGCATCCCTGGGCAGCTTGTAGCGGTTATAGCTCCACAGATACTGGCCGGGGCATTCGCGCACCAGCCCCTCCAGCGCGCGGTTGAGATGCCTTGTCGCGCTTTCACCTTTGAGTTTTTCCGGAAGGGGCCGCACCACGATGGCATAACCGCGCCCGCGCGGCAGGCGCCGCCCGAAGGCGAGAAAGCACTCCGCCCCTGCGCGCTGCGCGAGCTTCGCCGCGAGCGTCATGGTATAGGCGGGGCGGCCGAAGAACTCGGCCCACTCGCCCTCGCCCTGGCTGGGCACCTGGTCGGGAAGGAAGCCCACGGTCTCGGCGCGCTTCAGCGCCCTGAACACCTCGCGCACCCCGCTGAGGTTGGCGGGGACCAGGCGCACATTCGGCCGGCTGCGCCCTTCGCGCATCAGCGGCGCGAGCCATGCGATCTTCGGCGGCCGGTAGAGCACGGTGATGGGCGCGCGCAGCGCCGCGTACTGCGCGGTGACCTCGAAGCTGCCCATGTGCGGCGTGAGGTAAAGCACCGGCTTGCCGCGCGCGCGCGCGGCGAGCGCCTCCTCCTCGCCGAGCACTTCGCGCACCAGGCCGGCGACCTCGGCGTGCGGGCGGAACCACAGCGCCGGCAGCTCGGCGAGCATGCGACCGGCGGAAGCGATCGCCTCGCGGCGCGTGCGCGCGTCGCCGTAGCCGGCCTGGCGCAGGTTGTCGCGCAGGGTGCGGCGGTAGGTGGGCGACATCCCATAGAGCGCCCAGCCGAGGACGGTTCCCAACGCGTGCAGCCAGGGCAGCGGCAATTTCGCGATCAGCCGGAGCGCCACGCTGGGGAACCGTTGCAAGATTTTGGTATCCTTGCGGCCTCCCATAAGAAGGCCCGCACGCAATGAGCGATTTTCTGTTTACTTCTGAATCGGTATCCGAGGGACACCCGGACAAGGTCGCCGATCAGATCTCGGACGCGGTGCTCGACGCGATTCTAGCCCAGGACCCGCGCTCGCGCGTCGCCGCGGAGACGCTGGTCAAGGACAACCTCGTCGTGCTGGCGGGCGAGATCACCACCAACGCGCGGGTGAATTTCGACGCCATCGCGCGCAAGACCATCCGCCGCATCGGCTACACCGACCCGCTGATCGGCTTCGACACCCATACCTGCACCGTGATCGTGGCCTACGGCGAGCAGTCGCGCGACATCGCGCAGGGCGTGGACGAGGGCAAGGGGCTCGATCTGGACCAGGGTGCCGGCGACCAGGGACTGATGTTCGGCTATGCCTGCGACGAGACGCCCGGCCTGATGCCGCTGCCCATCTACCTGTCGCACCGCCTGGTCGAGCGCCAGGCCGAGGTGCGGCGCGACGGGCGCCTGCCCTGGCTGCGCCCGGACGCGAAGTCGCAGGTCACCGTGCGCTACGCCGGCGGCAAGCCCGACTCGATCGAAACGGTGGTGCTGTCCACGCAGCATGCCCCGGGGGTCACGCACAAGCAGATCGAGGAAGCGGTCATCGAGAACGTGATCAAGCCGGTATTGCCCAGGCACATGCTGAAGGGCAAGCTGAAGTACCTCGTCAACCCGACCGGCGCCTTCGAGATCGGCGGCCCGAAGGGCGACTGCGGCCTCACCGGGCGCAAGATCATCGTCGACACCTACGGCGGCTCCGCGCCGCACGGCGGCGGCGCCTTCTCGGGCAAGGACCCCTCCAAGGTGGACCGCTCCGCGGCCTATGCGGCGCGCTACGTGGCGAAGAACATCGTGGCCGCCGGCCTCGCCTCGAAGTGCCTGGTGCAACTGTCCTACGCCATCGGCGTGGCGCAGCCCACGAGCATCATGGTGACCACGCAGGGCACCGGCAAGATCTCCGACGACAGGATCGCGAGCCTGATCGCGGCGAACTTCGACCTGCGGCCCAAGGGCATCATCCAGATGCTCGACCTCCTGCGCCCCATTTACGAGAAGACGGCCGCCTACGGTCACTTCGGGCGCGAGGAGCCCGAGTTCACGTGGGAAGCCACGGACAAGGCGCTGGCCCTGAAACAAGCGGCATAAACCCATGAAACCCCAAAACCTGGAAGAACTGCTGCGAACCGCCGGCAATCCGGTGGACCTGCTGCGCAATTCGCAGATCGGCGCCTACGTCTACCCGGTGGTCCCGGGCGAGTTCTCGAACTGGCGCGACGAGCAGCTCGCCTGGCAGAAGAGCGCCGTGCTCTACGACCAGTCGCACCACATGGTCGAGCAGTACGTCGAGGGTCCCGACGCGCTGAAGCTGTTCTCCAGCCTCGGCGGCAACAGCTTCGCCAACTTTCCGGTCGACCGCGCCAAGCAGCTCGCTCCGTGCAGCTACGACGGCTACGTCATCGGCGACGGCATCCTGTTTCACCTGGAGGAGAACAAGCTGGTGTTCGTCGGGCGCGCGCCCGCCGCGAGCTGGATCCAGTTCCATGCCGAGACCGGCGGCTACCAGGTCAGGACGGAAAAGGACGACCGCTCGCCCGGCAACACCAAGGGCAAGGCGATCGTGCGCCGCAACTACCGCTACCAGATCCAGGGGCCGAATGCCTGGCGGGTGATCGAGAAGCTGCACGGCGGCCCGGTTCCCGAGATCAAGTTCTTCCACATGGGCGTCATCGACATCGCCGCAAGGAAGGTGCGCGCCTTGCGCCACGGCATGGCCGGCGCCCCCGGGCTCGAGATCTGGGGACCGTACGAGGAGCGCGAGGAGATCCGCGCCGCGATCGTGGCCGCGGGCAAGGACTTCGGGCTGAAGGAGGTCGGCGCCAGGGCCTACGCCACCAACACCCTGGAGTCGGGCTGGATCCCGTCACCGCTGCCGGCAGTTTATACCGGCGAGAAGATGAAGCCCTACCGTCAGTGGCTGCCGGCGACCAGCTACGAGGCTACCGGCTCGATCGGGGGCAGCTTCAATTCGACCAACATCGAGGACTACTACGTCAGCCCCTACGAGATGGGCTACGGGCCTTTCATCAAGTTCGACCACGAGTTCGTCGGCCGGCCGGCGCTCGAGAAAAGGGCCGGCAAGCCGCACCGCAGGAAGGTGACGCTCGCCTGGAACGCCGACGACGTCATCAAGGTGTTGCGCTCGCTGTTCGAGGCTGGTGACCCCTACAAGTACATCGACCTGCCGCTGTCAAACTACACCTCTGCTTCGTACGACAAGCTCACCAAGGACGGCCAGACCGTCGGCCTGTCCATGTTCGCCGGCTACAGCTACAACGAGCGCTCGATGCTTTCGCTCGCCATCGTCGACCCGGACATCGAGCTCGGCAACGAAGTGACGCTGGTCTGGGGCGAGGAAGGCGGCGGCTCGAAGAAGACGACGGTCGAGCGCCACCGGCAGATCGAGATCCGGGCGATCGTCAGCCCCGTGCCGTATGCCAAGCAGGCGCGCGCCTCGTACGCGCAGGGCTGGCGCACCAAAGCGACGCTCTGAAATGCCCGGGCCGTTCCGCGCCGATCACGTCGGCAGCCTGCTGCGCCCGCGCGAGCTGCACGAACTGCGCGAGAAGGTGGGGCAGGGCGCCGCGCCGGCCGCGGAGCTGAAGCAGGCGGAGGACCGCCTGATCCGCGAGGTGGTCAAGCTGCAGGAGGACATCGGCCTGCAGGCGATCACCGACGGCGAGTTCCGCCGCGACTGGTGGCACATCGACTTCCTGGCGGGCTTCGACGGCGTCGAGCTCAGGCGCGAGGGCGACGCGTACTTCGACACCCGCTTCAAGGGAGCCGACCCCAAGCCGCCGACGATGTTCGTCACGGGCAAGCTGCGGCGGACGAAGCCGAGCATGGTCTCGCATTTTGAGTTCTTGAAAAAAACAATAACCCGAGGCACGGCGAAGTTCACCCTGCCCTCGCCGGCAATGCTGCACGCGCGCGCCGACCGCGCCTCGATCCGCAAGACCTATCCCAGCCTGGACAACTTCTGGGCCGATCTCACGCAATGCTACCGCGAGGAGATCCGCGATCTCTACCAGGCCGGCTGCCGCTACCTGCAGGTGGACGACACCACCATCGCGATGTTCGGCGACCCGAAGGTGCAGGAGCAGTTCAGGAAGCTCGGCGACGACCCGAAGAACGACGTAGCGATGTACGCCGAAGCGGTTAACGCGGCGATCCGCGACGTGCCCGAGGACATGGCGGTCGCGATCCACACCTGCCGGGGCAACTTCAAGAGCACCTGGCTGGCGAGCGGCAGCTACGACTACGTCGCCAAGACCGCGTTCTCGCGCATTGACGTCGACGGCTTCTTCCTCGAGTTCGACGACGAGCGCTCGGGCGGCTTCGAGCCGCTGCGCCACATCCCCAAGGGCAAGAAGCTGGTGCTGGGGCTGGTGAGCTCCAAGCTGCCGCAGCTCGAGGCAAAGGACGAGCTGAAGCGGCGCATCGAGGCCGCGTCGAAGTACGTGCCGATGGAGAACCTCTGCCTCAGCCCGCAATGCGGCTTCTCCAGCACGCACCACGGCAACAACCTCACCGTGGAGCAGGAAAAGGCCAAGCTCCAGCTGTGCATCGACACCGCCAAAGAGGTATGGGGCTAAAGCCCATACCTCAACCGAAAGCGATATAGCTGCCGGCGGCGGCGCCGAGGAGCGCCGCGAAGAACAGCAGGCGCGGGCCGGCGTCGTTCCAGATCCTGCGGATGAATCCGACGGGGCGCGGCGCACGGGCGAGCCTGGCGCCTGCGCGCGGCCCGGACAGGCGCTCGAGCGCCGCCGCGGAATCGAACTGGCGCGACAGCGGCAGACGCGTATCGGGCGCGATGGCGCCGGCGGCGGGCGCGAGCGATCGGTTGCCTTCGGTCGCGTCGAGCTTGAGGGTCTTGGTGGTTTGCGCGCCGCTGCTGTCCGGCTTGCGCGCCATGAGCTCGGCGAAGCAGGTGCGCAGGTCGGAAGCCAGTTCGTAGGCGTCCTGGTAGCGCACGTCGGGATCTTTCTTGAGCGCGCGCGCCACCACGAAATCGAGCATCGGCTTGACCTCGCCGTTCGAGCGCGAGGGCGGCACGTGCTCGAGATTCACCACGTTGTGCGCGATCTGCGGCGTACCCTCGCCGGCGAACAGCGGCACGCCGGTCAGCATTTCATAGAGCACCGCGCCGAGCGAAAAAATGTCGGAGCGGTGGTCCACGGGGAAGCCCGACACCTGCTCGGGCGACATGTAGCGCGGCGTGCCGAGCACCACGCCGGTGCTGGTCTTGTGGTCGGCCGAGCGCATGCGCGCGATGCCGAAGTCGGTGATCTTGGCCTGGGCCCGGTCGAGCAGCATGATGTTGGCGGGCTTGATGTCGCGGTGCACGACGCCGCGCTCGTGCGCGAAGCCCAGGCCGTCGGCGACCTGCCTCGCGATATCCACCGCGTCTATGGTGGGCAGCCGGCCCTCGTCGAGCCGCTGGCGCAGGTCGATGCCGTCGAGCAGCTCCATCGCCATGTAGGCGACGTCGCCTTCCTCGCCGAAATCATAGGTGGTGACGATATGCGGATGGGTGAGCTTGCCCGCCGCCTTCGCTTCCAGGAAGAAGCGCTTGTGAAAATCCGAGCGCCCTTCGGAGTCCTCTTCCAGGATGATCGTCTTCAGCGCCACCACCCGGTCGAGCGCCGGGTCCTGGGCCTTGTAAACGATGCCCATGGCGCCGCGCCCAAGCTCGCCGAGGATCTTGTAGCGCCCGATGCGCTTTTTCTTCGCCACTTAGAACCCCACCTTCTCCGCCAATGCCCGCATGTAAAGCTCCCCCTGCGCCGTGGTGTCGCGGTACTTCGCCGCCACGCGCTCGATGAACCTCTGCTGCCCCTCCTCGGAGATCCGGACCGCGATGCCGGCGCCCAGCAGCGCGATGACCGCCAGGGCGCCGAGCGCCGCATAGCGGCGTTGGCGGCGCTGCGGCGCCTGCCGGTCGGTGCCGAAGAGCTCGTGCGTTCGCAAGCCGCGGTCGGTGAACGTGCCCGCGGCCACCAGTGCGGCTTCCAGCCCGGGCTGCGACTCGGCGAGCGCCTCCCGAAACGAGCGGGAAGTGAGCAGGCGCCCGCTCGAGGCGAACTCGGCCACGCTCGCCGCCACGGCGATGCCGTCGCCCACCATGCCGTCCTCGCCCTTGCCGCCCTCGGCGCCCTGCACGACCCCATGATTGATGCCGGCCGACAGCGGCAGGCCTGCCGCATTCGCCGTGAGCGCCCGCTGCGCGAGCTGCAGCGCGTGCCTGGGCTCGCGCAGGACCACGATGGCGGCGCCATCGGAGGCGTCGAGCACGATGCGGCTCAGCGGATCGATATCGGCGATGGTCACGGCCACCACGGCTTCGAGCTGCGCCCGCAGCCGGGTCTGCTCGATGACGGGGCGGCGCGCGAATTCCTGCATTTTCAGAAACACGACGCTTGCGTGCACGGAGCTGGTCACCCCACAAGCATAAAGGTTTACCGGTCTTTGAAAAGCCACTAAAATCCGCACCTGCTGAGGAGCGTTGCGTCCCCGGAGCACTTGGAACACGAGGGGGTCAGGCTCAGCTAAATTCAACGGCGCTCGCATCGGAAACGGTGCGGGCGCTTTTGCTTTCAGGAGATCGCATGAAGGTCGATTCCAGGTTCACCGATTTCAAAGTCGCCGACCTGTCGCTCGCCGACTGGGGCCGCAAGGAGATCGCCATCGCCGAGTCCGAGATGCCGGCGCTGATGGCGATCCGCCAGGAGTACGCGAGGCAGCAGCCGCTCAAGGGCGCGCGCGTCGCGGGCTCGCTGCACATGACCATCCAGACCGCGGTGCTGATCGAGACGCTGAAGGCGCTCGGCGCCGAGGTGCGCTGGGCCTCCTGCAACATCTACTCGACGCAGGACCACGCGGCGGCCGCCATCGCCGCAGGCGGCACGCCGGTGTTCGCCTACAAGGGCGAGTCGCTCGACGAGTACTGGGAATTTACCCACAAGATCTTCGCGTTCGGCGGCGAAGGCCCGAACATGATCCTGGACGACGGCGGCGATGCGACGCTGCTGGTGCACCTGGGCAAGCGCGCCGAGCAGGATCTCTCGGTCGTCGCGGAGCCGAAAAGCGAAGAGGAAGTCTCGCTCTACAACGCCATAAGAGCGCGCCTCAAGGCGCAGCCCGGGTGGTATTCGAAGGTCGCCAAGGACATCCTGGGCGTCACCGAGGAGACCACCACCGGCGTGCCCCGGCTCTACGAGCTGCACCGGCAGAAGCGGCTGCTCTTTCCGGCGATCAACGTCAACGACTCGGTGACCAAGTCGAAGTTCGACAATCTCTACGGCTGCCGCGAGTCGCTGGTCGACGGCATCAAGCGCGCCACCGACGTGATGGTGGCGGGCAAGGTGGCGCTGGTGGCCGGCTACGGCGACGTGGGCAAGGGCTCGGCGCAGGCGCTGCGCGCGCTGTCCGCGGAGGTGTGGGTCACCGAGATCGACCCCCTCTGCGCGCTGCAGGCGGCCATGGAAGGCAGCCTTCC
>CAZJJC010000332.1:0-2165 GCA_964546195.1 uncultured Enterobacteriaceae bacterium | reverse complement strand
CCTCGACATGCCGGCGAGCCCCGAACGCGTGTGGCAGGCAATTCGGGGTCAGAGTCGTAATTAACGGCGGGCTTTGCGCTTCGCTTTGGGCCTGCGCGCCTTCGTGCGGGGCTTGGGCGCCTCCTCGGTAGGGAGCACCGCGACCTTGGGCGCGCGCGCGGCTTGCAGCGAGTCGAGCATCGCCTGGCCGCGCTTCAGCAGCACGTCGGCCCAGCTCGCCGTGGGGTGCACGAATTTGCCGTGCGAGTGGCTACGCGTGGCGGCGTCTGCGGAAGAAGTTGACGATGGCGAGCAGGACCACCGCGCCGACCAGCGACACCAGCAGCGAGCCGATGCTGAAATCGCCCGCGTTGATGGTGCCGGTCCCGAACAGCGGCGCGAGCAGCAGGCCGCCGATGAAGGCGCCGACGATACCCACCACGATGTTGAGGAAAATGCCCTGCCGGTCATTGGTGCCCATGATCATGCTGGCCGCCCAGCCGAGCAGGCCGCCGACGATAAGCCAGAGGATGAAGCCCATTGCAAAACTCCTTTCAAGGCCGGCAGATGCCGGTGAGGGGAGCCGGAGCAAGGGTCATGCCTAAGTCGGCTCGTGGCGACGGCCGGGCTTGCGCGAGCGCGCGAGGAAGCGGTCGAGCTGGTCGGCGAAGCGCTTGCGGTCGGCGTGGTCGAGCGACGCCGGGCCGCCGGTCTGCACGCCGCTCGCGCGCAGCTCGTCGAGGTAATTGCGCAGCGCCAGGCGCTCCTGGATGCTGTCGGGCGTATAGAACTCCCCGCGCGGGTTGAGGGCGTGGCCGCCCTTGGCGATGACGTCGGCCGCGAGCGGGATGTCGGCGGTGACCACGAGGTCGCCCGGTTGCAGCTCGCGCACGATATGGCTGTCGGCGACGTCGAAGCCGCGCGGCACCTGCAGCGCGCGGATCCAGGGCGAGGGCGGCGGGCGCAGGAACTGGTTCGCCACCAGCGTGAGCGCGGTCTGCGTGCGCTCGGCGGCGCGGTAGAGGATGTCCTTCACCACCGCAGGGCAGGCGTCGGCGTCGACCCAGATGTGCATCACTGCGCGATCCAGCCGCCGTCGACCAGCAGGCTGGAGCCGGTCATGAGCGAGGCGGCAGGGGAGGCGGCGAACACCACCGCGGCGGCCACTTCCTCAAGCCGGCCGAGCCGGCCGGCGGGGATGCGATCGTGCACCCAGGCGGCGAACTCGGGGCGCGCGAACATCGGCCGGGTGAGCGGCGTGTCGATGAAGGTCGGCGCGACCGACAGCACGCGGATGCCGTGCGCGGCGAGCTCGAGCGCCATCGCCTTGGTGAGGCCTTCGAGGGCGTGCTTGGTGAGGCAGTAGACCGAGCGGTTGGGCGCGCCGACATGGCCCATCTGCGAAGACATGTGGATGATCGCGCCGCCGCGCGCCTTGCGCTCGGGGGCTTCCAGCATCTTCCTCGCCGCGGCCTGCGCCGCGAGGAAGGCGGCGCGCACGTTGAGGTTCAGCAGCCGGTCCAGATGCGCTTCGCTCACCTCGACGAAGGGCTCGGGGATGTTGCTGCCCGCGTTGTTGACGAGAACATCGAGCACCGGAATCGCCTCGACGATTTCCCTGAATTCATCTGAATGAGTTACGTCGCAAGCGACCGCGTGCGCCTTGCCGCCGGATGCGCGAATCTCGGCGGCCGCCTGCTCGATCTCGTCTCGCGTGCGCGCGGCGAGCCACACTTCGGCGCCCGCTTCGGCGAGCGCGAGCGCGCAGGCGCGGCCGATGCCGCGTCCGGCGCCGGTCACCAGCGCGACGCGCCCGTCGAGGCGGAAGCGCTCGCCGATGGTCATGCAGGGATTCTAGGGCCCAAATGAAAGGCCCCGCACGGGGGCGGGGCCTTATGCCCGGCTGAACGGGCGGCGCCTTGCGAGCGCCTCAAGCATCCGCGGCGGGTACCGCGGGAGGGCCCACGACTGAAAGGTCCGGTATCCCGACAGGTGGCCGGGAATCCCGCTCTGCGGCCGTTGTTACGGCGGCCCTTGCAGACCCAGGTTCACTGTAGCTCTCGAAAAAATACAAATCAAGAGGCTTTGTAGCGCCTCAGGCGCAGGTCGGCCTGCTCCTTGTGGCCCCAGAAGCGCTCGATGGCGCACAGGCGCGAGCAGTACTCGCCCACCGCGACGCTCGCCTC
>CAZJJC010000331.1:0-8952 GCA_964546195.1 uncultured Enterobacteriaceae bacterium | reverse complement strand
CCCACCGCTTTCGGCGAAAAGCTGGTGATGCGGATCTTCGATCCGGAGGTGCTGGTGCGCGGCTTTGCGGAGCTCGGCTTCTCCGAGGAGGACCAGCGCCGCTGGAACGACATGACCACGCGGCCCAACGGCATCGTGCTGGTCACCGGACCCACCGGCTCGGGCAAGACCACCACGCTGTACTCGACGCTGAAGAGCCTCGCCACGCCGGAAGTGAATGTCTGCACCATCGAGGACCCGATCGAGATGGTCGAGCCGGCCTTCAACCAGATGCAGGTGCAGCCGCAGATCGAGCTGGGCTTCGCCGAGGGCGTGCGCGCGCTCATGCGCCAGGACCCCGACATCATCATGGTGGGCGAGATCCGCGACCTGGAGACCGCGGAAATGGCGGTGCAGTCGGCGCTCACGGGTCACCTCGTGCTTTCCACCCTGCATACCACCGACGCGCCCAGCGCGGTCACGCGCCTGCTCGAGCTCGGCGTGCCGCCGTACCTTCTGAACGCGACGCTCAACGGCGTGATGGCGCAGCGCCTGGTGCGCACGCTGTGCCCGCATTGCAAGCAGAAGGCGCAGTTCAGCCGTGCCGAGGACCACGACGGCTGGGATGCGCTGGTGGCGCCGTGGAAGTCCAACCGCCCGGCGCACGTCTACAGGGCCCTTGGCTGCCTGGAGTGCCGCATGACCGGGTACACCGGCCGGGTGGGCATTTATGAGACCTTGCTTTTCACTTCGGCCATAAAGAGCCTGGTCACGGAAAAAGCGGAGATCGCGGCGCTGCGCGAGCAGGCGTTCAAGGAAGGCATGAAGCCGCTGCGCATCAGCGGCGCGCTGAAGGTGGGCGCCGGCCTCACCACCATCGACGAGATACTCAAGGTCGCCCCGCCGGTGCGCGACGACACCGCCCGCTAGCCCAAGGTGCTGCAGGACATCCTCCTCGCCCTTTCCTCCGGCGCCGTGGTGTACCTCGCGATGCACCTGCTCGCGCGCCGTTCGCTGAAGCAACTGGAGCAGGCGAGGGCGAGCGAGCAGCGCTTCCGCGGGCTGACCGAGCTTTCGGCGGACTGGTTCTGGGAGACCGACACCGAGGACAAGCTCACCTGGATCTCGGGGGGCTCGCCGGTGGCGACCTTCTTCGGCGGCACGCCCACCTACGGCAAGCGCTTCTGGGAGATTCCGGGCGTGGAAGTGGACCGGCGCGCGCTCGAGGCGCTGCAGGAGGGGCTGCGCGAGGGGCGGCCGTTTTTCGACCTGGAGATCGCGCGCAGCGACGCGCGCGGCGCGCGCCAGATCCACATCATCTCGGGACACGCGCGCAACGCGCCGCAGGGCCGCTTCCTCGGCTACCGGGGCGTGGGCCGCGACGTCACCGAGCAGCGGCGCGCCGAGCGCGACCTGTTCCGGGCGAAGGAGCGGCTTGAGCGTGCGCTCGACAGCGGCAACCTCGCCGAATGGCACTACGATCTCGCGGCCGACAGCCTGTACGCGGGCGACGGATGGGTGCGCTTCCTCGGCCATGAGCGCTCCCCGCCGGTGACGCGCGGCGCCGACCTTTTCGAGCTGCTCCATCCGCAGGACCGGGACAAGGCCAAGGCGGTGTTCGTGAGCGCGCTCAAGGGCGAGCGGCCGCAGCTCGATGTGGAGTTCCGCAGCCCGACCCGGGACGGGCGCTGGAAGTGGCTGCACGCGAAAGGCCGCGTCACCGAGCGCGACGCGCAGCAGCGCGCCACCCGCATGTCGGGCACCGTGGCCGACATCGACGAGCGCATGCGCGCCCAGCACGCGCTGGGCGAGCGCGAGCAGCGCTTTCGCGACGTCGCCGAGGCCTCGGGCGAGTACGTGTGGGAAGCCGACGCCGCCTGGCGGTATACGTATCTCTCCGAAAGGGTCGAGGCGGTGCTCGGATACGCTCGCGCGGAGCTGCTCGGCCGCCGGCCGCAGGAATTCATGCCGCTGGGCGAGAACCGCGCGGTCGATGCCTGGCTCGCGCAGCACGCGCCCGAGGGCCGGGCGTTCCGCGAGCTGGTGCACCGCTCGATCACCAAGTCCGGCGGCGTCATCTGGCAGTCGGTGAGCGGCGTGCCGGTGCGCGACGCCGAGGGCCGCTTCGTCGGCTACCGCGGCACCGCCGCCGACGTCACGCCGCGCAAGCAGGCCGAGGCGCGCATCGAATACCTCGCCACCCGCGACCCGCTCACCGGGCTGCCCAACCGCGTCCTGCTCGCCGACCGCGGCAGCCAGGCCATCCTGCAGGCGGCGCGCAAGCGCTCGCAGCTCGCGCTGCTGTGCGTGGACCTCGACCGCTTCAAGCTGGTGAACGATTCGTTCGGCCACCCGGCGGCCGACGGGCTGCTGCGCGAGGTCGCCGAGCGGCTGGAGAACATGCTGCGCGGCGATACGCTGGCGCGCACCGGCGGCGACGAGTTCGTGGTCCTGATGGAGATCAGGAACGCCGAACAAGCCGCCGGGCATGCGCAGCGCATCCTCGACCTGCTGGCGCGGCCGTTCGTCGTCGATGGCCGCACGGTCAGCGTCGGCGCCTCGATCGGCGTCAGCATCTACCCGAACGACGGCCGCGACCTGGCCGATCTGCTGAAGGCCGCCGACGCCGCGATGTACCACGCCAAGGAGAGCGGCCGCGGCACTTTCCGCTTCTTTTCCCCCGCGCTGCACGCGCGCTCGGTCGAGCGCCTGCGCCTGGAGAACGAGCTGCGCGGCGCCCTCGCGCGAAGCGAGCTCGTGCTGCACTGGCAACCCGTCATCCGCGGGCGCCGGCGCGTGGTGGGGGCCGAGGCGCTGGTGCGCTGGCAGCATCCCAGCCGCGGCCTCTTGCTGCCCGAGGACTTCGTGCCGCTCGCCGAGGAATGCGGCCTCATCCGCCCGATCGGCGAGTGGACGCTGGAGCGCGCGCTGTCGCAGGCCGGCGTTTGGCAGCGCGCGCATCCCGCGCGCGCGTGGCTCGCCGTGAACGTCTCGGCCACCGAGCTCGCGCAGGGCGACGCGTACGTGCAACGCATCGATTCCTGTCTGAAGGCCAACGGCGTCCCCGGCGCCATGCTCGAGCTCGAGATCACCGAGCGCGTGCTGATGTCGCGCCTGGACGAGAGCCTCGAGACGCTGCGCCGCCTCGGCGCGCTCGGCGTGCGCATCGCGGTGGACGACTTCGGCACCGGCTATTCCAGCCTGTCTTACCTGCGCCACCTGCCCATCCACAAGCTCAAGATCGACCGCTCGTTCCTGCGCTCGATCGACTCGCACGCCGCCGACGAGGCGATCGTGCGCGCCATCGCCGCGCTGGCGAGGACGCTGGAGCTCGCGGTGGCCGCCGAGGGCGTCGAGAACGAGGCGCAGCTCGCGCGCCTGCTTGCCCTGGGCTGCGACGAATGGCAGGGGTACTACTTCAGCGCGCCGCTGGACGCCGGCGGCTTCGAGCCGCTGCTTTCGTCCAACCTCCTGTCCGAGCGGATGTCGCGCAAGTCGGAGGCCTGAATCAGGCCCTCGCCCGCGGCATGCGCCGCGGCGAACTCGCTGTCGGGCGCGAGCACGAGCTGCGAGCCGCTCGGAGCGAGCTTCTCGACCAGCCGTTGAACCGCCGCAATGCGATTCGCATCCACCGAGCGTATATAGACGACCCGGATGCGCTGCGGGAAGCGATGCACGATGTCGCTGTAGATCTCCGGGTCTTCCTCGCCGCTGTCGCCGATCAGCACGAAGGGCAGCTTCGGATAGGTGCGCAGGATGCCTTCGATCGCCTCGGTCTTGTGGCTTTTGCTCATGCGCCAGCCGAAATCGCGCAGCAGGAGCGGCCCGGGCGGCAGGCCCTGCACCCGCAGGAACTCGACCAGCGGCGCGTACAGGTTCCAGGGGCTCTTGGAGACGTAGAACATCGGGTTGCGGCCCGCATGCAGCGCCCGGTAGAAGGCCGCCACGCCCTTGAACGGCTTGCGCGTGCGCGCGTTGGACAGCGCGAGCGCGAGCACCATCTTCAGCTTGTTACGCACGTTGCTGAGCACTACGGTATCGTCCAGGTCGCTGATCACGCCGAACCGCGCGCGCGGCGAGGGCACCAGCACGCGGCCGGCCGCGCTGACGCCGGGCTCCGCGACGAGCACGATTCTTATCCCGTGCCAGCCGGGCCGGAGGGCCAGGCGGTCGAACTCGAGGCTGAAATAGCCTTCGCGGTCGCTGCGCGCCTCGACGACTCGCTTCCCGAGCGCGGCCCTCAGCCCGGCTCCGGGAACCTCATCGGACTCCAGGCGCTTGTAGAAGGCGACCAGATTGCGCCATCTGCTCTCGGCGTCGCGCGCAGGGCGCAGGCCTTCGTCCCGCAGCACCCTGCCGCACAGCTTCACCCGGCTGCGCGTGCCGTACCCGAGGTACGGCATGATCATTATCTTCTTCACCTACCTGATGGGCGTACGGAACGTCATCCGTTACGATTAGGACGCGAACCGTTACAAGGAACAGCGCCATGACTGATCTCGAGCGCGTGCCGGAGCGCGTACTGAGCGACCTGGTGATCGCCAACCGCATCCTCGCCAACGAGAACGTGGTCGACGCCTACGGCCATGTGAGCGTGCGCCATCCCGCCGACCCCGGGCGCTACTTCCTGGCGCGCTCGCTGAGCCCGCACATGGTAGGGCGGGAAGACATCATGCAGTTCGACCTCGAGGGCAACGCGCTGGAGGGCGACACGCGCCAGCCTTACCTCGAGCGCTTCATCCACGGCGCGGTCTACGAGGCGCGCCCCGAGGTGCTCGCGGTGGTGCACGCGCACGCGGAGGACGTGCTGCCCTTCGGCATCAGCGGCGCGCCGCTGCGGCCCGTGATCCACTCGGGCAGCTTCATGGGCGGCGAGGTGCCGGTGTGGGACATACGCGACAAGTTTGGCGACACCAACCTGCTGGTGACCAACGTAGCGCAGGGCAGGGACCTCGCGCTGCGCCTGGGCGCCAACAACGTTTCGCTGATGCGCGGCCACGGCTTCGTCGCCGCGGCGCGCTCCCTCATCGAGGTCGTGCGCATGTCGGTGTACGTGCCGCGCAACGCGCGCGTACAGATGGCGGCGATGCAGCTCGGCACGCTCAAGCCCCTTTCGCCCGGCGAGATCGCGGCGCGCAACGCCGGCTACAAGCCGCATTCTCCCGAGACCTGGCGCGCGTGGGAGTACTGGGCCACGCGCGCCGGCTGCCGGGAGCTCCTGCCCGGGAACCACTAGCGGCAGCCGATCTCGCCGCGCTCGGCGAAGTAGCGGGTGCCCTCGGCACAGCGCAGCGCGCGCGTGGGTTGCCGCGGGCGGCAGGTGTAGCGCGCGCCGTCCACCGAGCCCTCGACCAGCGCCCAGCCGCCCGGGCAGATTGGCGCCTTTGAGAAGGGCTGCGCCCTCGTGCCCAGGCCGCCGACCTTGACGGTGAGCTCGCGTTCGCCGCTGCATGCGTTGGCGCCGCTGCCGGTGACCTTGAGCTTGTAGGTGCCGGCCTTTCTGTACTCGTAGCGCGCGGTCTTGGTGCGGCTGTCGCCGAGGTTCCACGCGAGATGCAGCTCGCGGCCGCCGTCCCCGGGGTACACCACCGCCTCGCAGCGCAGGTCGAGCGGGGAGGGCCGCTCGATGGACACCGCGATCACCACGTCGCCTACCTTGCCGGTGGTGAAGGGCACCGGGTTGGGCCGCACCGAAACGCTTTCGATTCTGGGGGTTGCGAAAGAAGGGGTCGCTGCGCTCAGGACGGCGAGCGCGATGGCTGCCCGTGTCCGCATCAGCGGCCCCGCGGCTTGCGCAGGCGCGGATTCAGGCGGTCGATGTCGGCCTGCACCTGCTCGCGGCTGCGCTCGTACACGATCTCGCGCCCCATCACGTTGCCGGCGTAGGCAAGGCCGTTGCGCGTCGGCGCGAGCTGGCCCCGGACGCTGTGGACGCCCTCGCCGATCACCACTTCTATGAAGTCGGCCCGCTTGTTCAGCACCGTGACCTCCACGACCTGGCCGGTCTCGGTGACGCGCACCTTGATTCGCTCGATGTTCATGGGCGCAAGTGTAGCGCCGCGCTACCTAGCGAGCATGCGTTCCTTGGCGCAAGGATTCCAGCAACGCCTGCAGCGCGCTCAGATCCGCCGGCTTGATGAGGTGGTGGTCGAAGCCCGCTTCCTGGGTGCGGCGCCGGTCGCGCTCCTGGCCCCAGCCGGTGAGCGCGATCAGGGTCAGGTCGCCGCCGTCCGGCCGCTGGCGGATGCGGCGCGCGACTTCGTAGCCGTCCATGCCGGGCATGCCGAGATCGAGAAACACGGCGAGCGGCGGGCGGACGGCGAGTGCTTGCAGGGCAGCGCCGCCGTCGTTCACCACCGAGACATCCGCGCCCAGCATCTGCAGCAGCAGGCCGAGGCTTTCGGCGGCGTCCCGATTGTCGTCCACCACCAATACCCGGGGCGGCGCCTTTACCGGGCTCACGCCCTTGCTGGCGGGTTGCACCGCTTCGCTGCCGGCGCTGGCGGCGAGCGGCAGGCGCACCGAGAACTCGCTGCCCTTGCCGATGCCCTCGCTGTGCGCATCGACCGTGCCGCCGTGCATCTCCACCAGGCGCCGCACCAGGGTAAGGCCGATGCCCAGGCCGCCCTGAGCCCGGTCGGTGGCCTGGTGGATCTGCACGAACATGTCGAAAACGCGCGGCAGGGCGGAGGCGACTATGCCCATGCCGCTGTCGCGCACGGTGACGAGGACCTGCTCGCCCTCGCCTGCAGCGTCCAGCGAGATGCGACCGCCCGGATCGGTGTACTTCGCCGCGTTGTTGAGCAGATTGGCGAACACCTGCGCCAGGCGGGTGGCGTCGGCGTCCAGATAGAGCGGCTGCGCCGGCAGCCTGACGGCAAGCTCGTGGTGTGAAGACTCGATCAGCGGGCGGCTGGTCTCGACCGCCGCCTCGAGCACCGCGGCCAGCGCCACGCGTGACTTGCGCAGCTCGATCTTGCCGCGCGTGATGCGCGACACTTCGAGCAGGTCGTCGACCAGGCGCACCATCTGGCCGACCTGGCGCTCCATCATCTCGGAGAGCGCCGCCGCCGGCGTGCCGTCCGACAGGCGCATGATCTGCACCGCGTTGCGGATCGGCGCGAGCGGGTTGCGCAGCTCGTGCGCCAGCGTGGCGAGAAATTCGTCCTTGCGCTGGTCGGCTTCCTCGCGCTCGCGGAAATGCACGCGCGCCTGGTATTGCCGCTGCCTCGCGCGCAGCGCCGTGCGCACGGCGCTCGCCAGCGTCCCGAGGCGGATGGGCCGCTCCAGCAGCGTGACGTTGCCGAGCAGCTGGAGCGCCTTGGCCGAGGCCGCGGCGTCGTCGCGGCCGCCGGCCAGCAGCAATACCGGCAGGTCGGACCAGGGCGGCTGCCGGGCGATCGCGTCGTTGAGCAGCGCGCCGCCGCCGGCCGCCACCGCCTCCTCCGCGATCAGCACCGCGCCGGCGCCTTGCGCGAGCTCGCGGGCAAGCTGCGGCAGGTCGGCGCAGGCGGCGCAGTCGAAGCCCGCCTTGCCGAGCATGTTGCAGGCGAGCGCGGCATCCCTGCCGGTCGGCGCCAGGATGAGCAGCCGCTGCTCCAGGCGCTCGCGCGACGACTCGCTCACTTGCTTGCCTTCTCCGGCACGCCGGTGAGCACGCCGCGGTACTCGCGCAGCGGCTCGCCCACCGTGATGCGGCCCTGCTTCATGCTGAAGTCGCGCAGGCTGCGCTCGTGCGGGCCGCCGCGCTTCTTGACCACCGAGATGGCCTGGCGCACTTCGCCGTCCACCTCATAGTAGCGCAGCAGCACGATGGCGTCGGCAAGGTAGCTCGCGTCGATCGGCGAGGACATCGCGGTGCCGATCAGGCCGGCATGCGCGGCGACCATGATCGTGGCCACGCCCTGCTGCCCGAGGTAGGTGAGCATCTCGCGCAGCTGCAGGACGATGGAGCGCTCGTCGGGCATCGCCTGCAGGTAGCCGTTCAGGCTGTCGATGATCACCACCGAGCTGTCGTGCTCGGTGACCGCGCGGCGCACTTCGTCGACGAATTGCCCGGGCGAGAGCTCCGCGGGATCGATCTGCTTCACGTACAGCGAGCCGGCCTCCACATGCGTTGCCAGGTCCACGCCCAGGCCCGTCATGCGGCTGAAAAGCGTATTGGTGCTTTCGTCGAAGATGAACATCGCGGCGTGCTCGCCCCGCGCGCAGGCCTGCGCGGCGAACAGCGCCGAAAGGGTCGACTTTCCGGTCCCGGCGGCGCCGGAGAAAAGCGTGCTGGTGCCGCGCTCGATGCCCCCGCTGAGCAACGCGTCCAGCGCGGCGAGGCCGCTCGGGAGCTGCCCGCGCGAGGGGCGTGCGCGGTGCTCCCTCGCCACCAGGCGCGGAAATACCTCGAGACCGCCGCGCCGGATCAGGTAATCGTGATAGCCGCTGCGAAAGTCGCTGCCGCGGTACTTGGTGACGCTGAGCTGGCGGCGCTGCACGCCGTAGGCGGGCAGCGAATGCTCGAGCAGGATTGCGCCGTGGGCGATGCTTTGCACCTGCAGGTCGTGGCCGACGGAGGTCAGGTCGTCGAGCATCAGCACGGTGCAACGCCGGCCGCTGAAGAACTGCTTCAGCGCCAGGATCTGGCGGCGGTAGCGGAGCGAGCTCTGGGCCAGCAGGCGGATTTCGGAGAGACTGTCGACGACGATGCGGTCGGGCCTGGCCGCCTCCACCACTTCGAACATACGCTGCGTCGTCTCCCCGAGCTCGATATCGGAGGAATAAAGCAGGCTCTGTTCCCGGTCCTCGTCGAGCAGGGTCTCCGGCGGCGCCAGTTCGAACACCTTGAACCGGTTCTCGAGGTCCCAGCCGTGGGAGGCGGCACTGAGGCGCAGCTCACGCTCGGTCTCGGACAGCGTGATGTAGAGCCCGGATTCGCCGCGGCTTGCGCCCTCCAGCAGATATTGGAGCGCCAGCGTCGTCTTG
>CAZJJC010000330.1:0-9101 GCA_964546195.1 uncultured Enterobacteriaceae bacterium | reverse complement strand
CGCAGGAAGCCGACGATCATGTTGGCCACGCCCTCCGAGGCCTTGAGCAGCACGTTGCCGACGAAGCCGTCGCACACCACCACGTCGGTGGTGCCCTTGTAGATGTCGTCGCCCTCGACGTTGCCGTGGAAATTGAGGCCGCTTTCGCGCAGCAGCTCCGCCGCCCACTTCACCGTTTCATTGCCCTTGATGTCCTCGACCCCGATGTTGAGGAGGCCAACGCTCGGCCGCTCCTTGTGCTCGACCGCGGCCACCAGCATGGCCCCCATCACGCCGAATTGCATCAGCTGCTGCGCAGTGCAGTCGACGTTGGCGCCCAGGTCGAGCACGTAGGTGTAGCCGCCCTTCATGTTCGGCAGCACCGTGGCGATGGCCGGCCGGTCTATGCCGGGAAGCGTCTTCAGCACGAAGCGCGAGATCGCCATCAGCGCGCCGGTGTTGCCCGCGCTCACGCAGGCGTGCGCCTCGCCGCTCTTCACCAGATTGACGGCCACCCGCATCGAGGAGTCCTTCTTGTAGCGCATCGCCTGGGCCGGCGGCTCGTCCATCGCCACCACCTGGCTCGCGGGATGCATCCGCAGCCGCGCCCCGGTGGCGGCGCCGCGCGCCTTCAGCTCCTGCGCCAGCGCTTCGGGCATGCCGACCAGCACGATTTCGGCGTCGGGCCGCCGCGCCAGGAATTCGAGCGCGGCGGGAACGGTCACACGAGGGCCGTGATCGCCCCCCATGCAATCGATCGCTACCGTGACCAGGATTACTCTTCTTTGGTCTTGAGGACCTTCTTGCCGCGATAGTAGCCGGTCGGGCTGACGTGGTGGCGCAGGTGGCGCTCGCCGGTGGTCGGCTCGACGGCCAGCGCGGGCTGCGCCAGGTGATCGTGCGAGCGGTGCATGCCGCGCCGCGACGGCGACTTCTTGTTCTGCTGGACTGCCATGGTCGAGCTCCTCTGTAGTCAATGCTTGCCGTGCAGCAGCCCGCGCAGGCCGGCGAACGGCGATGCTTTCGCTTCCGCGTCCGGCGAAGGACGCGCGGTACAGCTCTCGTGCCGCGGCGCGTACGGCACGGCGAGGATCAGCTCGTCCTCGATGAGATCGCGCACCGGCATCTCCCTGCCCGCCACCACGCGGTCCGCGGCATACGCATCCGCGGGCTCGGCGTGGATCTCGGCGAGGGTTCCGGCGAGCACCAGCGTCTCGTCGCTCAGCACTTCGAACGCCATCGCCTCCAGGCAGCGCTGGCAGCGCAGCGTGAGCGTGCCGCGCACCGTCACCCGCAGGCTGGGCCGCCCGCGCGCATCGCGCACGCCCTCAATCGCGTAGCGCACCTGGCCGGCGTGCGAGGCGAGCAGGTCGCGCAAGCGCGGAAAGTCCCCTATCGGCCAGTCTCCCTGCCTGCTTGCGCCGGCCGACGCGAACTCGAAGCCGTCGATCACCGGCTGCTGATGCGGCATAAAGGCCGCGGATGATATCATTTTTGGGCAAACCTGCGCCAAAACAACGCCATGGGACAACTGCGGGATCAACCTCGGCGGCTGGTACTCGCCTCCAGCTCGAAGTACCGCAAGGCTCTCCTCGAGCGCCTGGGCCTCGCCTTCGAGCTCGCCGCTCCCGCGGTGGAGGAGCGCATGCTTCCCGGAGAAGCGCCGGCGGCCACGGCGTTGCGCCTTTCCATTCTGAAAGCCCGCGCGCTGGAGGGCAGATTCGGCGACGCGCTGATCATCGGCTCCGACCAGGTCGCCGCCCTGGGAAGCGAACGGCTCGACAAGCCGGGCAACCACGCCAACGCGGTGCGCCAGCTGCGCCGGCTGAGCGGCAACGCAGCCGATTTTCACACCGCGGTCTCGCTGCTGGATTCAAGAAGCAAAACTCTGCAGTCACGCGTGGTGGCCTGCCGCGTCACCTTCCGCACGCTCGACGAGGCGCGCATCGAAGCCTACCTGCGCCGCGAGCAGCCCTACGACTGCGCCGGCAGCGCCAAGGCCGAAGGCCTGGGCATTGCGCTCATCGCGCGCATGGAAACCGGCGACCCGACCTCGCTCATCGGGCTGCCGCTGATCGCGCTCACCGAGATGCTGGAGCGCGCCGGATTGCCCGTCGTTTGATTCTCTACGCCATTCCCACTCCCCTCGGCGGCCCGCCCGCCGAGGCTCTGCCCGCCTCTGCGCTTCAGACGATTCGCACATTGAAGGACTTTGCCGTCGAAAACGCCAAAAGCGCGCGCGCCTTCCTGGGCAGCATCGGCATGCCGGTACGGGAACTGAACCTCCAGCTCCTCAATGGAGATTCAACCCGGCTTCTCGTCCCGCTGCGCGAGGGCCGCCCGTTGGGGCTGCTCTCCGAGGCCGGCTGCCCGGCGATCGCCGATCCGGGCGCGGCGCTGGTGGAAGCGGCGCACCTCGAAGGCTTTCGCGTCGTGCCGCTGGTGGGGCCCTCCGCCATCCTCCTCGCGCTGATGGCCTCGGGCCTGGAAGGCCAGCGCTTCGCTTTTTGCGGTTACCTGCCGCGCGATGCCGCCGAACGAAAACGCAAAATAAGGGAACTGGAAGATCGTTCCAGGCGCGAGCGCGAGACGCAGATATTCATCGAGACGCCGTATCGCAACGAGGCGATGCTCGCGGCCCTCCTGGAGAGCTGCTCGCCTGCGACGCGGCTCTGCGTCGCCGCCGACCTCACGCTGCCGTCGGAATCGATCGTCACCCGGCCGATCGCACGCTGGCGCCGCCCGCCGCTCGGCCGGCGCCCGGCGGTGTTTGTGCTGCTAGCGGATGCCCGGTGAAGCGCTCGCCGCGAACCCGAGCAGCGCGCTCGCGACTCCGGCGCCGAAGCGCTTGGCGAGCTTCTCGGTGAAGCCCACCTCGCGCGTGAAGTCGACGATGGTCTCGGCCTTCACCACCTCGCGCGCCACGTAGTCCAGGCTGCCGATGCCGTCGGCGAGGCCGAGGTCGATGCTCTTCTGCCCGGTCCAGACCAGGCCGCTGTAGAGCTCCGGGCTTTCCTTCAGGCGCTCGCCGCGGCCTTCGCGCACCACGCCGATGAACTGCTCGTGGATGTCGTTCATCATCTGCTTCACGTGCTGCTTGTCCTTTTCCTCCAGGGGCGAGAAGGGATCGAGCATGCCCTTGTTGTCGCCCGCGGTGATGAGCCGCCGCTCCACGCCCAGCTTCTCCATCAGGCCGGTAAAGCCGAAGCCGTTCATCAGCACGCCGATGGAGCCGACGATGCTCGCTTTGCCGACGTAGATGCGCTCGGCGCCCGCGGCGACGAAATAGCCCCCGGAGGCGCAGATGTCCTCCACCACCGCGTACAGCGGCACCTGGGGATACTGCTGGCGCAGGCGCCGCATCTCGTCGTAGATGGTCTGCGACTGCACCGGGCTGCCGCCGGGTGAGTTGATGCGCACCACGACGCCCTGCGTGTTGCGGTCCTTGAACGCCGCCTGCAGGGCGAGGGTCACCCGCTCCGCGCTCGCGTCGCTGCCCGGGCCGATCAGGCCGCTGATCTCGACCATGGCCGTGTGCTTGCGGGCGCCGGCGAAGTCGGCGCGTCCCTCCCAGTCCACGAACAGCACCAGCAGCAGCGTCACGTAGGCGAAGCCGAGCAGCTTGAAGAAGATGCCCCATTGCCGCGCGCGCCGCTGTTCCTTGAGCCCCGCGCTCGCCAGCTTCGTCACCAGCTCGCGCTCCCACTGCCCGCCATTTTCAATCATCGGAAAACCCCATGAAGTAGACCTGACCGTCGCGCTCCTCGGTGCGCAGCTTCACCAGCGGCGCGCGGTTGCACGGCCCGCCCAGGCAGCGGCCGCTCTGCGAGTCGTACGTGGCACCGTGCGTCGAGCATAGCAAATCGCGCCCTTGGGCATCGAAAAATACCCCTTCCTGCCAATCGAGCTGCATCGCGACATGCGCGCAGCGGTTGAGGTACGCGTGCACCTGCCCGCGATAGCGCACCGCGAACGCGGGCACCGGCCGGCCGAAGTACTCCACCTCGAAGCGCACGCCGCGCCCGGAATCGGCGAGCGCCGCGGAGCCGCAGATCAGCCGTTCGCCGCCAGCCATTGCGCGAGCCGCGCCACGTCCGCACAGCAGTCCAAGGGCCCGCAGGCGCGCAGCCCCGCCGCGGCATGCGCGCCGTAGCCCACCGCCACGGCGTCCACCCCGGCTGCCCGCGCCATTTCCATGTCGTGCGAAGTGTCGCCGATCATGAGCGTGCTTTTGGCATCGACACGCGTTTCCTGCATCAACTCGAGCAGCATGGCCGGATGCGGCTTGGGCACGGTTTCGTCGGCGCAGCGCGAGGCGCGGAAGCAGGTCCGCAGCGCGGTTGCGTCGAGCGCGCGCTCGAGGCCCCGCCGGCTCTTGCCGGTCGCGATGGCGAGGGTATGCCTGCCGCACAGCGCTTCGAGCAGCTCGCGCATGCCGGCAAAAAGCTGCATCGACTCCTCGCAGGCGCGGAAATGCCGGCGGTAACAGTCGACGAACTCGGCGTAGCGCTCGGCTGCCAGCCCCGGCACCGCCGAGCGCAGCGCATCCTGCAGTCCCAGGCCGATCACATGGCTCGCGCGCTCGTAGTCCGGCACCTCGAGGCCCATCTCGCCGGCCGCCTGGCGGATGCACCCGGCGATGGCGCGCGGCGAATCCAGGATCGTGCCGTCCCAGTCGAACACGATCAGGGCGTATCTCATTCCACGAATTTCTTCATCTCGGCCGGCAGCGGCGCCTCCAGCCTGATCATCTCCTTCGCCAAGGGATGCGCTAAGGCAAGCCGGCTCGCGTGCAGGAACAGGCGCCGCACGCCCTGCTTCTCCAGCCGGTGGTTGAGGTCGAAATCGCCGTACTTGTCGTCGCCCAGCACCGGGTGGCCGGCATGCGCCAGGTGCACGCGGATCTGGTGCGTGCGGCCGGTGAGCAGCCGTATTTCCAGGAAAGTGAATTCGGGCAGGCTTTTCAAGGCCTTCACCCGCGTCTCGGCCGCCATGCCGCCTTCCTTCACGCTCACGCGGCGCTCGCCCTGCGCGTTGACATACTTATGGAGCGGGTCGCACAGCGTGCGGGCCGCCACCTGCCCCTTCGCCACGGCGAGGTAGACCTTTTCGATCTCGCCCTCGCGCAGCATGCGGTGCAGCTCAACGAGGGCGCTGCGCTTTTTCGCGACGATCAGCAGGCCGGAGGTATCGCGGTCTAGGCGGTGGGCGAGCTCAAGGAAGCGGGCCTGGGGACGCGACGCGCGCAACGATTCGATCACCCCGAAGCTGACCCCGCTGCCGCCGTGGACCGCCACCCCCGCGGGCTTGTCGAGCACCAGCAAGGCGGCATCCTCGTAGACCACCGGGAACTCGGCCGGTTTGGCCGTTTCGGACTTTTTTTTTGAGAGCCTTATCGGAGGGATCCTTATGCGGTCCCCCGCCTGCACGCGGTACGCGGGCTTGACGCGCCCGCTGTTGACGCGCACCTCGCCGCTGCGCAGCACCCGGTAGACATGGCTTTTGGGCACGCCCTTCAGATGGCGCAGCAGGAAGTTATCGATGCGCTGCGCCGCCGCCTCTTCCCCGACTTCCAGCGTGGTTGCCCGAGCCTTGCTTAAGTCATTCATTTTCCGTACTATCTCGGGATTGCTTCGAGTTGCGAGGCACAGGCCCCCATTACGGAACGGCGGCCTGCAACCCGCCTCCTGTCCGGCCGCAGCCGGGCCCGAAGCACTGGTTAATTTCGCTCACCGGAAGTAGCGATACTACTAGAAGCGCGCGTAAGGGGACCTTTGATCCCCGTCCGAAAGTCTTAACCCTGCCAGGAGAGCACTGACCTCAGGAACATCGGATCTCCTGCGCGCGCAGGAGAACAACAAGTGAAGCGCATGCTGTTTAACGCGACCCAGCAGGAAGAGCTCAGGGTCGCGATCGTCGACGGGCAGAAGCTGGTCGACCTCGACATCGAATCGGCCTCCAGGGAACAACGCAAGAGCAACATCTACAAAGGAATCATCACCCGCATCGAGCCCAGCCTCGAAGCCGCCTTCGTCGACTACGGCGAGGAGCGCCACGGCTTCCTGCCGTTCAAGGAGGTCGCGAGGAGCTACTTCAAGCCCGACGTCGACGTCGGGCGCGCCCGCATCCAGGACGCGCTGCGCGAAGGCCAGGAAATCATCGTCCAGGTCGAAAAGGACGAACGCGGCACCAAGGGCGCGGCGCTTACCACCTTCATCAGCCTTGCGGGCCGCTACCTGGTCCTGATGCCGAACAACCCGCGCGGCGGCGGGGTGTCTCGCCGCGTGGAGGGCGAGGACCGCAACGAGCTGCGCGACACGCTCGATCAATTGCAGCTGCCCGAGGGCATGAGCGTCATCGCGCGCACCGCGGCGATCGGCCGCACGCTCGAAGAGCTCAACTGGGACATGAACTACCTGCTGCAGCTGTGGAGCGCGGTCGAAAGCGCCTCGCAGGACCCCTCGCGCAAGCCCTTCCTGATTTACCTCGAGTCGAGCCTGGTGATCCGCGCGATCCGCGACTACCTGCAGCCCGACATCGGCGAGCTGCTCGTCGACACCGAGGAGATCTACGAGCAGGCCAGGGCGTTCATGCAGACCGTGATGCCGGGCAACGTCAACAAGGTCAAGCTCTATCGCGACGACGTGCCGCTGTTCTCGCGCTTCCAGATCGAGCACCAGATCGAGAGCGCGTACTCGCGCCAGGTCGGGCTGCCGGCGGGCGGCGCCATCGTGATCGACCACACCGAGGCGCTGGTGGCGATCGACGTCAACTCGGCGCGCGCCACCAAGGGCGGCGACATCGAGGAGACCGCCTTGCGCACCAATTTGGAGGCGGCCGACGAGGTGGCCCGCCAACTTAGGCTGCGCGACCTGGGGGGCCTCATCGTGATCGACTTCATCGACATGGAGTCGCAGAGGAACCAGCGCGAGGTCGAGAACCGCCTGCGCGAGGCGCTGAAGTACGATCGCGCCCGGGTGCAGATCGGCAAGATCTCGCGCTTCGGCCTGATGGAGCTGTCGCGCCAGCGGCTGCAGCCATCGCTCGAGGAGACCGCGCACATCAACTGCCCGCGCTGCAGCGGCACCGGCTTCATCCGCGGCACCGAATCCACGGCGCTGCACGTGCTGCGCATCATGCAGGAGGAGGCGATGAAGGAGAACACCGGCGCGGTGCACGCGCAGGTGCCGGTCGACGTGGCGTCGTTCCTGCTCAACGAGAAGAGGAGCGAGATCCAGAAGCTCGAGGCGCGCCTCAAGGTGAACATCGTGATGGTGCCCAATCCCCATCTCGAGACGCCGCACTACAAGGTGCAGCGCCTGCGCCACGACGAGCTGAACGAGATGGAGCACGTGCCGGCGAGCTACGAGATGGTCGAGCGCCCCGAGGAGCCCAAGGCGCCCGGCGCCGAGGAGGAAGCCAAGCGCGAGCGCCAGGAAGCGGTCGTCAAGGCCATCACGCCGGCCCAGCCGGCGCCGATGGTGGACGAGTCGCAGCCCCGCCCGCCGCGCGTGCCCGCGCCGCAGCCGGTCGCGCAGCAGGCCGCGCGGCAGGTGGTGCAGCCGGTAGCGGCGGTGGCCGAGGGCTTCCTGTCGCGCATCTTCGGGCTTTTCAAGCCCCCCGCCCCCGTGGTGGCGCAGCCGCAGGCCACGCCGCGGCCCGCGGCGCAGCCCAATGTCCCGCCGCGGCGCGATCCGCAGCGCCGCGACGCGCAGCAGCGCCGCGACCCGCGACCCGCCGGGCAGCGTCGCGAGGGCCGGCGCGACGAGCAGCACCGCGATCGACAACAGCAAGGTCGTCTGGAACAGCGCCGCAATGGGCCGCAGCAACGCGGCGAGCGGCGCCCAGAGCAGCAGCAGCGTCCACCCCGGCCGCAGCAGCCGCCGCAGCAGGCGCAACAGCCGCAACAGCCGCAACCCCGTCCGGAGGGCGACGAGCAGCGCCGGGGCGGCCGGCGCAACCGCGGCCGCGACCGTCACCGCGAGCATAGGGAGCCACGCGAGGAGCAAGCGAGCGTCGCAGTCCAGCCAAGCGCGCCGGTCGAATCCCCGGTAATGCCCCAGCCCCGCCGCGAGCCGGTACGCCGGCCCGAGCCGGCTTACGAAGCGGTCCGGGAAGAGCAGCGGCGCGAAGCGCTACGGCTGGCGCAAGCCGAACACGAAGAGCCCAAACGCGAGGATTCAAAAGTCCTGCTAGAGGGCTCGGGCCTGGTGATGATCGAGACCGACCGCAGCAAGGCGCACTACACGCCCCAGATCGAGGAGCCGCAGCATCTCGGGCGCCCGCGCCGCGAGCGGCCCAAGCCGCCGCCGCAGGAGGCGGAGGAGTTGCAGCAGGTCGAGACGACTAGGAAGTAGTCTTCAGCTCGTGGAGGAGGCCGAGGCAGCCGGCCTCCACCATGTCGAGCACGCGCTCGAAGCCCTCGGCCCCGCCGAAATACGGGTCGGGCACGTCGCGGCCCTCGACCAGCATCCTCAGCTTTGCCTGGTGCTCGGCCGGGCAGTGCTCCTGCAGGATCTCGAGATGGCCGCTGTCCATGGCGACGATGAGGTCGAACTGCGCGAAGTCGCGCTTTCGCACCTGGCGCGCGCGCTGCGCGCTCAGGTCGTACCCCCTGCCCCTGGCGTGATGCTGCGCGCGCTCGTCGGGCGGCTGCCCCACGTGCCAGTCGCCGATGCCGGCCGACTCCACGTGCACCTCGATGCCCACTTCCTCCGCCAGGTGCCGAAGCACGCCCTCGGCGGTGGGCGAGCGGCAGATGTTGCCGGTGCAGACAAACAGGATCGAGGGTCTTTGCTTTCGGTTCAAGGCAGAGGGCGAAGAAAAATGCTTCATGCAAACATAGCATTCCCTGCCTCAGGCGTTGCGGTAGAAATCCTCGAAATCGTGCTTGTCGTGGTGGAGGAGTTCGCCATTGGCTGATCACGATGCCGAGATTGCGCAAGGCCGCCGCGTGATCGGGCTGGCGCGCGAGCACCTGCTCGACCACCGCCCTCTCCCCGTTTTGCCGTCCCCCGGGGCCTATCTTGCGCCCATTCGGCCTACTCCGAGGCGAGCGCCACGCCGAAAACGCGTTTCTTGAGCTCGCCGAGCTGGTCGCGCGCCTTCGCGGCCTCCTCGAA
>CAZJJC010000329.1:0-2352 GCA_964546195.1 uncultured Enterobacteriaceae bacterium | reverse complement strand
GGCCGCTGTTCATCTCGCAGAACGCCGGGCTCGCCTACGGCATGTTCGCCGCCTACCTGCTGGCGCATCCCATCATGGTGCTGATCCTCGCCGTCGGCGGCAGCGCCGCGAACATGATGGCCTACGACCAGGCGAAGAAGTTCTCGCGCCGCCCGGAAAAGTTCGGCAGCGGCATCCCCGGCGACGCGGTCACCGCGGTGATGCTCGGCGCGCTCACCATCCACGGCATCCAGTCGGGGCCGCTGTTCATCTCGCAGAACGCCGGGCTCGCCTACGGCATGTTCGCCGCCTACCTGCTGGCGCATCCCATCATGGTGCTGATCCTCGCCGTCGGCGCGCGCTGGATGCTGCGCGTGGTGACGGTGCCGAAGGCGGCGCTCTTCCCGGTCGTGCTGGTGCTGTGCGTGGTGGGCGCCTACGCGCTCAACAACACCATGGGCAACGTCTACGTGCTGCTGTGCTTCGGCGTGCTGGGCTACCTGATGGTGAAGCTCGGCTTCCCGCTCGCGCCCTTCATCCTCGGCGTGATCCTCGGCGACCAGATCGAGATCAACCTGATCCGCTCCGTCATGACCGACCCCGACCCGTGGCTCTTCCTCACCCGGCCGATCTCCGGCCTGCTGCTCGGCGCCTCGGTGCTGTCGATCATCGCCGCCCTGTGGCAGCACCGCCGCATGCAACGCCGCGCGTCGCAGGCGCCCGGCGAAGCCGCCGATTTCTGAAAAAGAGAAGGCCCGGTCCCGAGGAGGAGGAGGAGGGACGGCGGGCCTTTGACTTACGGTAGAGCCAAACAGCTTGTTCTTGTTATGGGGCCCAGCGTATCAGCCGGCACGCCCCTTGTATGTGAAGAAATACAAGAAGTAACTACGATAAGCAACTGATAAAAGTAGGAAACAACGAAGCGCGCCACGCGGGGCCCCCGATCGCTCCGAAATAGGTAGACTTCGAGCCGGTTTATGGACCTGGCTGTCTCGATAGCTTTTGGCACCCCGAAGACGAATCGAACGTCCGACCTGCCCCTTAGGAGGGGGCTGCTCTATCCACTGAGCTACCGGGGCGTGCGCGCATTTTACCGCTGGAGGATTTTGCTTTTGCCTTCATTGCTTAGGTTCTTGCTGTGCCTCCTTGCGCTGCCGGCGCAGGCCCAGGTGCAGCTGCAGCCCTGGGGCTGGGACGACGGCACGGTTCCGTATGTGCAGACGCCGATGGAGATCGTCGAGCGCATGCTGCGCATGGCGGAGGTGAAGCAGGGCGATCACGTCATCGACCTGGGCTCGGGCGACGGGCGCATCGTCATCGAGGCGGCGAAGCGCGGCGCGACCGGCCTGGGCGTCGACCTGGACCCGAACCTGGTGAGGCTCGCCGCCGAGAACGCGCGCAAGGCCGGGGTGGCGGAGAAAGTCGCGTTCAGGACGCTGGATCTTTTCGATGCGGATCTCTCGCCGGCGAGCGTGGTGACCCTGTACCTGCTGCCCGAGTTCAACGCCAAGCTGCTGCCGCGGCTGCTCAAGCTCAAGCCGGGCACGCGCATCGTGTCGCACGACGGCGGCATCGGCGATTGGCCCTCCGACGAGAAGCTCGAGATGCGCGCGCCGGAGAAGCCGGTGGGCGTGGGCGGCGTGTCCACGGTGGAGCTGTGGATCGTGCCGGCGGACGCGGCGGGCGCCTGGACGAGCGAGCTGCCGCAGCACGGCGGCCGCTGGCGCTTCCAGGTGAGGCAGAGCTACCAGCTGCTCGACATCGACGCCTCGGCGCAGGGGCGCGGGATGCTGGTGCGCAACTCGCGCCTGCGCGGCGAGGAGATCAAGATGGTGATCACCGGCCTCGTCGACGGCCGCGCCTGGCACCACTACTTCGTCGGGGAGCTGAAAGGCGGGCGCATCGCCGGCGAAGTGCTCGTTTCCGACGGCAACAGCCAAAGGACCTACCCTTGGACAGCAAGCAAAGCACGGTAAGGCCGAAGCAGCTCCTTTCGCTGTCCGACGGCATCGTCCTCATCTGCGGGATGGTGATCGGCGCCGGCATCTTCAAGGCGCCCTCCATCGTCGCCGCCAATACCGAGAGCAACCTCGAGTTCATGCTCGCCTGGGTGCTGGGCGGCGCGGTGTCGCTGTGCGGCGCGCTGGTCTATGCCGAGCTCGCGGCGCGCTATCCCGAGACCGGCGGCGAGTACGCCTTCCTGTCGCGCGGCATGGGGCGCGGCGTGGCCTTCGTGTTCGCCTGGGCGCGCATGACGGTGATCCAGACCGGCGCCATTGCCGCGGTCGCTTTCGTGTTCGGCGACTACGCCTCCGAGATGCTGCGCCTGGGCGACAAGAGCTCCGCGATCTACGCCGCGATCGGCGTGGTGGC
>CAZJJC010000328.1:0-7760 GCA_964546195.1 uncultured Enterobacteriaceae bacterium | reverse complement strand
GAGGGTCTGCAGGTAGCGCAGCTGCATGGCCTCGGCGCGCTTGGAGAGCATCTCGGCGGCCGCCAGCAGCTTCTCCGAGGCCTGCAGCTCGCCTTCGGCGTGGATCACCTTGGCGCGCCGCTCGCGCTCGGCCTCGGCCTGCCGCGCGATCGCCCGCACCATGCTCTCGTTCAGATCGACGTGCTTGATCTCGACGTTGGCCACCTTGATGCCCCAGGCGTCGGTCTGCTTGTCGAGCACTTCCTGGATGTCGGCGTTCAGCTTTTCGCGCTCGGCGAGCATCTCGTCCAGCTCGTGCTTGCCGAGCACCGCGCGCAGCGTGGTCTGGGCGAGCTGGCTGGTCGCCTCGCTGAAGTTGGCGACCTGGATGATCGCGAGCTCGGGGTCCACGACGCGCAGGTAGACCACCGCGTTCACCTTCACCGAGACGTTGTCGCGCGAGATCACGTCCTGCGCCGGCACGTCGAACACGCGCGTGCGCAGGTCGACGCGCACCATCTGCTGCACCACCGGGATCACGACGATCAGGCCCGGCCCCTTTACGCCGTTGAAGCGTCCGAGGAAGAAGATCACGCCGCGCTCGTACTCGCGCAGGATCTTGATCGAGGCGAGCGCCAGCACCGCCAGGATGACGATGAAGCCGAGGACGAAGCTGAAGCCGAAGTTCAGGGACATTTCACTCTCCTTCCGGGACCACGTCGAGAACCAGGCCGCGCATGGCGGTGACGCGAAGCCTCTGGCCGCGGCGCACCGGGCCGCCCGAACGCACGCGCCACCGCTCGCCGTGCACGCGCGCCCAACCTTCGGCGTGGAAATCCTCGAGCGCCTCGGCCGCAGCGCCGATCAGCTGCTCGCGCCCGCTCACCACCGCGCGCTTGCGGGTCTTCGCCAGCATGCCGAGCACGAAGAACAGGAAGCCGGCGCTCGCCACCGCCACGCCGCCGATCAGCGCGTACGGGATGTCGAAGCCGGGCAGCTCGGTCTCGTCGTCGATCAGCATGATCGAGCCGAGCACGAAGGCGACCAGCCCGCCGATGCCGAGCGCGCCGAACGCCGGCAGGAAGGCCTCCGCGACCATGAAGGCGATGCCAAGCAGGATCAGGGCGAGACCGGCGTAATTGACCGGCAACAGGTGCAGCGCATAGAGCGCGAGAAGCAGCGCGATGCCGCCGATCACGCCCGGCAGGATCAGGCCGGGGTTCATGAACTCGAAGATCAGCGCATAGATGCCCACCAGGATGAGGAGGTAGGCGACGCTCGGGTTGGTGATGACGGCGAGTATCCGGGTGCGCCAGTCCACCTCCACCTGCTTGACCTCCGCTCCCGCCGTTTGCAGGGCGCCTTTTGGCATCTTTCTGCCGTCGAGCGCCTTGAGCAGGCCCGGCAGGTCGGGCACGACGAGGTCGATCACCTTCATCTTGCGCGCCTCGTCCGCCGGCAGGCTCACGCCTTCGCGCACCGCCTTCTCGGCCCAGTCGGCATTACGGCCCCGCAACTGGGCAAGTCCCCGGATGTACGCCACGGCGTCGTTGGTGACCTTGCGGGTCATCGTGTCCATGCCGCCGCCTTCGCCCTTCTTGTCGCCTTTCTGCGGCGCGCCGCCGCCCCCGCCGCCGATGGAAACCGGCGAGGCGGCGCCCAGGTTGGTGCCCGGCGCCATGGCGGCGATGTGCGAGGCGTACAGGATGAAGGTACCGGCGCTCGCGGCGCGCGCGCCGCTCGGCGCGACGAACGCCGCCACCGGCACCGGCGAGGCGAGGATCGCCTTGATGATCTCGCGCATCGAGGTGTCGAGGCCGCCGGGGGTGTCTATGCGCAGCACGACGAGCTGCGCGCCCTCCTTCGCCGCGCGCTCGATCGCGCGCTTGGCGAAATCCGCGCTGGCCGGACCGATGGCGCCCTCCAAAGGCACTACGTGGACCGGGGCACTCAGGGCGCAGGCCGAAGAAAGGATGCCCAGAACGAAGGCAAGGGCGCGGGCCATGCGCCAATATACAGGCCGCCGGTCACAGCCTGTAGCGTTCATGCGACGCGGCGTTAAGCGGCGCTTAAGGGTCGCCGGCGCATGGTTCGTCGTGAGCGGAACCGCCGGAGAGTTTTCCACTGCTCCTCCATGGTTGGATCGCAGGCCGGAAACGGAAAACGCGTCATGCCGGCGTTCCGCTCGCTTCAAGGAGGCCAAGCATGCACCTGGCGAGAACACTGGCAGTCAAGCTCCTGCGGCGGCAGGAATGGGGCAGGCGCGCGGTTGCCCTGCCCCGGCGGCGCGGCGCCCTGAGCCCGGCGCGCAAGCGCAGGTTTGCGGGTGCCAAAGCGAGCCCCGCCTAGCGGCTTAAGTCCGGCTTAAGCCTCGCGGCCCTAGCCTGTCCTCGTGATCAATCGAGGAGGAGGACTTCATGCAACCGCTAAGCAAGCTCGAAGTGCTGCGCCAGCGCTGGGATGACTACCGGCTCACCAAAGCCCAGGCTTTCTGGCTCGCCGCCGGATCCGTCGTCGCGACGCTGATCGTGGGCTTCGGCGTGGCCGGCTGGGTCACCGGCGGCAGCGCGCAGCAAATGGTGGCCGAGGCAACCACCAACTCGCGCCAGGAGCTCGCCACCGCGGTCTGCGTGGACGAGTTCATGGCCGCAGAGAACGCCGCTCCGCGGCTGGCGAAGCTCAGCGACGCGAGCTGGTATGACCGCAGCGAGCTCATCGCCAAGGGCGGCTGGGCCACCATGCCCGACCGCAAGGAGCCCAACAGCACGGTCGCCGCCCTGTGCGCCGGCAAGCTCGCCGAGATGGAAGTCAAGCCGGCCCTGACGCCGGCTAGCGCCGCCGTGAAGTAGACAGCAGGTTCTTGTCGACGATCGCCGCGAGAATCAGCAGGAAGCCCAGCACGCGCAGGCTGTAGACGAAGGGGGTGCGCTCGTCGCCCGCCTCGATGAGCGCCGCGAGCACCTGGTTCATCGCGAGCAGCATGAAGGCCGCGGCGAACGCGATGAACAGGCGGTCGCGCGTGGCGCGCCAGAAGCGCAGGAAGAACATTCCGGCCACCGCGTAGCCGAGCGCTGCCGCTCCGGCGAGAAAATCGATCATTCCGTCTCCCAGATGAACGCGTAGAGCAGGAACAGCAGGCCGCCGAGCGCCGCGAGCAGCCGGTAGACGCGCAGGTCGACTTGCGCCGGAAAAAGCACGAGGTCGATGAACAGGAGCACGTTGTTGATCGAAAGGCCGACGAAGCACAGCGCGCTCCAGAAGAGCAGCCGCGCGCCGGTGCTCGCATAACCGCGGAACAGCAGCAGCATGCACGACACGCTGGTGACCGCCGCCAGCAGGTAAAGCGCGAACTGGAAGATTTCCATGGCTCAGCGCCTGAGCTTGAAGGCGTCGGCGAACGACTGGATCTTGGTGTCGCGCAGCGCGTAGATCACGCGGATCAGCGTGACGGGGCGCTCCTTGTAGGCCCGCGCCAGCGTGCGCACCTGCTCGTGCAGCCTCTCGTCGGCAGGGCGGAACTGCACGCGCTTGTCCGGGCCCACGGCGATCAGGCCGCGCGCCTGGAACAGCTCCAGATGGCGCAGCGCGTCGGCGTCGGTGATGTTCGAGGCGGGGCGCAGCTTGGCCGCGAGCACGGCGGGCGCCCACCACGTTTCCGGATGGTCGAGCAGCAGCAGCAGCAGCTCCGCGGCATCCACGGAAGGCAGCGCGGTCTGGATGAAGCGGCAGAATTCGTCGGAAAAGGCGGAGTCTTCCATTACAGGGGCAGCTGAAGCTCGGGGGTTTCGTCCAGGTCGGGGTCGGCGCGCGGGAACGCGCGCAGGTCCTTGGTGATCGCGGCGCGCAGGTAGGAGTCCACCCACCAGAACACGTCCTGGCGCCGGATCGAGCGCCGGATGCGCCGCATGCGCGCCGCGCGCGCGGCCGCCGGCATGGCGTAGGCCTCGCGGATGGCGGCGGCCACGCCTTCGACGTCGTAGGGATTCACCAGCAGCGCATCGGGGGCGAGCTGCGCCGCGGCGCCGGCGAATTCAGACAGGATGAGCACGCAGTCCTCCTCGATGCTGCAGGCGCAGTATTCCTTCGCCACCAGGTTCATGCCGTCCTTGAGCGGGGTCACCAGCGCGATGTCGGCGGCGCGGTAATAGGCGATGAGCTCCAGGCGGGAGAGATTCCGGTACTCGTACCACACCGGCACCCAGCCGCCCGGGCGGGCGTAGGCGCCGTTGATCTTGCCCACGAGCTGCTCGATCTCGGTGCGCAGGCGGTGGTACTGGCCGATGTCCTCGCGGCTGGGCACGACCACCTGCATAAGCGAGACGCGGCCGCGCATCTCCGGGTAGCGCGCGAGCAGGTGCTGGAAGGCCGCCAGGCGCAGCGGGATGCCCTTGGTGTAGTCGAGGCGATCGATGCCGAGGATGAGGCGGCGGTCGGGCAGCAGGCGATGCAGCTCCTGGGCCTTGGCCGCCACGTCGGGGGCGGCGGCGCGGCGCATGAAGGCGTTGAAGTCGATGCTGATGGGAAAATCGCCGACCAGCGTGCCGCGCATCTCGAGGCCGGCCGCCTGCACGCAGGCGGCGAAGTTGCGCCGGTCGCGCGCCGTCTGGAAGCCGAGCAGATCGAACTTCAGCAGCGCCTGCAGCAGCGGCCTGCGCCAGGGCAGCTTGAGGAAAATGTCCGGCGCCGGGAACGGGATGTGCAGGAAAAAGCCCAGGCGCGCCCGCGAGCCGGCGATGCGCAGCTCGGCCGCCAGGTTCATGAGGTGGTAGTCGTGCACCCAGACGAAGGTGCGCGCATCGGCGCGCACGTGCACGGCCTTCGCGTACTTCTGGTTCACCTTGCAATAGGTACGCCAGTACGCCGCGTCGAAGTTGCAGAGCGACGGCAGGTCGTGGAACAGCGGCCAGATCGCCTCGTTGGAGAAGCCGAGGTAGAAGTCGCGCACCTCGGCCTCGTCGAGCGGCACCCCGACTAGCGTGTAGCCGGCCTCCCGGCTGACCGCGCCGAGCGCGGCGCCGAACTCCTTGATCGGGCCCGGCGCGCCGGGCCAGCCCACCCAGGTGCCGCCGCGGTTGCGCAGCACCGGGAGCAGCGCCGTGACGAGGCCCCCGCTCGCCGGCTCGGCGCGCCAGCGGCCTCCCGGTCCGCGGCTGAAGGCGAAGGGCAGGCGATTCGATACGACGATCAGCCGGCCCTGCGGGCCGCGCATTCGCTTCTTCAGGAGTAAGGGCCTTTATTGGAATGAAGCGGGGAATGAAGCGGGGAATGAAGCGCGGCCGGCACCGGCGGGCTCAACACTTGTGGGAAACAGGAAATCCCACCCAGAGGAAAGAGCCACCCGCATTGCACCCGCTGGTGCGGCCGCAATTCATGATGCACCGCCGAAACTTAAGGCAGACTTAAATTCTCGCTCCTGCCGGCTTCTTATCCCGGACTGGACGGGAAGCCGTATTACCACCGCCAGGCCCGGCAGACCCGCGTCTGCACGCGCGTCGGACAGCGCGATGCTGCCCTCGTGGCGCTCGACGATGGCCTTGGCGATGGCCAGTCCCAGCCCGCTGCCGCGCGTAGGGTCGCCCGCCACGCGGTGGAAGCGCTCGAACACGCGCTCGCGCTCGGCTGCCGGAATGCCGCGGCCCGCATCCACCACCGCCAGCTCTATCGCCCCCTGATGCTGGCGCACCGACACGGTAACGGCGCTCTCGCGCGGCGCGTAGCGCAACGCGTTGTCGACCAGGTTCTCGAGCAGCGAGCGCAGCTCCGGCTCGCTGCCCAGCATGGGCGTTGCCGCCGGCGCGTCGGCGCCGAGGTCCACTTCCTGCGCCTCGGCCTGGGCGGCATACCGGCCGACCACCTCGCGCGCGAGGCGCGACAGATCGATGGCGGCGAACGGCTCGGCCTGCACGCCGGGCTCCAGGCGCGCGAAGTCGAGCAGCTGCTGCACCAGGCGGCGTGCGCGCTCCACGCCGTGCGCGAGCTCGTGGAACGCGGCGTCGCGCGCCGCCGGACTGTGGGCGCGGGCGGCGAGCTGCACCTGCAGCGCAAGCGCCGCCACGGGTGAGCGCAGCTCATGCGCCGCGTCCGCGAGAAAGTGCCGCTGCGCGTCGAGCGAGCCCTCCAGCCGCGCGAGCAGGGCGTTGATCTGCTCCACCAGCGGCAGCAGCTCCTGCGGCACGTTGGCCGTGGGCAGCGGGTCCAGGCGCGAGGCGTCGCGGTCGCTCACGCGCCGCGAGGTCTCGTGCAGCGGGGCGAGGCCGCGCTTGAGCACCCAGGCGACGATGACCACGAGCAGCGGGATGAGCATGAGCATCGGCATCAGCACGCTGATGGACAGCTCGCGCGCCAGCACCTCGCGCGTCGCGACCGCCTGCCCCACCTGCACGATGCCCTCCTCGGCGACATGGGTATAGACGCGCCACGGCCCTTCCTGCGTGCCCATCGAGCCCAGGCCCTCGTCGTAGGTCTGCGGCAGGTCGGCCGGCAGCGAGGGCAGCGCGGTCTCGAAGTAGACCCGGCCGGTCTGGTCGTAAGCGCGCACCGACAGCTCGAAGCCCGGCCGTGCGATGCGGATGCGGCGCGTCTGGGTCCAGTCCTCGCGCAGGTGCACCGCGTGCGCCACCTGGCGCAGCTCCTCGTCGAATACGCGGCCGAGCTGGTTGCGCGTCAGCGCATAGGTGGCGGCGAGCACCACGGCCGTGCCGATGACGAGCGCGCTGCCCATCCACAGCACGAGGTTCGCCCGGATCGAGGTCACTGCAGCAGCGCGATGCGGTAGCCCACGCCGCGCACGTTGCGGATGAGCTGCGGCTTCAACTTCCTGCGCAGGTGGTGCAGGTGCACTTCGATGCTGTTCGAGCCGATCTCCTCGCCCCAGCCGTAGACCGCGTCCTCCAGCTTCTCGCGCGACACGACCGCGCCGGGCTCCTTCATGAGCGCCTCCAGCACCGCGAACTCGCGCGCCGAGAGCTCGACGCCCACGCCGCGGAACGACACCAGCCGCTTCACCGGGTCGATGGCGAGCGCGCCGTAGCTCATCTCCGGGGAAGCGCGGCCGTCGCGCCGCCGGATCACGGCGCGCGCGCGCGCCAGCAGCTCGTCCAGATCGAAGGGCTTGACCAGATAGTCGTCGGCGCCGTTGTCCAGCCCGGCCACCCGGTCGGCGACCGAGTCGCGCGCGGTGATGATCACCACCGGGAGCTCCTTGCCGGAGCGGCGCAGCGACTTGAGGATCTCCAGGCCGTCGCGCCTGGGCAGCCCGAGGTCGAGCAGCGCCAGGTCGTACACCGCGTTGGCGAGCGCGAGCTCGGCCTCGCCCCCGTCGCGCACCCAGTCCACGGTATAGCCGCCGTCGTGCAGCCCGGCCACCACGGCGCGGCCGATCATGGGGTCATCCTCGACTACCAGGACTCGCATGGTGCCATTTTGCCCTTCATTTTTGACGGCCACTATGCCGGGCGGACCATTAAGCAAGACTTAAGTCGGGATAAAGCGGACGCCACCCGGCCTAGGGGCCGTCACCGGCCCGGCCCAGGGCGGTTAACCTGGGGCTGCTACCGTCTCGCCATGTCGCCTCGGCTGATGCTCGTGGCCGCGTTGTGCCTGCTCGGGCCGGGATGCAGCGCGCTGCTGCCCAGCAGCAAGCAGGTCACCGCCAGTCCATGGAAGAGCTACGAGGAAGCGGAGCTTACCTTTGCCAAGATCCTGCCCGGGGTCACCACCGAATCGGACCTGAGGGCGCTGAAGCTCGAGCCCGGCACGAACCCCAACATCGCGATCCTGAA
>CAZJJC010000327.1:0-1764 GCA_964546195.1 uncultured Enterobacteriaceae bacterium | reverse complement strand
AGAGCCCGAATTCGTAGCGCGCTAAACGCGCGAACAGAATTCGGGCTCTGACCCCGAATTGTTCCGGTTTGGTGGCAACTTAGAAAATCAGCTGGCGCTGTCGGAAGCGCTAGCGGTGCGCTCGATGTTCTGCTCGAGCCACTTGCGGATGCGGTTGGCGTCGCCGATCCGCGAGCGCTTGCCCCACGAGTCGAGCAGCACGACGATGAGGTCCTTGGACGCCATGCGTACGTGCATCACCAGGCAGCGGCCGGCCTCGCTGATGTAGCCGGTCTTGGAAAGGTCGATCTCCCAGTAGGAGCTGCGCACCAGGCCGTTGGTGTTGCGGAAGTCGAGCGGCCGGCCGAAGGCGCGCACGCGCGCCTTCTCGAGCGTCGAATATTCGCGGATCAGCGGATAGCCGTGCGCAGCGCGCACCAGCTTGGCCACGTCGCGCGCGCTCGCGACATTCGCCGGCGACAGCCCGGTCGGCTCGACGAAGCGGCTGTCGGTCATGCCCAGCATCGCCGCCTTGGCGTTCATCGCCGCGACGAAGGCCGGCATGCCGCCGGGATAGGTGCGGCCCAGCGCTGCTGCGGCGCGGTTCTCGGAGGCCATCAGCGAGACCATGAGCAGCTCGTCGCGCGTCAGCGCGCTGCCGGTGCGCAGGCGCGAGCGCGAGCCCTTGACCGAGTCGACGTCCTCGCGGCTCAGCACGACGCGCTGGTCGAGGTCGAGGCCGCGGTCGATGATGACCATGGCGGTCATCAGCTTGGTGATAGAGGCAATCGGGACAACCGCGTCGCCATTCTTGCTAATGACGATTTCGCCGGTGCCGGCGTCCTGCACCAGCGCGGAGGACGAACGCAGAAAAACCGGCTTTAGGGCTTGGGCTTGTGCAAAACCTACCGTGAGAGCGAGAACGAGGAAGAGAGCACCGGCAGCAACGATGCCCTCCAGGGAATGCAATTTCCTTTGCGGTGTCGCCATGGGACGAATTCTTTTCTTTCGTGGCCGTTTTTCGTTGGTTTCGCCTATGCCCTGTTCGGCGCATGGCTATATCGCAGTCTAAACTATGCCAAACGAAAATTGCAAACGGAATCATGGGGTAGCCTCAGCTACCTGAAGTGCACCGTGAACTAATACCGCTGTCGGGCTGAGGCTACAGGGCTTCTTCTACGTGCTCCAGCGCCGCGGTGGCTTCCGCCTGCTGCTGCTGGAGCGCCCACATCCGGGCGTATTCGCCTTTTGCCTCAAGAAGTTGCTTGTGCGTGCCGCGCTCCGCGATGCGGCCGTGGTTGAGCACCAGGATCTCGTCGGCGTCCATCACGGTAGAAAGCCGGTGGGCGATCACTAACGTAGTGCGGCCTTCGGCGATGCGTTCCAGTTCCGCCTGGATGGCTTTCTCGGCGCGCGAGTCGAGCGCCGAGGTGGCCTCGTCGAAGATCAGGATGCGCGGGTTCTTGAGCAGCGCACGCGCGATCGCCACGCGCTGCTTTTCGCCCCCGGAGAGCTTCAGGCCGCGCTCGCCCACCGGGGTGTCGTACTTCGCCGGCAGGCTTTGGATGAAATCGTGGATGTGCGCCGCGCGCGCGGCCTCGAACACCTCGGCGTCGCTCGCCTCCGGACGGCCGTAGCGGATGTTGTAGAGGATGCTGTCGTTGAAGAGCACCGTGTCCTGCGGCACCATGCCAAGGGCCGCGCGCAGGCTCGCCTGCGTCACGTCGCGGATGTCCTGGCCATCGATTAGCACCCGGCCCGACGTGACGTCGTAGAAGCGGAACA
>CAZJJC010000326.1:0-3615 GCA_964546195.1 uncultured Enterobacteriaceae bacterium | reverse complement strand
GCGATCGAGTCGTAGTCCATGTCGGTGGCCATCATGATGTCGGCCGGCAGGACGGGCATGGAGGAACCGCCCGGAATAACCGCTTTTAATTTATTTCCTTTGTGAACACCGCCTGCCATCTCCAGCAGCGTGGCGAAGGGCGTGCCGAGCTTCACCTCGTAGTTGCCGGGGCGCTCGACGTGGCCGGTGACGGAGAAGAGCTTCGTGCCGCCGTTGTTCGGCTTGCCGAGGGCGAGGAATGCCTCGGCGCCGTGGCGCACGATCCAGGGCACCGCGGCGAAGGTCTCGGTGTTGTTGATCGTGGTGGGCTTGCCGTACAGGCCGTAGCTCGCCGGGAACGGCGGCTTGAAGCGCGGATAGCCCTTCTTGCCTTCGAGCGACTCCAGCAGCGCGGTCTCCTCGCCGCAGATATAGGCGCCGTAGCCCGGAACCGCGTACATCTCGTAGCTGAACTCCGAGCCGAGGATATTCCGGCCGAGGTAGCCCGCGGCGTAGGCTTCGGCGAGCGCCTCCTCGTGCTGCTCGTAGATTTCCCACACCTCGCCATGGATGTAGTTGTAGGCGGCCGTGGCGCCCATCGCGTAGCCGGCGATGAGCATGCCCTCGATCACCGCGTGCGGGTTGTAGCGCAGCAGATCCCGGTCCTTGCAGGTGCCCGGCTCGCCCTCGTCGGAGTTGCACACCACGTACTTCGGCCCGGCGAAGGCCTTCGGCATGAACGACCACTTCAGGCCCGTCGGGAAGCCGGCGCCGCCGCGCCCGCGCAGCGCGGAGCGCTTGAGCTGCGCGATCAGGTCCTCGGGTTTCATCTTCTCCGCAAGGATCTTTCTCAGGGCCTGGTAGCCCTCGCGCGCCTCGTAATCCTTCAGCCGCCAGTTGCGGCCGTCCAGGCCCTTCATCAGGATCGCGTCGGGCCCATAGTCGAGCATCACGCTTGCATTCATTACTTTAGCTCCTCGATCAGCCGATCGAGCTTGTCTTTGGACAGGTAGTCGTGCATTTTCTTGTTGTTCACCAGCAGCACCGGCGCCATGGCGCAGGCGCCCATGCACTCGCCTTCCTTCAGGGTGAAGCGGCCGTCGGGCGTGGTCTGGTCGAAATCGATGCCGAGCCTGGCGCGCAGGTGGTCCGCGGCCTCCAGCGCGCCCTGCAGCCCGCACGGCAGGCAGGTGCACAGCGTGAGCTTGTGCCGTCCGGTCTTCTCCAGGTTGTACATCGAGTAGAACGTCGCCACCTCGTATACCGCCACCGGCGGCATGTCGAGGTAGCCGGCCACGTAGTCCATCAGCTCGGAGGACAGCCAGCCCTTCTCGTCCTGCGCGATGATGAGCGCGCCGATCACCGCGGACTGCTTCTGGTCGGGCGGGTACTTCGCGATCTCGCGGTCGATCTTGCGCAGAGAATCAGTCGTCAACATACAAAATTGGTGACAGTCACCATTTTCCGATGGTGAGCGGAGCGAAGAGGAAAATGGTGACTGTCACCAATTTTCATCGGTCGATCTCGCCGAAAACGATGTCCTGGGTGCCGATGATGGCCACGGCGTCGGCCAGCATGTGGCCGCGCGCCATCTCGTCGAGCGAGGCGAGGTGCGGGAAGCCCGGCGCGCGGATCTTGAGGCGGTAGGGCTTGTTGGCGCCGTCGGACACGAGGTAGATGCCGAACTCGCCCTTGGGCGCCTCGACCGCCGCGTACACCTCGCCTTCGGGGACGTGCATGCCTTCGGTGTAGAGCTTGAAGTGGTGGATGAGCTGCTCCATGCCCTGCTTCATCTCCAGGCGCGTGGGCGGGGCGACCTTGTGGTCGTTCACCATGACCGGCCCCGGGTTCTTGCGCAGCCAGTCGATGCACTGCCTGACGATGCGGTTGGACTGGCGCATCTCCTCGACGCGCACGAGATAGCGGTCGTAGCAGTCGCCGTTCGCGCCGATCGGGATGTCGAAGTCGACCTTGTCGTACACCTCGTAGGGCTGCTTCTTGCGCAAATCCCAGGCGACGCCCGAGCCGCGCAGCATCGGGCCGGTGAAGCCCAGCGCCAGCGCCCGCTCGGGGGAGACCACGCCGATGCCCACCGTGCGCTGCTTCCAGATGCGGTTCTCGGTGAGCAGCGTCTCGTAGTCGTCGACCGCCTTGGGAAAGCGCTGCGTGAAGTCCTCGATGAAGTCCAGCACCGAGCCCCGGCGGTTGCGATTCATTTCTTCGATCTGCTTTTGATTCTTGAACTTCGAGGCCTGGTACTGCGGCATGGCGTGCGGCAGGTCCCGGTACACCCCACCCGGCCGGTAGTAGGCCGCGTGCAGGCGCGCGCCCGACACCGCCTCGTAGACGTCCATCAGGTCCTCGCGCTCGCGGAAGCAGTACAGGAACACCGTCATCGCGCCGATGTCCAGGCCGTGCGCCCCGAGCCAAAGCAGGTGGTTGAGTATCCGGGTGATCTCGTCGAACATCACGCGGATGTACTGCGCGCGCACCGGCACCTGCACGCCGATCAGCTTTTCGATGGCGAGCACGTAGGCGTGCTCGTTGCACATCATCGAGACGTAGTCGAGCCGGTCCATGTACGGCACCGACTGGAGGTAGGTCTTGTGCTCGGCGAGCTTCTCGGTGGCGCGGTGCAGCAGGCCGATGTGCGGGTCGGCGCGCTGGATGACTTCGCCATCCAGCTCGAGCACGAGGCGCAGCACGCCGTGCGCCGCAGGATGCTGCGGCCCGAAGTTCAGCGTGTAATTACGGATCTCCGCCATTACTCGGTATCCGCGTAATTTTTCTCGCGCACCAGGCGCGGGGTCACTTCCCGAGGATCAATCGTCACGGGCTGGTAGATCACGCGCTTCTGCTCCGGGTCATAGCGCATCTCGACATGCCCGGAGAGCGGGAAATCCTTGCGGAAAGGATGGCCGATGAAGCCGTAGTCGGTCAGGATGCGGCGCAGATCGGGATGGCCTTCGAACATGATGCCGAACAGATCGAAGGCCTCGCGCTCGAACCAGTTGGCCGAGGGCCACAGCTCGATGAGCGAGCTCACCACCGGAAATTCGTCGTCCGGGCAGAACGTTCTCAGCCTGACGCGCCAGTTGTGCGCAATCGACAGCAGATGCACCACGACGGCAAAGCGCGGGCCCTCGCGCGGCTGGTCGGCGTAGGCGGCGTAGTCCACGCCGCACAGGTCGATGAGCTGCTCGAACCCGCCGCGCTCGCGCAGCTTCGCGGCGATCGACTTGTAGTGCGCCGCCGCGACCTCGATGGTGAGCTCGCCGCGATCTTCCTTCGGCGTCAAGCCTTCCAGGACGAGCAAATCGTGGAGTTTCTGCAGCCTGGGGCTCATCTCGCTATCGTGCAATCGTGTTGGTGCGCTTGATCTTGTTTTGCAGCTGCACGATGCCGTAGAGAAGCGCTTCGGCCGTGGGGGGGCAGCCGGGGACATAGATGTCCACCGGCACGATGCGGTCGCAGCCGCGCACCACCGAATAGGAGTAGTGGTAGTAGCCGCCGCCGTTGGCGCACGAGCCCATCGAGATCACCCAGCGCGGCTCGGCCATCTGGTCGTAGACCTTGCGCAGCGCCGGCGCCATCTTGTTGCACAGCGTGCCGGCGACGATCATGACGTCCGACTGC
>CAZJJC010000325.1:0-8192 GCA_964546195.1 uncultured Enterobacteriaceae bacterium | reverse complement strand
CGTAGTCCACGCCCTGCGGGAAGGCGGGCTTGAGCTCCTCCATGCGCGCGCGCACGCTGCGCGCGACCTCGAGCGCGTTGGCGCCCGGCTGCAGGTAGGTGGCCATGCCGATGGTGGGCTGGCCGTCGAGGGTGTTGCTGGTGTCGTAGTTGAGCGCGCCCAGCTCGATGCGCGCGATGTCCTTCAGCCGCAGGATCCCGACGGGGGCCCCCGTCGGCCCGGCCGTCGGTCCTGATACGCGCACCACGATCTCGCCGAACTGCTCGGGCTCGACCAGGCGGCCCTGCGCCGTCACCGTGTAGACGATATTCTGCCCCGGCGGGGCAGGCTCGGTGCCGATGCGCCCGGCGGCGTACTGCGCGTTCTGCGCGCGCAGCGCCGCGGCCACGTCGGCGGTGGTCACGCCCAGGCGCGCCATCTTCTCGGGATTGATCCAGACGCGCATCGAGTAGTCGCGCGCGCCGAAGATGGTGACGTCGGCGATGCCGGGCAGGCGCTTCAGCTCGTCGACGATGTTGAGCGAGGCGTAGTTGGAGAGGAACAGCGTGTCGCGCGCGTTGCCCGGCGAGACCATCGACACCACGAGCAGGATGTCGAAGGAGCGCTTTTGCACCAGCACGCCGTTGCGGCGCACTTCGTCGGGCAGGCGCGGCAGCGCGCGCTGCACGCGGTTGTTGACCTCGAACACCGCCTGGTCGACGTTGGTGCCCGGCTCGAAGGTCGCCGTCACCTGCAGGTTGCCGTTGGAGGACGACGAGGAGCTGAAGTACGAGAGCTTCTCCACCCCGGAGAGCTGCTCCTCGATCGGCGCCGCCACCGTGCGCGAAAGCGTCTCGGCGCTTGCGCCCGGGTAGGTGGTGGTGATGAGCACCGTCGGGGGCGCGATCTCGGGATACTGCGCCACCGGCAGGAGCTGGGAGGCCACCAGCCCGGCGAGCACGATGACGATCGCGATGACGCCGGCGAACACCGGCCGGTGGATGAAGAAGCGCGACATCTAGCCGGGCTTGTTCACCTGCACCGGCGTGCCGGGCCGCAGGCGCGCCAGGTTGTCGACGATCACCGTGTCGCCCGCCTTGAGGCCCTCGAGCACCACCCAGTCCCCGCCGAGCCAGTGGCCGGCGCGGATGCTGCGCGGCACCGCCTTGCCGTCGCCGCCCGCCACCCAGACGAAGCGCCCGGTCTCGTTCTGCAACACCGCGGTCTGGGGCACCACGATCGCCTGCTGCGTGCCGGCGGCGACTCGCACCCGCACGTACTGGCCGGGCAGGAGCTGGTGCTGCGGGTTGGGCAGCTCGGCGCGCATCTGCACCGTGCCGGTCGCGCCGTCGACCGTCGATCCGGCGAAGTTGAGCTTGCCTCTCGAGGGGTACTCCTTGCCGTCGGCCAGCTCGACCCTTACTTCAGTGGATTTGAAATCGGAACTTCGAAGGCGCGAGTATTCCGCCTCCGAAAGCGAGAAGCGCACCCAGATCGGGTCGCCGCGCGTGATGCTGGTGAGCAGCGCCGAGTCGTTGTTCGGCTGCACCAGGCTGCCGACGGACTGCAGCGCGCGGCCCGTGATGCCGCCGATGGGCGCGTTGATGCTCGTATAGGAGAGGTTGAGCTCGGCCTGGCGCAGGCGCGCCTGCGCCATCTGCACCGCGGCGGCGCTCTGCCGGGCCCCGGAGGCCGCCTGGTCGGCCTCCTTCTGGCTGATGGCGCGGCGGTCGGCAAGGCCCTTGAGCCGCTCCATCTCCTGCTGCGCGAGCTCCTGGCGGGCGCGCTCCTGCGCGAGGGAGGCCCGCGCCTGCGCCAGCTCGATCTCGAAGGGCGCGCGCTCGATGCGAAAGAGGGGCGCGCCCGCCTTGACCGCGTCGCCTTCGTTGTAGAGCTGGCGCTCGATGATGCCCGAGACGCGCGCGCGCACCTGCACCTCGCGCGAGCCCTCGGTGCGCCCCACGGCCTCGAAGGACACCGGCACCGCCCTGGGCGCAACCTCGATCGCGCTCACGACGAGCGCGGGCGGCGGCCCGCCTTCCTTCTTGTCCTGGGCGCCGCCGGGGCTGCACGCCGCCAGCAGCAACGCAGCGAGAGCAACGAACGTTTTCACGGCGGATAGGCCCTCAGGAAGCAATCGACAATGCGTGCCGCGCGCTGCGCGTCGCTCTCCCCGGAAGCCGAGACGCCGAACAGCCGCTTGACGCGGTCGTGGCCCACCAGCATGCCGAGCAGCAGCTCGGCGGCGAGCTGCGGGTCGTCGCGGCGCAGCTGCCCGGCGGCCATGGCTTTGTCCAGATACGCGGCCACGCGGCGCACGGTCTCGCCTCCGCTTGCCTCGTACATCGAGCGGGCGAGCGCGCGAAAGCGCGGCACCTCGGGCACCAGCGCGCGGAAGGTGGCGATGCCCTGCGCGCCGAGCACGCGCTTGCGGTAGGCCGCGCCGAAGCGCTCGAGCGTCGCGCGCACGTCGCGCGGCTCGGCCTCGAGCTCCACCAGCACCCGCTTGGCGAGGTCGCGTGCCACCTCCTTGAAGAGCTCGTCCTTGCTGGGGAAGTGGTGGTAGACGGTCTGCTTGGCCACCCCGGCGCGGCGCGCGATCAGGTCCACGCTGGAGCCGTAGCCGTGGGCGAGAAAAGAGGTGGTGGCGGCGCGCAGCACGCGCTCGCGGTTCAGCAGGGCCATCGGCGGGATTGCAGGTTAAACTAGACTGACCAGTCTAGCAGAACCTTCAGCACGGACCCAAGGCCATGAAGCTCCTGCAAAACGACACCGCCCTGGTGACCGGGGCCGCCGGCGGCATCGGCCGCGGCATTGCCAGCGCCCTGGCCGAAGAGGGCGCGACGGTGTTCGGCGCCGACCTCGCGGATGCCGACCTCGCCAAGGCCGGGGAGGCCGCGCGCCTCGCCGGGGAGGCGATCCGGCGGCTGGGCCGGGTTTCGATCTTCGTGCACGCCGCCAGCCCGCGGCGCGAGGAGGCGCAGAAGGCGCTCGCGGTGAGCGAGGCGCAATGGCGCGAGATGCTCGAGGTGAACTTGAACGCCGGCTTCGTGCTTGCCCAGTCCCTCGGCCTGCACATGAAGGAAAACGGCATCAAGGGCCGCATGCTGTTTGTGACCTCGCCGCACGCCGAGTCGCCGCGCAACCTGCCGCACTACAGCGCGGCGAAGGCCGGCCAGACGATGCTCATGAAGGAGCTCGCGCGCGCCCTCGGCCCGCACGGCATCCGCGTCAACGCGATCGCGCCGGGCGCCGTCCCCGGCGGCGGGTTCGCGGCGCCGCCGGCGATGGCGGCTAAAATTCCGCTCGGCCGCTTCGGCACCCCCGCGGATGTCGCGGCGATGGCGGTCGCGGTGCTCTCGGAGCGCTTCGGCGCGTACGTGACCGGCGCGACCCTCGCGGTGGACGGCGGCATGACCCTGCATAACTGGATCGATCCGTGAACGAGCCGAGCAACCGCAACAACATCGTCTGGCCGAGCGCGCTCATCGTGGTCGGGCTGCTGTTCCTCGCCTACAACCTCGGCTACCTGCAGTACGCGCAGCTGAAGGACATCATCGGCACCTGGTGGCCCCTGATCCTCATCGCGCTGGGCGTCGCGGGACTGGTGCAGCGGCGCAGATAGGTGGACTTCGCCCCCACTGAAGAGCAGCTGAGGATCCGCGAGGCGATCGGCAAGCTGTGCGCGCGCTTCGGCGACGACTACTGGCTCGAGCGCGACCGAGCCTCGGAAAAAGGCGAAAAAGCAGGCGGCTTCCCGGCGGATTTCCACCAGGCGCTGGCGCGCGACGGTTGGCTCGGTGTGGCCATGCCCGAGGAGTTCGGCGGCGCGGGGCTGGGCATAGCGGAGGCCGCGGTGATGATGCAGGCCATCGCCGAGTCGGGCGCGGGGTTCTCCGGCGCCTCGGCGGTGCACATGAACATCTTCGGCCTGAACCCGGTGGTGGTCTTCGGAACCCAGGAGCAGAAGCAGCGCATGCTGCCGCCGCTCATCCAGGGCAGGCAGCGCGCCTGCTTCGCGGTCACCGAACCCAACACCGGCCTGAACACCCGCAAGATAAAAACCCGGGCCGAGAAGCAGGGCGACAAATACATCGTCTCGGGCCAGAAGGTCTGGATCTCCACCGCGCAGGTGGCCGAGAAGGTGTTGCTTCTCACGCAGGCTGCCGCGGGCCTCACGCTTTTCTATACCGACCTCGACCGCAGGTACGTCGAGGTGCGCGAGATCGACAAGATGGGGCGCCACGCGGTGGACTCCAACCAGGTCTTCTTCGACGCGCTGCCGGTGCCCGAGCAGGACCGCATCGGCGAGGAAGGCAAGGGCTTCGAATACATCCTGCACGGCATGAACCCGGAGCGCATCCTGATCGCCGCCGAGCTGGTCGGCCTGGGCCGCTGCGCGCTGAACCGCGCCGCCGCCTACGCCAGGGAGCGCATCGTGTTCGACCGCCCGATCGGGCAGAACCAGGGCATCCAGCATCCGCTCGCCGCCAACTGGATGGCGCTCGAGGCGGCCAACCTGATGGCATGCAAGGCCGCCTGGCTGTACGACTCCGGCACGCCTTGCGGCGCGGAGGCGAACGCCGCCAAGTACCTCGCCGGCGAAGCCTGCTTCGACGCCTGCCAGCAGGCGGTGATGACGCACGGGGGCTTCGGCTATGCGCGCGAGTACCACGTCGAGCGCTACCTGCGCGAATCCTTCGTCGGGCGCATCGCCCCGGTGAGCCCGCAGCTCATCCTGTGCTTCATCGCCGAGCGCGTCCTGGGACTGCCGAAGTCCTATTAGGCATGGCGCGCCAGGAGCGCAGGCTCGACATTCCGCCGGCGTATCTCCTGGCCGCGCTGCTGCTGATGGCCTTGCTCCACCAGGTGCTGCCGCTCGCCCGTATCCTCTTCGCGCCGTACCGCTACGCCGGCATCGTCATCATGGCGCTCGCCCTCGCCCTCATCCTGTGGGCGGCGCTCCTTTTCCATCGCGCCCGTACCGGCATCGTGCCCTTCAGCCCGGCCACTTCGCTGGTGCTCGGCGGCCCCTACCGCTTCACCCGCAACCCGATGTACCTCGGCATGGCCGGCATTCTCCTCGGCGCCGCGATCCTCACGGGCTCGCTCAGCCCCTTCGCGGTCATCCCCGCGTTCATGGCGCTGATCGCCGAGCGCTTCATCGCGCCCGAGGAGGCACTGCTCGAGCGCGCCTTCGGCCGCGACTACCTCGGCTACAAGGCGAAGGTCAGGCGCTGGCTGTAGTAACCGCGTAAGCCGCGCGCGGCTGCTCCAGCCGGTCGAGCCGGCTCTTCACGCCGCGTCCTCCCTTGTTGAGCACATGAGTGTTCCGGATCGAGACCCCATTGCAATCTTGAAGGCTCAGGAGCAAACATGGTGGCGATGCCGCGAACGATGATCACATCCTGCCTGCTCGCGAGGATCGTTGTTGCCTGTAGCTCAAGCGCGAAGGAGGGGCTCTGTTGCGCGGGCACACCCCTCCGAGGTCGTCAGCGGCGCGCTTCGAGAATCAGGTTGAAGGGCGTCTCGGCCGCGCGCCCGAAGCGAGTGAAGCCCGCCTTGCGGAACACCTCCCCCAGCCGCGCCTCCCCTGCCTGCGCGCCGAGCACAAGCTTCCCACCTTCCGAAATCGCATGCGCACAGCAGATCGTGGTCGAAGCCGAGTAGTACAGCCGCGCGACCGGCGACTGGTTGTGTTCAATCCGGTCATGTGCAAAAGGCTCGACCAGCATCACCGTACCCTCGGGCGCCAGCGCCTGACCGGCATACCGCGCCGCGGCGACCGGATCGCCCAGGTCGTGCAGGCAGTCGAAGAAGCAGATGAGTCCGTACTTCCGGCCGGGGTAGTCCACGGCGCGGGCAACTTCAAAGGTTACCCGCTCAGCAACACCCGCGTCGGCCGCATTGCGCCGCGCCGCGTCGACCGACGGCGCATCCGCGTCGAAGCCCTGGAAGCGCGATCGCGGAAAGGCCTTTGCCATCAATATGGTCGAGTGGCCGTGGCCGCAGCCCACGTCGGCGACGTCGATGCCGGCCTCGAGCTTCTCCGCGACGCCGTCGAGCGCAGGCAGCCACTGCGGCACCAGGCTGGCGCGATAGCCGTTGCGATAGAAGGCGGCGACGCCGCAGGACATCCGCGTCTCATGCTCGCCCCAGGCCACGCCGCGGCCGGTGCGAAACGCGTCGAGGGTCTTCTCCTCGTCGAACCACATCGACGCAGGAATGTTCCACGCGGGCGGGATGAAGACCGGGCTGTCTTCATCGGCGAGGACCAGCGCCTGCTCGGGCGACAGCTCGTAGGTGTCGCTCACCGCGTGGTAGCCGACGTAATCGCCGGCGGCCTGCGCGTTCAACCACTCGCGCACGTAGCGCTCGGCGCAGCCGGTGCGAGCGGCGAGTTCCTTGGCGCTGAGCGGGCCGGCACCAGACATGGCTTTGTACAGGCCGAGCTTGCTGCCCAAGCTGACCATCACGCCGCCATAGGCGGAGGACAGGTCGCCAACGGCACGCATGACAAAAGACTCTAGCTTCGCTGGATCGATTACGGTTGCGTTCATGGCATTCGACTCCTTCATTGAGATTTCGAGCGGTTTGAATGTCGCGCCCATGATCGCAACATCACCCCGTCTGCTGAAGAGCCGGAATCGCCCGGAATCGGTCGTTTCGTGCCACTGGATCGCGCACCATGACTAAACCATCCGCCCACGCCGGATCGAGTCCCCGTCACGTCAGCCTCGTGGCACTGCCCGACGCGGTGCTGTCCACGCTCGCCGGCATCCTGGATGTCATGAACGGCGCCGCGCTCATGGGCATGACGCACGCCGGTGCGCCGGCACCGTTTCAGATCGACATCGTGGGTGAGGCAGTGGGCCGCATGGATCTGGCGAGCGGTGTGCCGTTGAACGTGCAGCGCGCGATCGACAGCATCGAGACGAGCGACATCGTGATCGTCCCGTCGGTACTGCTGCGCTCGAAAGGTTGGGAGAAGGGGCGCTATCCGCGGCTGGTCGAGTGGCTGCGCACGATGCACGAGCGCGGCGCCGTGCTCTGCTCGGCCTGTTCGGGGATCTTTCTATTGGCCGAGACGGGACTCTTCGACGGCAAGGACGCGACGGTGCACTTCGGCTACTCCCGGACGTTCGCGGCCACGTACCCGGACGTGCCGATCCATCCGGAACGCGTACTGGTGATCTCCGGTCTGCATGAAGAGCTGGTGAGCTCGGGCGCATCGACGAGCTGGCACGACATGGTGCTCTACCTCACCGCCCGCTACGCCGGCGCGACGATTGCGCAGGAGGTCGCGCGCATGTTCGCGCTGCAATGGCATCAGGATGGGCTCACGCCTTACATCGTCTTCGAAGGCAGGAGCGACCACGGCGACGCCGAGATCCAGGGCGCGCAGCAGTGGTTGAGCGGTCATTTCCCGGTGGCCAATCCCGTGGAGGAAATGATCAAGCGATCGAGGCTCGCTGAACGCACGTTCAAACGGCGCTTCACGAGCGCGACCGGACTCAGCCCGATCGTCTACGTCCAGCGGCTGCGCATCGAAGATGCCAAGCGCCGGCTCGAACGCACCGAGACTTCAGTCGATGAGATCAGCTGGCGCGTCGGCTATGAAGATGCGGCCTTCTTCCGGCGCCTGTTCAAACGCACGACAGGCCTCGCCCCCGGCGCCTACCGCAAGCGCTTCCGCATCCCCGAATTTGCTCGACCGTAGCGCCGAAGTTGACGAGCCGACGCAAATACTTATTTTGTGGTTCTTCCCGAGATCAATTGCTCGTGGATTGCTTCCGCACTCGACTGATGCGCCAACGCAAGCGTTGTCGTATCAGATGTGGTTCACTCTGGGCATCGCACTCCTTGGGCTCTGGTTTGTGGCGTCGTCTATCACCCCCATACTGCGCAACCTCTCCGTCATGTATGTCTTTCGCCCCGAGCTGATCAATTCCGAAGGCGTAAGGTCGCTGCGCGTGGGGCTGGACCCGACTGAGCCTTCTAACACCGCGTTGCTGACCGCCACCTATACCTCGCCGCTTCGCGCTCGGCTCGGTGCGGCAGAACGCGAACGCTAGGCGACACGAAAACAGATGCCAGCGCGGTTCGCATTGATGTTCTCGGCCGCACTCCTCGCGCTGTCGTTCCCAGCCCACGCACACGCGATCCACCCTTTGTGGATAGTAGGCGCACTCTCTCCCCTCGTCGTCCTCCTG
>CAZJJC010000324.1:0-6041 GCA_964546195.1 uncultured Enterobacteriaceae bacterium | reverse complement strand
GGTCCGCGTCAGCGCAGAACGCGGTCCGCATCATCCGCGGCTTCTTTAACATTGACGTGCAGGAAAGGGCGCCATTGGTTTCATGCCCGAGCCTGCTGCTCCACGGGCGCCTAGACCGCCGCACGCCCTTCGAGGAGGGCCGCTTCCTCGCGAGCCTGGTCCCGGGCGCCCGCCTGGTACCGCTGGAAACCGAAAATCACGTGCTTCTCGAGCATGAGCCTTCGTTCCGTCGATTTTTCGACGAGCTGCGCGCCTTCGTGCTGCCGACCAAGGGCCCCGGCGCCAGAGCATTCGACGGCCTCACCGCCCGCGAGGCGGAGATTCTGGAGCGCATCGCGCAGGGCCTGGACAACGCCCAGATCGCCGCGCATCTGGGCATGTCGGAGAAGACGGTGCGCAACCACATCACCCACATCTTCGACAAGATCGGGGTGGAGAACCGCTCGCAGGCCATCGTGCGCGCCCGGGAGCGCGGCCTGGGACAGCGTTGAACCAGCAGATCCGTTTCTGCAAGAGCTTCGATGGCACGCGCATCGCCTACGCAGTCACCGGCAATGGGCCGCCCTTAATCAAGGCGCCGCACTGGCTCAGCCACCTCGAATACGAGTGGCAGAGTCCGGTATGGCGTCCATGGATAGACGCGCTTTCTCGCGACTACGCCCTGGTGCGCATGGACGAGCGCGGATGCGGCCTCTCTGATCGTGATTTATCCGACTTCTCCTTCGAGGCGCTGGTGCGCGACGTGGAGGCAGTTGTCGACGCCACGGGATATGAGCGTTTCGCGCTGTACGGGCATGCTCAGGGCGGGGCGATCGCTATTGAATACGCGGCGCGCCATCCAGAGCGCGTCAGCCACCTGGTCCTGCTTAATGCCTACGCACGAGGCTGGCTCAGGCGCGGTCTTCCGCGAGCGGTCGAGGAAGAGACCGAGGCACGCCTGAAGCTGATCGAACTGGGCTGGGAGAGTGATGCGCCATACTATCGTCAGCTATTTGTCAGTCAGCACATTCCGGATGGCGGCTCAGTCGAGCAGCTGCGCTCGCTTGGCGAGTTATTTCGTCGTGCCGCTCCGGCAAAGAATTTGATCCAGTTGATCCGCTGCCTGTTCAACGTCGATGTGAGCGATTCGGCGGCCCGGCTGACATGCCCGGCTTTGGTGCTGCATGCTCGCGGAGCCCCCCGCGTACCGTTCGAGGAGGGACGGATCTTGGCAGGACTGATCCCGGGCGCACGGCTCGTCCCGCTCGATACGGCGAATAACATTCTTTTGGAGCAAGAACCATCCTTCGGCAAGTTTTTCGACGAGCTCCGAGCCTTCGTTCCCCGACTGCCGGGCGCGGTCAGCCGCGAGCGCTTCGCGCAGCTCACTGTGCGGGAGACTGAAATCCTCGAGCGCATGGCGCGGGGGCTGGACAACGCCCAGATCGCGGCACATCTGAATCTCTCGGAGAAGACGGTGCGCAACTACATCACGCATATCTTCGACAAGCTGGGCGTGGAGAACCGGTCGCAGGCGATCGTGCTCGCCCGTGAAAACGGCCTGGGAGAGCGCAAGGCGTACCAGCCGGCTGAAAAATGACTCCAGTCATGTAGTCCCGGGCGGGTTTTGCCCTTGTCCCGGGGCACCCGCCCGGTGCGCTCCGTCGCCCGTTACGGGACGATGTGCTCATGAAAGGAGTGGTCATGAGCGCACAACGACTGGTTCTCGAACTAAAGCCGGATTCTCTTCTCCCGCTGCGCGAGCTCACGGGGGCGAGAATCGCCTGCCTGGAGGGAGTGCTCTGGATTACCCACGATTCGGATCCCCACGACATCGTCCTCGAACCGGGGCAGGTGTACGAGCTGACCCGCAAGGGCGCCACTGTGCAGGCTCTGGGCGCTTCGAGGATGGCGATCGAGGCTGCTCGCACCGCGACACCGCTTCGCGGCAGGCTCACTTGGGGCCGCAGTCCCGCCTTTCCCGGGTAGTTTTGCCGCCGGCCTAGGACCGCCGCCTCACGCGCTCCAGCGCGCCGAAGATCACCATGCGCTCACAAGGAGGCAGTCATGAGCGCATATCAGATGGCGGTCGGAACGGTGTACCGGGGTCTCGGTCTCGACCTCGCGGGGTTCAGGGCGAGCTTCTGGAAGTGGTGGATCGGCCTGTACGCCGAGCCGCCGCGCAAGCTTCCGCCGTTTCTGCTTTAGGCGACGCCTTCCACGATCCTGAAGTCGCGCTCGACCGCCTTGCCGAGCACCTTGAGCGCGGCCTGGTAGGCTTCGCCGTCGTGGACGGCGATGGCTTGGGTCAGGCTGTCGAACTCGACCACGACGGTGCGCTGGTTGACGCCCTGCTCGTAGGTCTTCGCCGGCGTGCCGCGCACCACGAAGCGGCCGCCGGCCGCCTGGATCGCCGGGGCGGCGAGCTTGGCGTAGGCGGCGAGCCCATCCGGGTTGGAAATGGAGCGGTAGCAGGAAATCCAATACGCCTTTGCCATGAGTCTGTCTCCTCGGGAGCGGGGAGAATACGAGAATCATGGCGCTGCGCATAGGCATCGACCTGGGCGGAACGAAGATCGAAGCGATTGCCCTGGAGGGCGAGCGCGAGGTCTTCCGCAAACGAGTTGCAGCTCCCCGTGGAAGCTATGAGTCGACCATTTCCACGGTCGCCTCGCTGGTCGGCGAGATAGGCGAGGGCAGCGTCGGCATCGGCATCCCGGGCGCCCTGTCGCGCGTCACGGGGCGGGTCAAGAACGCCAATTCCACCTGGCTCATCGGCAAGCCGTTGAAGTCCGATCTGGAAAAAGCCCTTCGACGCGAAGTCAGGCTGGAAAACGATGCCAATTGCTTCGCCCTGTCGGAGGCGATCGACGGGGCCGGGAAAGGGGCGGCGGTGGTATTTGGCGTGATCCTCGGGACCGGCGTGGGCGGCGGTCTCGCCGTTGATGGAAAAATCATTGTTGGGGTCAATGCGATTGCGGGGGAGTGGGGCCATAACCCGCTGCCGGCGCCTGCCGCGCAGGACCTGCCCCTGCCGCCGTGCTACTGCGGCCGCCGGGGCTGCATCGAGACCTACCTGGCAGGTCCGGGATTGTCGCGCGACCATGAGCGGGAGACGGGTCAGCGGCTCGAAGCCGAAGCGATTGTTTCTCTTGGCGGCGCGGCCCTGGCGCGTTACGAGGAGCGCCTGGCGCGCGCGCTCGCCTCGGTGATCAACCTGCTCGATCCCGACGTTATTGTGCTGGGCGGTGGAATGTCCAACGCGGCGCGGCTGTACACCGAAGTGCCCCGCCTGTGGAGCCGGTACGTGTTTTCGGACCACGTGGCGACCCGCCTGTCGCGACCGGCCCACGGCGACTCGAGCGGCGTGCGCGGCGCCGCTTGGCTGTGGCCCTAGCGGAACGCGGTTGTGGGTCAAACGGGGAGGAACAATGATTTGCAAGGCTTTTGTCGTCGTCGCAGGCGCGGCGTTGGCGTGCAGTGCGTTTGCCGGTCCGGAGAAGATCAAATTTCCCAACGACTACCTGAAGGGCGTGCTCTACCAGACGCTGGACCGCCCCGACAGCAAGCAGTACCGCGAGCTCTACACGCAGCCCGAAGTGGTCGATGCCGTGCGCAAGGGCCGGCCCATCCCGAGCGGTGCGGTGATCACGCTGGTGCAGTGGAGCGTGCAGCAGGACGAGAAGGGCGTGCCGCTGAAAGGGCCCGACGGGCGCTTCATCAAGAAGGACATTATCGGCCACACGGTGATGGAGAAGCGCAGCGGCTGGGGCGCCGAGTATCCCGCCGAAATGCGCAACGGCGAGTGGGAGTACGCCGCCTTCACCGCCGACGGGCGTCCCAACGAGAAGGCGAACGCCAACGTCAAGAATTGCTTCACCTGCCACTTGCCGCATGCCAAGCAGGACTTCGTCATCTCGCTGGCCAAGCTGAACAACAGCTTCCCGGGCGCGCAAACGCTGGTGAAGGGCCGCAAGGGCGACGTCAACATCGCGAGCTTCGCCTTCCTGCCGGCGAAGATCAGCGCCACGGTCGGAAAGGCGCTCACCTTCCTCAACAGCGACGACACGCCGCACCAGATCAGCGTGGCGAACGGCCCGCGCACCGCGGTCTTCCTGCGCGGCCAGCGCGCTTCGCTCACCTTCGATAAGCCCGGCGAATACAACTATATCTGCGGCTTACATCCGAGTATGAAGGGCGTTATAGAGGTTAAGTAAGCGGCGCGTCAGGAAAAGTCTCCGCGGCCGGCGTAGGCTCCCCGCGTTCTCTGAGGAGGGGACATCCCATGAAATCGAGCGCATTCGTACGCCGCGCCGCGTTCGCGGCCGCGTTTTTCATTGCAGTTCCCGTCGCCGCGCAAGAGACCTCGGGTTCGGCGGCCAAGCTCGGCAAGGTGCATTTCCAGGTGGAATGCAATGCCGCCGCGCAGCGCGAGTTCAACGTTGCGATGGCTTATTACCATTCGTTCGCCTGGCACCTGATGCAGCCGCCGCTCGAGCGCGTGCTGCAGAACGATCCGTCCTGCGGCATGGCGCACTGGCTGCGCACGCTTACGGCGCTCAACAATCCCTTCGCCTGGCCGGCTAACATCCCGCCGGCTACCCTGAGCGAGGGCAGGTCGATCCTCGATACGGCGAGGAAGACCGGGCTCAAGTCGCAGCGCGAGCGCGACTATGTCGATGCGCTGGAAGCGTTCTTCAAGGAATCCGAGCCGAAGGCGCGCGCCAAGGCGTTCGAGGCCTCGATGGAGAAAGTGATGCAGCGCTATCCCCGGGACACCGAGGCGGCGATGCTGTACGCGCTCATCCTTTCCGCGAATTTCGACCCCGCCGACAAGAAGTACACCAATCAGCTGAAGGCCGCCCGGATACTCGAGCCGCTGTTCAAGGCGCAGCCCGAGCATCCCGGCGTGGCGCACTATCTGATCCACAGCTACGACTACCCGCCGATCGCCAAGCATGGCCTCGATGCCGCGCGCCGCTACGGCAAGATCGCGCCCGACGCACCGCACGCGCTGCACATGCCCTCGCACATCTTCACGCGCGTGGGCGCATGGAAGGACTCGGTCGAGGCCAACCGCGCCTCGGCGCGCGTGAGCGCCGGCAAGTCGTTCGACACGTGGCACGCCCAGGACTACATGGTCTACGCCCATCTGCAGCTGGGCCAGGATAGGGCGGCACGCGAGGTCGTAAAGGAAGCGCAGAGCAACCCGGCGCGCATTGATAATCGTGCCGTCGCTTATGCCTACGCCGTGATGCCCGCGCGCCTCGCCGTCGAGCGCGGCGCATGGAAGGAGGCTGCGGCGCTCGCCTTGTATCCTTCGGCCGATTCGTTTCCCTGGAAGAAGTACAGCTTCGCCGAAGCGAACAATGCGTACGCGCGCGGCATCGGCGCCGCAATGGGCCGCGACGCCGCCGCCGCGCGTGTGGAGGCGGCGCGCCTCGATGCGCTCCGCGCAGCCGAGAAAGTCCCGTATTGGCAACAGGAGATCGGCATCCAGTCGACGGTGGTGAGCAGCCTCGCACTGTGCGCCGAAGGCAAGCGCGCGCAGTGCCTCGAGGGCTTGCGGGCCGCCGCCGATCGCGAGGACGCGAGCGAGAAGAACGTCGTCACGCCGGGCCGGCTGGTGCCTGCGCGCGAGCTGCTGGCCTACGCGATTCTGGATGCCGGCGAGCCGATCGTCGCGCTGCGCGAGTTCGAGACCGTGCTCGAGCGCGATCCGAACCGCCTGCGCGCGTTCGCGGGCGCGGCGCGCGCGGCCGCGGCGTTCGGCAACTCGGGCAAAGCGGCCGAGTACTCCACCCGGCTGGTGGAGCTGACGGCCGAGGCGGACACGCAGTTGGCCGAGGTGGCCCAGGCCAGGCGGCTGCTTGGCAGGTAAGCGCTAGCGCGCCGGAGGGGGTGGGGGCCCATCCACCCTCTCCGTGATGATCCGCGCGTAGCGGTTGAACGTCCAATACGCCCACGCCCAGTCGAGCATCACCACGATGCGGTTGCGGAAGTTGATCAGGAAGTAGATGTGCGCAAGCAGCCAGACGAGCCACGCCGGGTAGCCCGATAGC
>CAZJJC010000323.1:0-8599 GCA_964546195.1 uncultured Enterobacteriaceae bacterium | reverse complement strand
ATGCGCAAGACGGCGCGCCCGACCTGGCGCGCAAGCTGACGCCGAAAGGCGAGCAGCAGGCGCAGCGCGTGGCCGCTTGGCTGGGCGAGCATCTTCCCGAGCGCTACCGCCTGCTCGTCAGTCCCGCGGTGCGGGCCCAGCAGACGGCGCAGGCGCTGCGCAAGGATTTCGAGACGGTGAGCGAGCTCGCTTCGGGCGCAAGCGTGGAAGCGATCCTGAAAGCTGCCGGAACCGCGGGCACGGTCGTCGTGGTCGGCCACCAGCCCGAGCTCGGAAGGGCGATCGCCTATCTGCTGTGCGGCGAACAGCGCGACTGGGCGGTGGAAAAGGGCGCGGTCTGGTGGCTCGCGGGCAAGTCGGTCAAAACGGTCATCTCACCCGACTTGCTTTAGAACCGAAACCTTGCGCTCGGACAGGCCGCTCAGCTGCAGCTTCATGCCGACGCTGCTCCAGTGCTCGGTCTCGGTCTCGAGCGCCGCCGCGGACAGCGGGTTTTCGTCGAGCCAGGACTGCGGCAGGTCGATGGCGAAGCCGCCGGCGTCGGCCGCCACGCGCAGGAAAGGCAGCTTCGCATCGCTGCGGCTGCGCAGGATGAGCGAGGCGGTGCGCAGCGCGAACACCAGCTTCCAGTCGCCGGCCTCGAGGCCCGCGTCCTGCATCTTCGCCAGCTTGCCGCGGTGCGCGAGCACCACGCGCGCGAGGCGCGCCTGCTCCATGCGCGAGAAGCCCGGCATGTCGGCGTTCGACAGCACGTAGGCCGAGTGCTTGTGGTATTGCGCGTGCGCGATCGAAAGTCCGATCTCGGCCAGGCGCGCCGCCCATGCGAGCAGCAGCCGCTCGCCGTCGTCGTCGCGCTCCGCACCGGGCGACAGTGCGTCATAGATCAGCAGGGACAGGTTTTTCACCCGCTCGGCCTGCGCGCTCTCGATATGGTAGCGCCGCATGAATTGCGCCACGGTGGCCTCGCGCATGTCGCGGTGCTCGACGCGGCCGAGCAGATCGTAGAGCACGCCGTGGCGCAGCGCCGCGTCGGACACTTTCATCGCCTCGACGCCGAGCTCGTCGAACAGCGCGCTCATGATGGCCAGGCCCCCGGGCAGCACCGGCGCGCGGTTGGGCCGCAGCCCGGCTATGCGCTCGGGCTCCGCCCGCTCGTGCTTGATGAGCAGGGCTCGAAGGCGCTCCAGCCCTTCGCGCGTCAATGCCCCGGCGGCGAAGCCGTTCTCGCGCAGGATGTTGGCGAGCGAGCGCGCGGTGCCCGAGGAGCCCACCGCCTCGTCCCAGCCGGCGGCGCGGTACGCGCGCACCATGCCGGCGAGCTCCTGGCGCGCGGCGAGCTCGGCGGCCTTCATGCGCGCCTTGTCGATGCGCCCCTCGGCGAAGTACTTCAGGCTGTAGCTCACGCAGCCCATGTAGAGCGACTCGGTGAGCTGGGGCTCGAAGCCGCTGCCGACGATGAGCTCGGTGGAGCCGCCGCCGACATCGACCACCAGCCGCCTCTCACTTTTCAATGCGGCGCCGGCCGGCAGCGCGTGCGCCACGCCGAGGTAGATCAGGCGCGCTTCCTCGCGGCCGGAGATCACCTCGATCGGAAAGCCGAGCGCCTGGCGCGCCTCGCGCAGGAACGGCGGCGCGTTCTTCGCGACGCGCAGCGCATTGGTGCCGACGGCACGCACCTTGCCGCGCGCGAAGCCGCGCAGCCGCTCGGCGAACCTGGCGAGCGCCTCGAGCGCGCGCGCCTGCGTCGCGCGGTCGATGCGCTTGTCGGCGCCGAGGCCGCCGCCCAGGCGCACCACCTCGCGCACCGCGTCCAGCGGATAGATCTGGCCGTCGACCACGCGGCCGATCGCCAGGTGAAAGCTGTTGGAGCCCAGGTCGACTGCGGCGAGGGTGCTTACGGGGTCGGCCAAGTAGAATTCCTTTGCATCGATGAACCGTAGAATCCCCCAGCCGGCGCAATTTCTCAACCGGGAGCTCGGCATCCTCGCGTTCCAGCGCCGCGTGCTGTCGCAGGCGGCCGACGAGTCCGTGCCGCTGCTGGAGCGGCTGCGCTTCATCACCCTCGTATCGTCGAACCTGGACGAATTCTTCGAGATCCGCGTCGCCGGGCTCAAGGAGCAGATCAAGCTCGGCCTGCCGGAGCCCGGCCCGGACGGCCGCGGCTCGCTCGAGGTATTCGAGGCGGTTTGCGCAGAAGCGCATGCCCTGGTCGCCGACCAGTATCGCCTCCTGAACGAGGTGGTGCTGCCGGCGCTCGCGCGCGAAGGCGTCGTCTTCCCCCGCCGCGAGGAATGGAGCGCGGCGCAGCGGCAATGGATCCGCGACTATTTCTTCAAGGAGCTGCTGCCGGTGCTGACGCCGATCGGCCTGGACCCGGCGCACCCGTTTCCGCGCGTGTTCAACAAGAGCCTCAATTTCGCGGTCGAGCTGGAAGGCCGAGACGCCTTCGGCCGCAGCTCGGGCGCGGCCATCGTGCAGGCGCCGCGCGCCCTGCCGCGCGTCATCCGCCTGCCGCAGGCGCTCGCCGGCGCGCAATACGCGTTCGTATTCCTTTCGTCCATCCTGCACGCGCACGTGGACGAGCTGTTCGCCGGCATGAACGTGAAGGGCTCCTACCAGTTCCGCGTGACGCGCAACTCGGATCTGTTCGTCGAGGAAGAGGAGATGACGAACCTGCACACCGCGCTCAAGGGCGAGCTCTTGCACCGGCACTTCGGCGACGCCGTGCGCCTGGAAGTCGCGGACAACTGCTCGCAGCGCATGGTGGATTTCCTGCTGCAGCAGTTCTCGCTCCAGGAAGCCGACCTGTATCGCGTCGAGGGGCCGGTGAACCTGTACCGCATGCGCGCGGTGCCCGACCAGGTGGACAAGCCCGCGCTGAAGTACCCGCCCTTCCAGCCCGCCCTGCCGGCCGGCCTGGGCGGCGGCGAGCTGTTCGAGCAGCTGAAAAAGCACGACGTGCTGCTGCATCATCCGTACCAGTCCTTCCTGCCGGTGATCGAGTTCATCCGCACCACCGCCAACGACCCGAACGTCATCGCCATCAAGCAGACGGTGTACCGCACCGGCATCGACTCGGAGCTGATGGAGATCCTGGTCGACGCGGCGCGCAAGGGCAAGGAGGTCACGGTGGTGGTGGAGCTGATGGCGCGCTTCGACGAGGAGACCAATCTCAACTGGGCGGCGCGCCTCGAGGAGGTCGGCGCGCACGTCGTCTACGGCGTGGTGGGACACAAGACGCATGCCAAGATGTCGCTCGTCGTGCGGCGCGAGGACGGCGCGGAGCGCAAGGTGCTGCGCCGCTACGTGCACCTGGGCACCGGCAACTACCATCCGAGCACGGCGCGGCTGTACACCGATTTCGGCCTGCTCACCGCCAACGAGGATGTATGCGCCGACGTGAACGAGGTGTTCAAGCAGCTGACCGGGCTGGGCCGCGCGAGCAAGATGAAGCATCTTTGGCAATCCCCGTTCACCCTGCATAAACGCATCGTTGCGGCGATCCGCAATGAGGCGAGGCTCGCCGCCGAGGGCAAGGAGGCGCGCATCATCGCCAAGATGAACGCGCTGCTCGAGCCGCAGATCATCGAGGAGCTCTACCTCGCCTCGGCGGCGGGGGTGAGCATCGATCTCATCGTGCGCGGCGTGTGCGCGCTCAAGCCCGGCATCGAGGGGCTGTCGCAGAACATCCGCGTGCGCTCGGTGGTCGGCCGCTTCCTCGAGCACTCGCGCGTGTTCTTCTTCCACAACGGCGGCGCCGAGGACGTCTACCTCGCGAGCGCCGACTGGATGGACCGCAATTTCTTCCGCCGCATCGAGCTGTGCTTCCCGGTGCTCGAGCCGGCGCTCAAGCGCCGCGTGATCCGCGAGGGCCTGCTGCCCTATCTGGAGGACAACTGCCAGGCCTGGGTCATGCATGCGGACGGCAGCTACGAGATGCTCAGGCCGCGGCGCGCCCGGCGGCGCGCGGCGCAGGAGGAGCTGCTCGCGGTGCTCGCCGCCCCGGCCTAGGTGGAAAGCCCCTACAAGTCCAAGCCGCTGCTCGCGCGGCCGTTGCTCGCGCTGCGCTGCGCATTCGCCGGCCTGGCGGCCGCCTGGCGGCATGAAGTGGCTTTTCGCCTCGAGATCCTGGGTATTGCGGTTTGCGGCCCGCTTGCGTTCTTGGTAGGTGAAACCGCCGTGGAACGCGCGCTGCTCGTCGGCAGCCTGCTATTGGTGCTCATCGTCGAGCTGGTGAATTCCGCGCTCGAGGCCACGCTCGACCGCATCTCGCTCGAGGAGCATCCGCTCATCGGCCGCGCCAAGGATATCGGCAGCGCCGCGGTATTTCTCGCGTCGCTGAACGCTGCGGCGATCTGGCTGCTGATCCTGGTCTAGGCGCGCGCCACGCGGATCACGCCCTTCACCTCGCGCACCTGGACGAGCGCGCGCCTGAGCTGCGCCATGTCGCCCACGTCGAAGGTAAAGCGCATGAACGCGAGCTCCTCGCGCGTCTGCGTGCGCACCGCGGTGACGTTGATCTTCTCGCGCGCGAGCGCATCGCCGATGTCGCGCAGCAGCCCGCGCCGGTCGGTGGCGCTCACCGCCATGTCGACGGTGTAGCTGCCCTCGCCCTGTCCCCCGCCGTCTGCCCATCCGGCCTCGATCAGACGCTCCGGATGGGCTTCGGCGAGGCGCTTCAGGCCGGCGCAGTCCTCGCGGTGCACCGACACCCCCCTGCCGCGCGTGACGAAGCCGCGGATCGGGTCCGGCGGCACCGGCTTGCAGCAGCGCGCGAGCTGGGTCATCAAGCTGTCCATGCCCACCACCAGCACGCCGGACTTTGCCGTGGCCTTGGCTTTTCTCCTCACCTCGACTTTTTGGACAGGCGCTTCGCTGCCCCTGAGCGCCGTCTCGAGCTGGCGCAGGTTCACCTCGTCGCGCGCCACGGCGGCGAACAGCTCGTCGGGCGGCTTGAAGCCGAGCTTGCCCGCCAGCTCCTCGAGGTTCGCCTGCAGCGCGCCCTTGCGCCGCAGCTCCTTCTCGAGCCGCGCGCGCCCGGCGGCCACGGTCTGCTGCAGCGCCTGGGTGTTGAACCACTGCCGGATCTTCTGCCGCGCGCGGTGGCTCCTGACGAAGCCGCGCTCGGCATTGAGCCAATCGCGCGACGGGCCGCCGCTTTTGGCCGCGACGATCTCGACGCGCTGGCCGCTGGCGAGCGGCGTATCGAGCGTCGCCATGCGCCCGTCCACCCTGGCGCCGCGGCAGCGGTGGCCGAGGTCGGTATGCAGCGCGTAGGCGAAATCGATCGGCGTGGCGCCCGCCGGCAGGTCGAGCACCTTGCCCTGCGGCGTGAGCACGTAGACCGTGTCGTCGAGCCGCGCCTGGCGCGTCTTCGACCAGTCGGCCACCTCGTCGCGCCAGGCGAGCAGCTCGCGCAGGTAGGCGATCTTCTGCTCGAACTGCTTCGAGGTCCTGGACTTTTCCTTGTACTGCCAGTGCGCCGCGACGCCGTATTCGGCCTTGCGGTGCATCTCCTCGGTGCGGATCTGCACTTCGAGCGTCTTGCCGCCGGGGCCGACCACCGCGGTGTGCAGCGACTGGTAGAGGTTGCCCTTCGGCCGCGAGATGTAGTCGTCGAATTCCTTCGGGATGGGCTGCCACAGGTTATGCACTACGCCGAGCGCGGTATAGCAGTCCTTCACCTCGGGCACGATGACGCGCAGCGCCCGCACGTCGTACAGCTCGGAGAAATCCAGGCCCTTGGTGCGCATCTTGTTCCAGATGGAATAGATGTGCTTGGGCCGGCCGGTGAGCGCGCCCGCCACCCCCGCGGCCTGCAGCTCGCGCTCGAGCGCGGCGATCGCGGCGGCGATGTAGCGCTGCCGCTCGAGGCGCTTCTCGTCCAGCATCTGGGCGATGCGCTTGTAGAGCTGCGGCTCGAGATAGCGGAAGGAAAGGTCCTCCAGCTCCCATTTCAGCTGGAACACGCCGAGGCGATTGGCGAGCGGCGCGTAAATGTCCAGAGTTTCCTTGGCGTAGGCCACCCGCTCAGGCGTTTCCTTCTTCGAAAACCAACGCAGCGTTTGCGTGCGGCTGGCGAGCCGGATCAGCACCACCCGCACGTCCTCGACCATGCCGAGCACCATCTTGCGCAGCACCTCGTTCTGCTCGCCGGGGGAGTCGCGCGTCGCGAGCCTCAGCCGGTAGAGCTTCTCCACGCCCCCGGCGAGCTCGGCCACCTCGGCGCCGAAGGCCTGCGCCAGCGCGTCCGAGCTGTCGAGGAAGCGCGGCGCGGCGAACAGGACGCCGGCAGCGCGCCCGGGGGCGTCCATGCCGACCGCAGCCAGCGCGGCCCCCAGGCCGAGCGCATGGCCCCAGGCGGGCTCGCCGGTCGACAGCAGCTGCCCGGCATACAGCGGCTCGGCGAACTCGAGCGCGCGCGCGAGGAGCTCGCGCTCGGCGGGCGCCAGGCCTTCGGCGAGCGCGCCGAGCGCGGCGGCGCCGCTTTGCGGATGCAGCTGCACCACGGTGACCATGCGGTATTTTACGGTTCATGGGCTGGCTCACGGAATGGCGCCGCAAGCGCGTGCTTCAGCGGCATGCGATCGACGCCGCTCTTTGGAAGAAGTCCACCCGCGGTCTGCGCTTCCTTCCCGAGACCGAAAAGCTGAAGCAGCTCGCGCTGCTGTTCCTTGCCGAGAAGGAGTTCAGCGGCGCGCACGGCCTCGAGGTCACCGGCGAGATGCGCCTGGCGATCGCGGCGCAGGCCTGCCTGCCCATCCTGGAGCTCGGCTTGGACTGGTACGCCGGCTGGCGCGGCATCGTGGTCTATCCCGGCGACTTCCGCGTGCGGCGCAGGGAGGTGGACGAGGCCGGCGTGGTGCACGAATGGGACGACGATCTCGCGGGCGAGGCGATGCCCGGCGGGCCGGTGGTGATCTCCTGGGACGCGGCGGCCCACGATCCGTACATCAACGTGGTGATCCACGAGTTTGCGCACAAGCTCGACATGGTGAACGGCGCGGCCGACGGCCTGCCGCCGCTGCACGCGGGCATGGACGCGCGCCTCTGGGCGGCGGCGTTCAAGGAAGCCTACGACGGATTCTGCGACGCGCTCGAGCGCGGCCAGGACACCTGGCTCGACCCGTACGCGGCCGAGCACCCGTCGGAATTCTTCGCGGTCATCAGCGAGGCCTTCTTCGAGCACCCCGCGCAGACCCGGCGCCGCTACCCCGCGGTCTACGAGCAGCTGAAGCTCTTCTACCGGCAGGATCCCGCATGAGCGCCACGCTACTTTTCAAGGACAGCGAAACCGCGCCGCGCGCCTTCGACGAAGCGGTAACGCAGATGGCAGGCGGCCTGGACCGCCTGGGCGTTGCTGCAGGCGACGTGGTGTGCATCATGCTGCACAACTCGCCGGCCTTCGTCCAAGCCATGTTCGCCGCCCGCCTGCTCGGCGCGTATTTCTGCCCGATCAACTGGCATTACAAGCCCGAGGAAGCCGGCTGGATCCTGCGCGACAGCGGCGCGAAGGCGCTGGTCACGCATCGAGTGCTGCGCGCGCAGATCGAAGGCGGCATTCCGTCCGGCCTGGCGGTGCTCGAGTCGGAGGAGCTCGCCGCGCAACCGCCCTGGTCGGGCGCGCCGCGGCCCCCCGGGATGATGATGCCCTACACCTCCGGCACGAGCGGCCGCGCCAAGGGCGTGCGCCGCCTACCGTCGCCAGCGCAGGAAGAGGCGGCGCGCACGGCGCTGGCGCAGGAAGGCTTCGCCCGCGTGCTGGGCATCGAGCCGGGCATGCGCGCGCTGCTGCCCGCGCCCCTGTACCACAGCGCGCCCGCGAGCTACGCGCTGCAAAGCATGCTGTCGGGCGAGCTGCTGGTGCTCGAGGAGAAGTTCGATGCCGAGCGCAGCCTGCTGCTCATCGAGAAATTCAGGCTGACGCATGCCTATCTCGTGCCGACGATGTATGTGCGGCTGCTGCGCCTTCCCGAGAGCATCCGGAAAAAATACGATCTGTCCTCGATGCGCTTCGTCGCCTCCACCGGCTCGCCCTGCGCGGCCGAGCTCAAGCGCGCCATGATCGACTGGTGGGGGCCGCTGTTCCACGAGAGCTACGCGGCAAGCGAGCTCGGCTACGTCACCGCGATTTCGTCGCACGAGGCGCTGCGCAAGCCCGGGTCCGCGGGCCGGCCGGTCGGCAAGGCGCTGCTGCGCATCCTCGACAGCCAAGGCAACGAGCTGCCGCGCGGCCAGGTCGGGCTGATCTACGCGCGGCAGCCCGCTTATCCCGACTTCAGCTACAACAACGATCCCGGCGCCCGGCGAAAGCTGGAGCGCGACGGCCTGTGGACCCTCGGCGACCTGGGGTTCGTCGACGAAGAGGGCTATCTCTACGTCTGCGACCGCGCCTCCGACATGGTGATCTCGGCCGGGGTCAACATCTATCCCGCCGAGATCGAGGCCGCGCTCGCCCTGATGCCGGGGGTGCGCGACTGCGCGGTTTTCGGCATCCCGGACGAGGAGTTCGGCGAGGCGCTGGCTGCGGCGGTGCAGACCGACCCCGGAATCGAGCTGCAGGCCGAAGCGGTGCGTGATTACCTCGCCGCGCGCATCG
>CAZJJC010000322.1:0-3384 GCA_964546195.1 uncultured Enterobacteriaceae bacterium | reverse complement strand
GGCGTTTTCTTTAATTCTGCGAGGAGCGCAACAGCGTCGAGGCCTACCGGCGCTTCTACGGTCCGGGCTACCCGGGACTGCGCGGGATAGTGCGCCTGGCGCTGCGCCACCGGGTCAGCACCGGCATCATCGTGCTCATGAACGTGATGGGCCTGCTCGCCTACCTCCTCGGCTTTTAGGGTGCAATCGCCCGTGAGGAGGTTGCCGTCTCCGGGGCTGTGCGCCTCGGCGCGGCCTGCGTGGCCGCACGGCTAAGCACGAGCTCAAGGCGATTTCTTGCCTTCAAGCCGCGCAGTACAGCGGTGACATGCAGCTTGACTGTGCCCACGGAAAGCGACAACCGGCTTGCGATGGTTTTGTTGGAAAGCCCCATCGAAAGCATCTCCAGCACCTCGTGCTGGCGCTCGGTGAGCGGCGGTGTCTGGGTCTGTGCGCTGGCTCTTCTGGGCGGCGAACGGAGAGGCAAGCGGCGCCTTGCCGCGGCTTGAAGCGCCTTGCGCCACATCGGCAGCGGCGCCCCAAGCGGGACTAACACCACACCGTCATGCCACGCGGCCCAATGCAGTTCCAAAGTCGTCGGCGAAACCACCACCAAGGCCCCGGGTCCGTTTGCACAGCGCACCAAGCGCAACCACGGTTCCTGCGAGGCCTCGCCGTCCGAATACAGCACGATCAGGTCGAGGCGCTTGCCGCATCCGGCGAGCGCCCGCTCGCGGTCGTGCCAATCGGCGCTGAACACGTGCGCCCGCCCCGCATACTCCCGCTTCAGCATATAGGCAATCCCGGCGCGCACGATAGGCGCACCGCCCAGTACCAGCGCGCACAGCGTCTCCGCTTGCATACCCCCTCCCCGAGGTGTCGCTAATCAGCGACGGTGAAATACTACCACCTCGCCGCCATCGGTGTCGCGACCCAAATGGGGCCATGAGCCGCAAGGCACTGGCTTCGCAAGTCACGCTGTAAGCCGGGGGCTCGCACACTCCGCGCGTTGGAACGCGCGCCGCGCCGCGCGCACCTAGCCCGAGGGCATATTGACCTCGCCTTGCGGCGAGAGCTAGATGGCGCGAGGAGGAGAACCCCATGGCGTTCAAAAGCCTGCTTGACCCGGACTTCCAGTATCGGAGCGCCGCGAACACCAATGTGCGCGAGACCTTCGAGCGCATCCGGCGCGAGGAGCGCCTGAAAGACGAGCAGCGCAGGGGCAAGGAAAGCGAAGACGCGCGCGCCACCTGGCTGCCCGAAGCGCATCGCCCGACGGTGCTCTTGAGGAGGGGAACATGACGAAACCGGCGAAGGAAAAATCGCGCGCCGGGAAAATGCCGCAGTGGCACGACGACAGCTTCTACGTCGCGCTGCTGGTCGGAAGCGGCATTCTCTTCGGCTGGTTCTTCAAGATCTGGTAGGGTAGTCCGCCCTGCGTGCCTTCCACGGCACGCGCATTGCTCGATCCGGGTATTCGATCACCCGGAGGCGGGCATGGCCAAAGACCTGCAGGACCAAGAGGCGGACTACTGGGCCGAGAGACTCGGCGTTTCGCGCGACGTGCTGCTGCGCTGCCTGCGTGCCCTGCGCGAAGCCGACGGCACCGGCGCCGGGCTCAACCTCGTGCGGCGGCTGCTCAAGCTAGTGCAACGGGAACGCCGCACCCTGCACTGACGCCCAGGGCTTTTGCGAACGCCGCGGGCTCCAGGGGCTTGCCGTAAAAAAAGCCCTGCACCTCATCGCATTCATGCCGCTCGAGGAACTGCGCCTGCGCGGCCGTCTCCACGCCCTCGGCGACGACCCGCAGATGCAGGTTGTGGCCGAGCGAGATGATCGCCTGCGCGAGCACGCCGCCGTCCGCGTCCCGCGTGTTGCCGATGTCCCGCACGAACGAGCGGTCGATCTTCAGCTTGTCGATCGGCAGGTTGCGCAGGTAGGCGAGGCTGGAGTATCCGGTCCCGAAATCGTCCACCGACAGCGAGACGCCGAGGGACTTCAATCCCCGCAGCGTGGCGATCGCCGCAGCGATGTTGTCCATCACCATGCTTTCGGTGAGCTCCATCTCAAGGTGCCCGGGATCGAGGCCCGTCTCCTCGAGCACGCTTGCCACCAGGCGCACCAGGCCCTCCTGGCGGAATTGCCGCGCCGACAGGTTCACCGACACGACGCCCGGCTCGAGGCCCTGGTCGAGCCAGCTGCGCACCTGCCGGCAGGCCTCGCGCAGGACGAGCTCGCCGATCGGCATGATCAGGCCGGTCTCCTCCGCGATCGGGATGAACCGGTCGGGGGCCATCAGCCCGCGCTCGGGATGCAGCCAGCGCACCAGGGCCTCGGCGCCCACTATGGCGCCGGTCCTCAGGTCCACGCGGCTCTGGTAGTGCAGGCGGAATTCCCGGCGCTCGATCGCGCGCCGCAGCCCGTTCTCCAGCGACAGGCGCTCGTTGACGCGCTGGTTCATCTCCGAGGTGTAGAACTTGCAGTTGTTGCGGCCCTGCTCCTTGGCCCGGTACATCGCGGCATCGGCGTTCTTGAGCAGCGTATCGACGTCCAGGCCGTCCTGCGGGTACAGGCTGATGCCGCCGCTGCAGGTGACGATGAGCTCCTTGCCCTCGATGCTCATGGGCTCGGCGACCGTGGCCGTGATGCGCTGCATGGCGCGGAAAATCACTTCTTCGCTCGAATGACCGTTCAGAATGAGCACGAACTCGTCGCCGCCGAGGCGCGCCACGGTGTCGCCCTCGCGCAGCACCGCGCGCAGGCGCTCCGCGATGCCTTTTAGCAGCCTGTCGCCGGCGGAGTGGCCCAGACTGTCGTTCACGAACTTGAAGTGATCCAGATCGATGAACGCCACGGCTACGGTGCGCGGCAGCCGGTAGCCCTGGACCGCCTGGTGCAGGCGGTCCTGCAGCAGGTTGCGATTGGGCAGACCGGTCAACGCGTCATAGTTCGCCTGGTACTCGAGCTGGACCTGGTAGCGCTTGCGCTCGATGGAGTACTGCATCGAGCGCAGCAGCAGCTCGCGGTCGTAGCGGCCCTTGATGAGATAGTCCTGCGCGCCGCTCTTGACGGCCGAGAGCGCGATGGTGTGGTCGCTGTTGCCCGTGAGCACGATGATCGGGACGGTGGGCGAATGTGCGTAGACCCTGGCGAAGGTGTCCAGCCCGCAGCTGTCGGGGAGCGACAGATCGAGCAGCACCAGCTCCGTGTCGGCGGCCGACAGCCGCTCCAGCCCCCGGCTCAGCCGGTCCGCGCAGCTCACGCTGAACGGCGCATCCGGGTCCTCCGCGATCATCTCGCGGATGAGCCGCGCATCACCCGGATTGTCCTCGATCAACAGGACCTTGTGCATCGCTGGGCGCTCCTGGAAACAGGGGCTTGATCTTACTCAGGATTCAGCCGGCG
>CAZJJC010000321.1:0-2429 GCA_964546195.1 uncultured Enterobacteriaceae bacterium | reverse complement strand
TGAAAGGCCGCGTCATTTACTACGTCGGACCGGTGGACGCGGTTCGCGACGAAGCCGTCGGACCCGCGGGCCCGACCACCGCGACGCGCATGGACAAGTTCACCGAGACCATGCTCGGAAAAACGGGGCTGCTCGCGATGATCGGCAAGGGCGAGCGCGGGCCGGCGGCGATCGAGGCGATCCGCAGGCACCAGGCGGCCTACCTCATGGCCGTGGGCGGCGCAGCCTATCTCGTCGCGAAGGCGATCCGCAAGTCGCGCGTGGCTGCCTTCGCGGACCTCGGCATGGAGGCGATCTACGAGTTCGAGGTCGAGGACATGCCGGTCACGGTCGCGGTCGACGCGAGCGGCACGTCGGTGCACAGCACCGGCCCGGCCGAGTGGTCGCAGAAGATCGTCGAGCTGAAGCTTCCCGTCGCCGCCGCGTGAGCGTCGAGATCCGGCCGCTCGTCGAGGGCGACCTGGGAGAGGCCGATCGCGTCTTTCGCCTCGCGTTCGGCACCGAGTTCGGCCTGGCCGAGCCGATGGCTTTCCGCGGCGACGCCGAGATGGTCAGGACGCGCTGGCGGGCCGAGCCCGCCGGGGCGCTCGGCGCCTTTCGCGGCGGCGAGCTCCTCGGCACGAGCTTCGCCGCGCGCTGGGGCAGCTTCGGGATTTTCGGTCCTCTCAGCGTGCGGCCCGATTGCTGGTCGCAGGGTATCGGCAGCCGCCTGCTCGAGCCGGCGATGGCGCTGTTCGACGCATGGAAGCTGCGCCACAGCGCGCTGTTCACGTTCCCGCAAAGCCTGAAGCATGTCGGGCTTTATCAGAAATTCGGCTTCTGGCCGCAGCATCTGACGGCCGTCATGTCGAAGCCGGTCGAGGCGCGCGAGTTGCAAGGTGCGCTTTTCTCCGAGCTGGACGACGCGCAGCGCGCCGCCTGCCTTGCCCAGTGCGCGGCGCTGGCCGGCTCGCTTCTCGACGGGCTCGATCTCGGAGGCGAGCTGCGCTCGATCCACGCCCAGGGCCTGGGCGACACGGTGCTGCTTCGCGATGGCGCTTCTCTCGAGGGATTCGCCGCCTGCCACGTGGGCAAAGGCAGCGAGGCCGGCAGCGGCTCGGCCTACGTCAAGTTCGGCGCGGTGCGTCCGGGCGAGGACGCCGCCGGGCGCTTCGACCGGCTGATCAGCGCCTGCGAGGCGCTTGCCGCGCGCCGCGGATGCACCCAGCTCGTCGCCGGGACCAACACCGCCCGGCATGCGGCCTACCGCGGGATGCTGGAGCGCGGCTTTCGCAGCTTTCTCCACGGCGTGGCGATGCAGCGGCCGAACGACGCCGGCTACAACCGGCCGGATTGCCTGGTGATCGACGACTGGCGCTGAGGCGGCGCGGCGCTAGAATCGGCGCATGCCCCAAGTCCATATCTGCGAGGTCGGCCCGCGCGACGGGCTGCAGAACGCCCATCACCTGATGCCCACCGAAGCGAAGAAGGCCTGGATCTCGGCCCTCGCCGCCGCCGGCCTGCGCGAGATCGAGGTCGGCTCCTTCGTGCCGCCGAAGCTGATCCCGGCGATGGCCGATACCGCAGAGATTGTTGCTTTCGCGAAATCCCTCCCCGGGGTGAAGGTCGTTGCGCTCGCACCGAACCTCAAGGGCTTCCAGCGCGCGCTCGAGGCCGGCGCGCACAAGGTGACCTTCCCGGTGTCCGCAAGCCGGCTGCACAGCGAGTCCAACGTGCGCATGACCCCCGAGCAGATGGTCGAAGAAGTCCGCAAGTGCGCGCAGCATCCGCACCCCGGCGTGGAGATCGAGGGCGCGGTGTCCACCGCCTTCGGCTGCACGATGCAGGGCGTGGTGCCGGAGGACGACGTGGTGCGCATCGCCGCCGCGCTGGCGCAGTTCTGCGACTGCGTGGCGCTCGCCGATACCGTGGGCTATGCCAATCCGGCGCAGATAAGACGCGTTTTCAGGAAAGTCAAAAGCGAGATAGGCGAAAAGCTTGAAGCGGCTCATCTGCACAACACGCGCGGCCTGGGCCTCGCCAACGCGCTCGCCGCCTACGAGGAAGGCGTGCGCCACTTCGACAGCTCCATGGGCGGCCTCGGCGGCTGCCCGTTCGCGCCGGGCGCCAGCGGCAACGTCATCACCGAGGACCTGGTGTTCATGTTCGAGGCCATGGGCATCGCCACCGGCATTCGGCTAGACGCGCTGCTCGCCGCGCGGCGCATGCTGGCCGAGGCGCTGCCGCAGGAGCCGCTCTACGGCCACCTCGCGCTCGCGGGCGTTCCCAAGGGATTCCGTGCCGCGGCATGAAGTGACTCTTCCTCTCGAGGGAATCCGGGTCGTCGAGTTCGCGCACATGGTGATGGGCCCCTCCTGCGGGCTGGTGCTCGCGGACCTCGGGGCCGAGGTCATCAAGGTCGAGCCGCTCGCCGGCGACAACACGCGCCG
>CAZJJC010000320.1:0-8500 GCA_964546195.1 uncultured Enterobacteriaceae bacterium | reverse complement strand
CGCAAGGAGCATGCCAATCAGCCGAAGCGGCCGCGCGGATCGAAGCGCGAAGCCTCGCGCAGCTCCTCGAAGAGCTGCTTCTCCCGCGCGGTGAGGGTCGCCGGCACCGAGATGCCGAGCACCGCGTACAGGTCGCCTGCGCCGCCGCCGGGCTTGGGCAGCCCCTTGCCGGCAAGGCGCAGCTTCTGACCGGCCTTGGAGCCCGGCGGCACCTTGACGGTAACGCGCCCCTCCATGGTGGGGATCTCGATCTGTGCGCCGAGTGCCGCCTCCCAGGGCGAGAGCGGCACGTCGAGGTCCAGGTCGTGGCCGCTCGCCCGGAAGAGCGGGTGCGGCTGGAGGTGGATCTGCAGGTAAAGGTCGCCCGGCGGGCCGCCGTTCAAGCCCGGGCCGCCCTTGCCGCGCAGCCGCAACCGCTGCCCGTCGGTCGCGCCGCGCGGAATGCGCGCCGTGAAGCTGCGGCCGTCGAGCTGCACCGAGCGCTCGGCGCCGCGATAGGCCTCCTCGAGCGTCAGGCGCACCGGAACGTCGTAGTCCTCGCCCGGGAACGCCATGCTGCGCCCCTGCGGGCCGCCGCGCCGGCCGAAGCCGGTCGCCCGGCCGAAGGCGCCGAGCGACTCGAAGAGATCCGACAGGTCCACGCCTCCCAGATCCTCGCCGCGCTCCCCGCCGAAGCGGTCGAACCAGTCCGGCGGCGGGCGGAAATCCTGGCCCGGCCGGAAGCCGCTGCCCAGGCTGTCGTAGGCGGCGCGCTTTTCCTTGTCGCGCAGCGTCTCGTAGGCCTCGGACGCCTCCTGGAATTTCTCCTTGGCGTTGGCCTCCTTGGATACGTCAGGGTGGTACTTGCGCGCCAATTTGCGGTAGGCTTTCTTGATGTCCTCCTCGCCCGCGGAGCGCTCCACGCCCAGGATCTTGTAGTAGTCCTTGTATTTCATTCTGGGCTAGATGGGGGCGGCAGGGGGCGGCTTAAAGCCGCGGCACGCGGCTTGCATCTTACTGATTCCGACCATGAACCTGTACCGGGTGGAATCGCAGCTCACGAGCCTGGAGCGGCTCGTGCCCCACCTTAGCGAACACGGCTGCGACATCAGCGCCCAGGACGCCGCGCGGACTTTGATGCGCTATTTCGACGCCGCCGCGCTGGCGCAGGACGACCAGGTGCTGGGCACGGCCTACGCCAAGCTGCGCGACCGGCTGAAAGCCATCGCCGAGGGCCGCTCGGGGCGGCTGTCCATGGGCCAGGTCGCGGCCTTCAGCCGCTTCTACCGCGAGCAGATGCTGCGCGCCGAGACCGGCATGCTGCCGCTCGACCCGCGCACCCGGCTCGACAGCTGAAGGCTGTCGCCCTTGACCGCGTCGCGGATGTCTCTGCCCGCGATGAGGTACCAGAGGCCGATTGCGACGGCGCTGGCGACGCCCGGTGCGACAGACGGGCCATTGAAGACTGTCGATGGTCAAGGTCTATTCCTTCGGCGTTACGATATAGGCATGAACGCCTACCGGAAAATCCTTGTCGCGGTGGACGGCAGCACTGCCTCCGCACGCGGCCTGCGCGAGGCGGTGCGCCTGGCGAAGAGCGAGCGCGCCGAGCTTTGCATCTTCAACGTGGTGAACGAGTACTACGCCTTCGCCATGCCCGAGGCGGCGGTGGCCGTGGACATCGTGCCGCAGCTGCGCGCGGGCGGCAAAAGCGTCCTCGCGAAGGCGCTGGCCGCCGCCGAGAAGCAGGGCCTCAAGGCGAAGACCGTGATGCGCGAGACCCTCGGCGGCTCGGCGGCGGAGGCCATCGTGCGCGAGGCGAAAAAGCAGCGCGCCGATCTCATCGTGCTCGGCACGCACGGGCGGCGCGGCGTGCGGCGCATGGTGCTCGGCAGCGACGCCGAGCAGGTGGTCAGGAGCGCTTCGGTGCCGGTCCTGCTGGTGCGCGCCTAGGCAGGCGGCAGCTCGGCGGCCTTGAAAGCGTGCGCCAGCGCGGCCGGGGTGTGCTTGCGCACCTCCTTGAGGGAGTGCAGCTGCTCGCGCGAGCAGCTGGGGCAGCGGTACACCGGCGCCGTGAGCTCGACGCGGAACGGTCCCAGGTCACCCAGCGTCAGGTCGATCGGGAAGGTCTCGCGGCGCTCGGCCTGCGCCTGCAGCTCGGCGCCGCAGCCGCCGCAGCGGTAGTGCTTGCGGAGCAACCCCTGCTCCTCGCCGGCCGGCAGCCTGGCCTCGTCCTCTTCGACGAGATGCTCGACCAGCCAGCGAGGGAATTCGGCATGCACGAATTGCCGGTGGCCCTTCGCGCAGGCGAGAATGGGCATGCCTTGCAGCATCAGGGCGAGCGGCGCAGCTTCCCCGGCAGCGCTTTCCAGCACGGCCGGCTGCGTGCTGCCGCGGCAGCGCACGCAGGGTCTGGATTCCATGGCGCCTCCTTGTGCACGGTTACGGTTCCTTTATCCGCCTTGCGCGCTTAAGCGAGCCTTAAGGAAAAGCCCCTCCGATGGCCTGGATCCGGCGCTCGAGCAGCGCCCAGTCGGGCTCGCCCGGGGCCTCGAGCAGCGCCTCGGCGGCACGCGCGGCGGCGCTCACTTCGGGCAGGCCGAAGGTCTTGCCGGAGCCGGCGAGGGAATGCAGCTGCCGTTGCAGCTCCCGGCGCTGCCCCGCCGGGAGCGCGCCGGCGGCGAGAGCGGCGCGCAGCTGCTCGATCGCGCGCAGCCGCTCCGGCAACGCGGCGCGGTATTCCGCGCGCAGCGCCGCGAAAGGGTCCTCGCTCACGGCTTGTCGGGCATGCCGAAGACCGTTTTCACCGCGCTCATCAGCACCTCGATATCGAACGGCTTGGTGATGTAGCCGTCGGCGCCGCCGTGCAGGCCCTTCAGCACCGCTTCGCGCGTCGCCCTGCCGGTGAGCATGATCACGGGCACCGCCTTGAGCGTGGGGTGCTGGCGCAGGCGCCCGAGCACGTCGAAGCCGTCGATATCGGGCAGCATCACGTCGAGCAGCACCAGGTCGGGGGCGACCGGCTGGCGCAACGCCGCGACGATCTGCTCGCGGTTCATCGCGGTGCGCGGCACGAAGCCCTCGAGCTTGAAGCAGGTATGCAGCAGCTTCGCGATGTGCGGGTCGTCGTCGACGAGCAGCACGATCGGCTTGCGGTTCTCCGGCAGCTTGCGCCGCTCGCTGGGGCGGCGTGCGATGCGTACGTAGTAGCCCTTGTCCTGGAGGGAGGAGACGCCTTTCGCGAGCTCCGCGCCGGCCGCCGACGCCGCGGCGCCCGAGAAATCCGGCGGCGCGGTCACGCTGAAGAACTCCGAAGCGTCGATCGCTTCCGACTGCAGCTCGCTCGCGCGCACGATGAGCGCGCCGGCCAGCAGCCTGGCCAGCACCTCCTTCACCGCTTCGGGCGACTGTCCGGGCGTCGAGCGCGCAACCTGCGCCACCGTAGCGCGGCCGTCGACCAGCACCAGGACCTCGAGTTCGTCGGCGGAGAGCCCGGTGCCCGGGCCGCGCAGCTCGGCGCTGCCGCGGGGCGTCGGCGCAAAGATCTCCTGTTCGTCCATTGCGGCGCCCTTGGGCGTTGCCATCGGGCCAGTATATCGCCGTGGTGGCGGCGCAGCCCCTGATCCCATAGGCTCCGTCTGCCATGGTGCTCGCGTTGTGGCGATGGCGTGTGCTGCTTCTAATGCTGGCCTTTGTGTCGCTCGTTTTCGGCATAGCGGGGGGCCTTGCCCGCCTCACGCCAATCCCGGTGTCGATCGGCGCGCTGGCGCTGCACGGCCCGCTCATGGTGTCGGCGTTCTTCGGCACGCTGATTTCGCTCGAGCGCGCGGCGGCGCTGGAGCGCGCATGGGCCTACGCGGCGCCGGTGTGCGCCGGCCTGGCAGGCGTTGTCCTCCTGGCGGGATTGCCCCAGGAAGGTTTGGCACTGATGGCGCTCGCCGCCGCGATCTACACGGCAGCCGCGATTGCGGCCGTACGGCGCCGGGCATCGCTCGAAACGGGCACCGTGGCGGGCGGCGGGCTCGCTTGGCTGGTGGGCAACCTGTCGGTGCTGATCGGCTTCCCGGCGGTGCCGTGGTGGATCGCCTTCTTCGCGCTCACGATCGGCGGCGAGCGCCTGGAGCGGTCGCGCGAGCGCGAGCGCGCTCCGGCGGTCCGCATGAGCTTTCTGCTGATCGCGTCCGCGCTATTCGCCGCCCCGCTCATGCCCAGCTTCCTGGGAGTGATGCTGGTGCTGCTCGCGCTGTGGCTTTTCGCCTTCGACGTCGCGCGCGGCACGCTGCGCGCGGACAAGCAGCCCCGCTACGTCGCCCTGTGCCTGCTGGCCGGCTATTTCTGGCTCGCCGCAGGCGGCGTGCTCATGGCGCTATCGCTCGCCTATGACGCCGCGCTGCACGCCCTCTTCCTCGGCTTCGTGTTCTCGATGGTGTTCGCCCACGCGCCCCTGCCTTACAGCCGGCTGCTCTACCTGCCGCTTGTGCTGCTGCACGGCTCGCTCGCCGTGCGCGTGCTCGTTTCCAGGGAATTCGGCGCCTGGGGCAATGCTGCGGCGCTCGCGCTGTTCATCGCGCTTGCCGCCGTGCTGGTCCTCAGCCGTGCATGGTCAGGCCGCCCGAAACGCTCAGCACCTGGCCCGTGATGAAGTCCGCGTCGTCGCTCGCGAAGAACAGGATCGCGCCGGGCAGGTCCTCGGGTTTGCCCAGGCGACCCATGGGAACTGCGCGGCGGTAGGCTTCGCGCAGCTTTTCCGGGTTGCCGGCGCCCTGCATGAACTGCTCCAGCATGCCGGTTTCGGTAAGGCCCGGGCACACCACGTTCAACTGGACGTTCTTCATCGCGAGCTCGCGCGCCAGGGTCTTGGTGAGCGCGATGAGGCCGCCTTTGCAGGCCGAGTAGGGCGCTTCGCCGGAGGAGCCGACGCGCCCGGCGTCGGAGGCGACCGTGACCACCTTGCCGCGGCCGCGCTCGGCCATGCCGGGCAGCACGCAGTGCAGCAGGTTCATGGCGCCGACCAGGTTCAGGGAAATGATCTTCTGCCAGAAGGCCGGATCGGTCTTCAGAAACGGCCGGAAGAGGTCCCAGCCGGCGTTGTTGACCAGGATGTCGACCGGCCCGGCCTGGGCGACGGCCTGCTTCACCGCTTCGTAGTCGGTGATGTCCACTTTCTTTTCTGCATTCAGATCAAAGACGACGACGCGGGTCCCTTCCGCCTCGAAGCGCTTCACCACCGCGGCGCCGATGCCGGCCGCGCCGCCCGTGACGATGGCGGTTTTTCCTCTCAGCCCTCGCATTTCGCCATCATAACCGCGCCCATTTGCGCTGGATCAAAGGCCGTGGATGCGCAAGGCGTACGGTTGTTCCATGGAGGTTTTATGGACAATCTCGTAGCCATCGCCGTCGGCGCCGCCTGGCTGGCCATTTTCGTCATGTTGGTGTGGGGCATCGTGAGCGGCCTGCGCCGCCAGCTCCGCGATGAAGGGCCGCTGCCGTTTTTCGCGGTCCTCGAGCGCAAAGGGCTTAGCGTCGCGCAGGTGGAGCACGCGGCTGGCGTCGAGCAGCTCGCCCGGGCGGTCGGCCGCTGCACGCTGTGCGCAGACAAGACGGCCTGCGGCACCCGCGCCTGCCCCAACGACGCCCTGCTGAGCAGGATCCGTTGACCCGACAAGGCGTGCGCCACGCAATGGCTCGGGAGCCTCGGCGTCACGCCTCAGCGCAGCTTCACCCCGAGCGGCGCAGCTGCTGGATGCGGATGTGCTCGATCGCCCGTGCCGGGCTCAGGTTCTTCGGGCACACCTCGGTGCAGTTCATGATCGTGCGGCAGCGATAAAGCTTGTAGACGTCGTCGAGAAACGCCAGGCGCTCCGGCGTGGCGCGGTCGCGGCTGTCGACGATGAAGCGCTCGGCCTGCAGCAGCGCGGCCGGACCCAGGAACTTCTCCGGATTCCACCATTGCGAAGGGCAGAAGCTGCTGCAGCAGGCGCACAGGATGCATTCGTACAGCCCGTTCAGCTTGTCGCGTTCCTCCGGCGACTGCAGCCGCTCGCGCTCGGGCGGCGGCTCGTCGTTGACCAGATAGGGCCGGATCTCGTGGTAGTGCCTGAAGAACTGCGTCATGTCGACGATCAGGTCGCGGATCACCGGAAAGCCGGGCAGCGGCCGCAGGGTCACCGGCTCGCGCAGGCCCGCGAGCGGCGTGATGCACGCCAGCATGTTGCGGCCGTTGATGTTCATCGCGTCCGAGCCGCACACGCCTTCGCGGCACGAGCGCCGGTAGCCGATGGAATCGTCCTGCGCCCTGAGGCGCTCGAGCGCGTCGAGCACCTTGTGGTCCGAAGGCTCGAGCTGCAGCTCGTAGTCCTGCAGGGCCGGCTTCGCCTGCTTGTCGGGGTCGAAGCGGTAGATCCTAAAGCGCATGCGATACCAGGATGAACGCGCTCCAGGCCGCCAGCAGCGCGAGGCCGGTTGCCGCGATGCCGAGGACCGCAACGCAAACGGCGAACGGACGCACATAGTCCAGCACCACGTCGCGGATGCCGACCCAGGCGTGCGCAACCAGCGCCAGCGCGAGGACGAGCAGGGCCGCCGCGGCGAGCGGTTGCGCGGCCCACGCCTGCCACTGCGCGAGCGTGACCGGCGCGCCGAGCGCGAGCCGCACGGCTGCCGCGGCGATGTACGCGAGCAGTACCAGCGCGCTCAATCGCTGGAAGACGAAGGCGCGTTGGCCGGACAGGAGGGTCATAGCGCGAGAAAGGCCAGGCCGACCGCCGCCGCGGCGATGAGCGCCGCGTAGGCGCTGGCGCGCGCCGCCGGCAGCGAGGCGCCGATGCCCACGTCGGTCAAGAGATGCCGGATGCCCGCGAACAAATGGTGCGCACAAGCCCAGGCGAGCAGCGCGGCCGGCAGGCGCAGCCAGCCGCTGATGGCGAAGAACGCTGCATCACTGCGCAGCGAGCGATCGAGCGCCAGGACCGCGAAGGGCAGCATGAGCACGAGCAGCACGCCGGATATCCGGTGCCCGATGGACGCGACAGCGCCCACCGGGTAGCGCATGCGCGCTAGGTTCAGGAAGACGGGGCGAGCCCGGCTCACTTCATACGCCGAAGCTCTCGCCGCAGCCGCAGCTTTGGCGCACGTTGGGATTTTCGTAGCGCAGGCGCCGGGCGAGTCCCTCCTGCACGAGATCGATGCGGGTGCCCTGCAGGTAAGGCAGGCTGAGCGGATCGACGGCGATGCGCACCCCGGCGCTTTCGAAAATCGCGTCTTCCGGGCGGATTTCGCTTGTGGGAGCCACCGTGTAGCCGAAGCCCGAGCAGCCGGCCGGCTTCACCGCCAGGCGCACCGCCACGGCGTCCGGATGCTTCGCAAGCTGCGCGGCCAGGAAGGTCGCGGCAGGCCCGCTCACGCCAACCGGCGATGTCCCCGCAACCCTTGCGGGAACCGGGTTTTGCGCCAGCGCTACGACCAGCTCGCCGCCCTCCGAGACCGCCTGGCACGCGAGGCGCGCGCCCGGCGCGTGCGCCGGCGCCCGCTCGAGCATGTCCATCTCGTCCTCGGTCGCCGCGCTCAGGTGCTGCATTCCTTCGCGGACCACCACCAGGCATGACGTGCAGGCGAGCTTGCCGCCGCAGTCGTGCGCCACGACGACGCCCTCCTGCAGCAGCCGCTCGAGCAGCACTTCGCCCGCGGCCACGGAAACGGTGACGGTGTCCATACTGATGAGACCCGTCACGGCGCTTCGCGTTCCTCCTGTTTCAAGGGGTCCTTGCCCTCCGCGCGGTCGCGGTAGAGCGCGGCGCGCACCAGCAGCATGTAAGTCACCGGCGTGGTGATGGTCATGAACGCGGCGATGACGAGCTCGTGCAGCACCGGCCGCGATTCCTGCACGGTGAAGAACACCATCGAGCCGATGAGCACGAGGCCGGTGCCGAGCGTGGTTCCCATGGTGGGCGGGTGCACGCGCTCGTAGAAGGTCTTCAGCGTCAGCAGGCCGAGCGAGCCGAAGAAAACGAGCAGCGCGCCCGCCAGCACCAGGGCGCAAACGACGAGCTCGATCATTCGATCACCTCGCCGCGCAGCAGGAACTTGGCGAGCGCCACGGTGGCGACGAAGCCCAGCATGCCGATGATCAGGGCCGCCTCGAAATAAAAGCTGCTGCCGGTGCGCATGCCGATGGTGATCATCAGGATCAGGGCGTTCACGTACAGCGTGTCGAGCGCGAGCACGCGGTCCTGCGCGCGCGGCCCGCGCAGCAGGCGGTAAGCCGTGAACACCATCGCCAGACCGACGAGGACCTGGGCGCTCACCAAGGCTGCATTCATTCGAAGATCTCCATGAGACGGCGTTCATAGCGCTGCTTGAACCGGTCCATCCACGCGTCCTCGTCGATCAGGTCGAAGACGTGGATGGTGAGCACGCCACGGCGCAGGTCGTAGCGTGCCCAGCTCGTGCCGGGCGTGGCGGTCAGGATGCAGGCCATCACCGCGAGCGCGCCGGGATGGCGCGCCGCGACCGGCATCTCGAC
>CAZJJC010000319.1:0-2000 GCA_964546195.1 uncultured Enterobacteriaceae bacterium | reverse complement strand
TCGGCAATTCAAGCATCCTGTGAAGCCCGGTCGGGTCACGGTGGCTGGAAAGCCGAGCGACGACTTACACGCCGGCACGTTAAACAGTATCCTTAAGCAGGCTGGGCTGAAACGATAGGCATTCGCATGCGCTACGCAGTCGTTATCGAAAAGGGAGAACGCAACTACTCCGCTTATGTGCCCGACCTGCCTGGGTGCGTTGCCACGGGCGCTACGGTCCAGGAAACGGAGCGCGAGATCCAGGCAGCCATCAGCTTTCATCTGGAAGGCTTGCGCGCCGACGGCCTGCCTATTCCGGAACCGAGCAGCCGCGTCGAATACGTCGAGGTTCCGGCGTAACGCCCTTCCCCGGGAAAGCTTATGGCCATCCAGCTCTACGACCTCGCCGGCGCCGAGGACGACCGCCGGTTTTCGCCCTACTGCTGGCGCGTGAAGATGGCGCTCAAGCACAAGGGCCTCGCGTTCGCGACCATTCCGTGGCGCTTCACCGAGAAGGACGCCATCGCCTCCAGCGGCTCGAAGACCGTGCCGGTGCTGGTCGACGGCGGCCAGGCGGTGTACGACTCGTGGGCGATCGCCACCTACCTCGAGGAGGCCTACCCCAGCCGGCCGGCGCTGTTCGAGGGCGGCGAGGCGCAGGCGCTGTCGCTCTTCTTCAGCCACTGGACGGTGCGCATGGTGCACGTGCCCCTGCTGCGCGCCATCCTGCTCGATCTTTTCGGGCATGTGCACGAGAAGGACCGCGCCTACTGGCGAGAATCGCGCGAGAAGCGCTTCGGCATGCCGCTCGAGCAGGCGGCCGCCGACCAGAAGAAGTGGCTGGCGGAGCTGCGCGGCGCGCTCGAGCCGCTGCGCCCGGTGCTGGTGCAGAACCAGTTCGTCTCGGGCAAGGGCCCGGGCTTCGCCGACTACTGCCTGTTCGGCGCCTTCCAGTGGGCGCGCTCGGTGTCGCCGCTGCGCCTGCTGGAGCCCGACGACACGGTGTACGCGTGGCGCGAGCGCATGCTCGACCTGTGGGACGGCTACGCGCGGCAGGCGAAGGGCTATCCCGTCTGGGCATAAAGGGGAAGGAAACGGCAGCGTCATTCGCCGGCCTCTTCGTCTTCCACCTCTTCCAGCACGTTGAACTTTTCGTAGACGCGGCATAGCGTCTGCAGGTCGCAGCGCAGGCAGGTCTTGAGGTCGCGCTTGGGATCGACCGCCGCCTCGCCCGAGGCAAAGGCGGCGCCGAGCGCTTCGCCTTCCTTCTTCCATTGCGCGAGCAGGCCGGGCCAGTCGCGATAGAGCTTCACCCCCGGGAGCTGCTTCTCCTCGCGCGAAAAGCCGAAGAACTTCATCGCCCCGGGCCGCAGCTTGGCGAAGGCCACCGCCGAGAGCTCTTCCGGCGCGGCGAGCGCGTAGAGCGGAAGCTGCGGGTCGTCGGGGCGCGGCGGGTCCCAGTCCTTCGGCGTGACGCGGCTGCCGGTCTTGTAGTCTATGAGGGCGTACCCGCCGCCTTCGACCAGGCGGTCCATGCGGTCGATGCGCGAGGAGAATTCCAGGCCGGCCACCGCCAGCCCGCGGGGATGCTCGAGGAAGGCCACGTCGAAATCCTTGCGCGTTTTTTCCAGCTCGAGCCATTCGCGCGCGAGCTTCGCGAGGCGCACGCGCTCGAGCTCGGCGAAGCGGCCATCCAGCCCGGCCTCCTTCACCGCGGCCGCGGCCGCGCGCGCGATGACCGGCGCAAGGTCCCCACGGAGAGACGCACTACTTTTTAATTCAACCCATATTTCTCTCATCAGGGCATGCAGCAGCGCGCCGCGCTCCCGCGCGTCCGGTCCGGGCGCGGGCGCCTCTAGACCTTCGGCGGCGAGGCGCCAGCGCGCGAAGGCGCGGAACGGGCAGGCGGCCTGGTCGGCGAGCACCCGCGTGCCGCCGCGCACCTTGCCGGCGGGGACGGCGGGGCCTTTCGGGTCTTCGCTCGAAACGAGATTCCTCCTGGCGAAGAGGAGGTCGCGATA
>CAZJJC010000318.1:0-4195 GCA_964546195.1 uncultured Enterobacteriaceae bacterium | reverse complement strand
CGCACGAACTGGTGGCACGGGGTGTCGGTCCCGAGGTCCTCGTCGGCCTCTCAATCGACCGCTCGTTCGATCTGGTCGTGGCAATCCTCGGCATCCTGAAGGCGGGCGGCGCCTACCTGCCGCTCGATCCGGTCTATCCACCCGACCGTCTGGCCTACGTGCTCGAGCACAGCGGCGCCCGCGTCATCGTCACGACCGCCGCCTTGGCCCCTTCGCTGCCCCCGCACGCCGCCACGGTCGTGTTGCTCGACGATCTCGACCGCTCTCGCGGAGAGGACGGCGGCACAGGCCTCGCCGCGAGCCGCAGCGCTGTCGTGCTCCGGTTCCGCGGCGCTCCGGACCCTGTCGCCGGTATCGAACCGCCGCGCGTGGCGGCCGTCGATCCGGAGGCCACGGCGTACGTGATCTACACCAGCGGCTCCACGGGCCGGCCGAAGGGCGTGTGCATAGAGCACAGGAACATCGTGAATTACGTGCTGGGGGTTGCGCGGCGCCTGAAGCTCGAGCCGGGCATGAGCCACGCGACGGTTTCGACGATCGCGGCCGATCTTGGCAACACGGTGATCTTCCCGGCGCTCGCCACCGGCGGCTGCCTGCACGTCATCTCGCGCGAGCGGGCCGAAAGCCACGCGCTGCTCGCCGAGTATTTCGGCCGCGAGAGGATCGACGTTCTGAAGATCGTGCCCTCGCATCTCGCGGCGTTGCAGAGCGGAAGGAACCCGCAGCAGGTGATGCCGCGCAGCCGCCTGATCCTGGGCGGCGAATCCTCCAGGCTGGACTGGATCGAGCGCCTGCGCGCCTTGTCGCCGGAGTGCGAGATCCACAACCACTACGGCCCCACGGAAGCGACGGTCGGCGTGCTCACTTATCGCGCGAGCGGGCCGCTGCCGAGCACGCCGTCGGGCACGCTGCCTTTGGGCCGGCCCCTGCCCGGAAGCCGCGTTTATCTCCTCGATGCGGACGGCCGCGCGGTAGCCCCCGGCGAGAAGGGCGAGCTGTGCATCGGCGGGCAGGGAGTCGCGCGCGGCTACCTCAACCGTGCCGATCTCACGGCGCAGAAATTCGCTCCCGATGCGTTCAGCGCGGATGCGGGCGCGCGGCTCTACCGCACCGGCGATCTCGCGCGCTACCTGCCGGACGGGAACATCGAGTTCTGCGGGCGCATCGATCACCAGGTCAAGCTGCACGGCTACCGGGTCGAGCTCGGAGAGATCGAGGGGGCGTTGCGCGAGCAGGGCGAGGTGCAGGAGGCCGTGGTGCTCGCGCGCGAAGACGCCTCGGGCGACAAGCGCGTCGTTGCCTACGTCAGCCCGCAAGGCGCGGATCCGGCGAGGCTGCGCGAATACCTGAAGTCGCGGCTGCCCGCGTACATGGTGCCTTCGGCGTTCGTGCCGATGGGAAAGCTGCCGCTGACGCCGAACGGCAAGATCGATCGCCAGGCGCTTGCGCTGCTGCCCTGCGAGAGCACCGAGCCCGCGCGCGCTGTCGTCGGGCCGCGCACCGGCACCGAGAAGGCGCTCGCCGCCATCTGGGCGCACCTGCTCGGCGTGGAGACCGTCGGCATCCACGACGATCTGTTCGACCTGGGCGCGCACTCGTTGATGGCCATGAAGGCGCTCACCCAGATGCGCGATGCGTTCGAAGTGAGCCTGTCGCTGCGCAATCTTTTCGAGCACCCGACGATCGCCGGGCTCGCCGAGGCCATCGACGGCCTCGCGTGGCTGGCGAAGGCCGGCGCGCCGGGCCGGGATGCCGGCGACCGGGAGGAAGTGGTGCTGTGAACGCCGCCGCGCTGCTTTCCGAGCTGCGCCGCAGGGACATTCGCGTCCGGGCGGCCGGCGGCGAGTTGCGGTGCAATGCCCGGGCCGGCGCGCTCACGCCCGAGCTGCGCGAGAAGCTGCGGCAGCACAAGAAGGAGATCCTCGAATTCCTGGCCTCGGTAGAGACGCTCGCAGGCCAGCAGCGGGCCATCGTGCCGCTGCAGCGCAACGGGACGCGCACGCCGGTCTTTGCCGTGCCGGGGCACAACGGCGACGTCTTCTGCTACCGCGCCCTCGCGCAGGCCCTGGGCGAGGACCAGCCGTTCTTCGGGCTAGAGCCTCCGGGGCTCGACGACGACAGCGAGCCGCTCACGCGGGTCGAGGACCTTGCGGCTTACTTCGCGGCGCAGATCCGCGCATTCCAGCCCCAAGGGCCCCTTGTCATCGCGGGGTACTGCGCTGGCGGTACCGTGGCTTTCGAGCTGGCGCAGCAGCTGCAGCGCGCCGGCGCTCCGATCCGCTTTCTGGCCCTTTTCGGCAGCCCTTATCCGGCGTATTTCCGCTTGCCAACCCAGCTATGGCAGCGCCTCGTGCAACGGCTGCAGCGCATCGGCAAGCACGCCCGCGAGCTGCAATCGCAATCCCCCGCAGGCTGGCGGCGCTACCTCGCCGAGGAGCTGCGCCAGCGCAAAGAACGGCGTGGCGCCGAGCAGGCGCGCGCGCAGGACCCCGTACTGATGCTGCGCGCCAAAGTGGAGCGCGCCAGCCTTGCGGCGGTGCAAGGCTACAGTCCCGGCCATTTCGCTGGACATGTGCACCTGTTCCTGCCCGGCCGCCGGTGGCAGTGCTCCGGGGTCGCCGCGCTGCGCTGGCGGTCGGTGGCGCAGCGGCTCGAGGCGCATTTCGGGCCGGACGGCAGCCATGGCAACGACATGCTGCGCGAGCCCTATGCAGCCGCCTTTGCGAAGTTGTTCCGGTTTTGTTGCGGCGAGCGCGAGACCGCGCCCTTCAGTCATGCGCCGACGGTTGAAACTGCCCGATGAGCGCCGCGGCACAGCCGCCGAGAATACCGTCAGTGAACGCTGCGGCCTTCTTTATGCATCAGGGCGAACAGCAGCCTCTGGACCAGGTGAAGCCCAGCGCCGGTCTGGTCCGCTTCATGGAGAGCGCGCAAGCAGCCGAGCAGCCTGTCGCGCGCCACGCCGAGCTTCGCGCCCGGCAGCGCGGCGGGGAGCAGATTGATTTTCATGGGAAACCCCTTCTTTTCTTGCATCATCGGCCAAATCGCCATCTTGCGCAGCGGATTTGTGCACATTCAACCTCAGCCCATGAGCCAGTCCGCCGCGGGCGTTTCGCCTTTGAAAGCCATGCGGGGATGATGTCGCGCGCTCACCTTCCCTGCCTGGCATCGGAGCTCGCTTGTTGGAGCGCGAGCCGCAAGCGCCACAGCGCGTTGTTGAGCCGTCCGTAGCTTGGTTGCAACGGCAGCTCGCAACTGCGCAGCGCATGCGCCTCGCTGATCACTTTCATTGCCAGGTTGGCGATCTCCCCGCTGGGTGCTGCGCGCGCGATGGCAGTAAGGAGGACGGTGGCCCGGTCGACATGACCCGCGACGCTCGAAAAGCGCAGCAGCTCTTCGATTTCCTTGAGGCTATGTAACGCGTTCTCTACGATTGCTGGTGGAGCAAGTCGGAACATCGCAGGAATATGGCATCGGGCGGCTGCCCGCGGCCGTCCAGCCAGAACTCCACGAGCTCCACGCTCACGCCGAGGTATTCGGCCAGATTATGCTCGCCGCCGAGGATGCGGCACGCCTCGTGAAGCACGCGAACGAAGACGTTTGCGTTTCTGTCTTTTGCCGGACAGATGTCTTCCATGGCGCGGATGGTGGCAGAAAGCGCCCGGGCCCGCAGTCGGGGATCGCCGGACAAGCCTGTAGGATATCGCTGCTGGTGGGTGCTACAGGGATCGAACCTGTGGCCCCTTCCATAGGGCTGGAATGGCACGAGTGCCGCTTCTGGTTCCACGGGCGGCGGGGGTGCACATAACAGCGTGCAGCCGACGATCATCCTCAACTACATCATCAAAACCTAAGAGACAGCCTGTTTAGCGAGGGTCAGGCGGTCTACTGGGCAGAGACCGCCACGAGTAAGCGAGGCGAAAAACTCATGGCCGATGGTGTCTACGAAGCGCGCCTCGCGCAATGCAATGAGTTTCATGACAGCGAGGTCTGAAAGGATCAGTCGGAAGCTGGCCGGGGTGAACTGCCAGGCGTGAACGTCGTGGAACTCTTCTGTCTCCCGCAGATGGAGATACAGGCTTTGCGCCTCGTCAAGCGAATGAGCGAAAGCGTGGGCGTGGGTCTCTTTAGAAGCATAAGCAAGGTGGTCGAACACTTTGCCGGCGCTGTGAGTACTGCGGCCGATTGCATCAAG
>CAZJJC010000317.1:0-10474 GCA_964546195.1 uncultured Enterobacteriaceae bacterium | reverse complement strand
AGCAGCGGATGTCGTAGCCGTAGCTCGAGGTGCCGTAAGAGACGACCGGCCTCCCCTCGAAGGTTTTCACCTGCGAGGCCTCGAACGGCTCGATCATCCGGTGCTCCAGCGCCATGCGCCGGATCCAGCGATCGGACTTGATCGTCATGTATTCTGGACGACGATGTTGGGGAACTTGGAGGTCATGTCGCGCTGCGACTCGGCGATCTTGACCGCGCAGCGCCGCGCGATGCGCCGGTAGATCTCCGCCACGGGCCCGTCGGGGTCGGACACCACGGTGGGCTTGCCCGAGTCGGCCTGGCTGCGGATGGCCTCGTCCAGCGGCAGCTGGCCGAGGAGCTCCGCGCCGTAGTCGCGGCACATCTTCTCCGCGCCGCCGCGGCCGAAGATATGGCTCTCGTGGCCGCACTTCGGGCAGACGTGGAACGACATGTTCTCCACCACGCCGAGGATCGGGATGCCGACCTTCTCGAACATCTTGAGGCCCTTGCGCGCGTCGATGAGCGCGATGTCCTGCGGCGTGGTGACGATGACGGCGCCCGTGACCGGCACCTTCTGGGCGAGGGTGAGCTGGATGTCGCCGGTGCCCGGCGGCAGGTCCACCACCAGGTAGTCGAGCTCGCGCCACCGGGTGTCCTTGAGGAGCTGCTCCAGCGCCTGGGTGACCATCGGCCCGCGCCACACCATCGGCGTATCGACGTCGATGAGAAAGCCGATCGAGATGGCCTGCAGGCCGTGCCCTTCCATCGGCTCGAGATGCTTGCCGTCCTTGGACTCCGGCCGGCCGGCGATGCCCAGCATCATGGGCTGGGAGGGGCCGTAGATGTCGGCATCGAGCACGCCGACCGCGGCGCCCTCGGCGGCGAGCGCGAGCGCGAGGTTCACCGCGGTGGTGGATTTGCCGACGCCGCCCTTGCCCGAAGCGACGGCGATGATGTTCTTGATGTTCGGGACCAGCTTCACGCCGCGCTGCACGGCGTGCGGCACCACCCTGGAGGTGACGTTCACCGCCACGTTGCCGGCGCCGGCAGCTTTCAGCGCCTGGACCACCTGCCGCCGGATGGGGTCGTGCTGGGTACGGCCCGGATAGCCGAGCTCGATATCCAGGGAAACCTGATTTTCAGAAACCTTGATGTTGCGCGCAGCCCGGGTCGAGACGAAGTCCTTGCCGGTATTGGGATCGACGAGCCTGCGCAGCGCATCCTGGACTTGCGCTTCACTGATCATGCTGCGCTTCGCCGAGGGACATGATTGAAGTGTAAGCTAAAATTCCGCCCTTTCCCCGGTCTTAGATGCCCCGCAAGCTCTTCGTCACGACGGCGCTGCCGTACGCCAACGGCTCGTTCCATATCGGCCACATCATGGAGTACATCCAGGCCGATATCTGGGTGCGCTTCCAGCGCATGCAAGGCCACGAGGTGCATTTCGTCGGCGCCGACGACGCGCACGGCGCGCCCATCATGCTCAAGGCCGAGGCCGAAGGCATCACGCCCCAGGCGCTGGTGGGCCGCATCGCCGCCGAGCGGCCGAAGTACCTGCAGGGCTTCCATATCTCCTTCGACAACTGGCACTCCACGGATTCCCCGGAAAACGTCGCCCTGTCGCAGGACATCTACCGCAAGCTGAAAAAGGCCGGGCTGGTCTATACCAAGCTGGTCGAGCAGTTCTACGACCCGGTGAAGGGCATGTTCCTTGCCGACCGCTACATCAAGGGCGAATGCCCGAACTGCGGGGCGAAGGACCAGTACGGCGACGCCTGCGAGAACTGCAGCACCGTCTATTCGGCCACGGAGCTCAAGAATCCCTACTCCACGCTCTCCGGCGCGCAGCCGGTGCTGAAGTCTTCCGAGCACCATTTTTTCAAGCTTTCGGACCCCGCGTGCCAGCAGTTCCTGAAGGAATGGCTGCGCGCGCCCGGGCGGCTTCAACCGCAAGTCGTAAACAAAGCCGGCGAGTGGCTGGACGGTACCGGTCCGCAGGGCAAAGAGCAGGCTTTGTCGGACTGGGACATCTCGCGCGACCCGCCGTACTTCGGCATCCGCATTCCGGACATCCCGGAGGAGAAGTACCTCTACGTCTGGCTGGACGCGCCGATCGGCTATCTCGCCTCGCTGAAGAATTACTTTGACAGCGGGAAAGCGAAAGCCAACGGCGAGTCCCGGTCGTTTACCCAATTCCTCGAAGACCCCAAGACCGAGCAGATCCACTTCATCGGCAAGGACATCATCTATTTCCACACCCTGTTCTGGCCGGCGATGCTGAAGTTCGCAGGCCCGCCGTACAAGGTTCCGGACCATGTCTACGTGCACGGCTTCATCACCGTCTCGGGCGACAAGATGTCCAAGTCGCGCGGCACCGGCATCAGCCCGCTGCGCTACCTGGAGCTCGGCATGAACCCGGAATGGCTGCGCTACTACATCGGCGCCAAGCTGAACGCCAACGTCGAGGACCTCGACTTCAACCCCGACGACTTCCTCGCCAGGGTCAACAGCGACCTGGTCGGCAAGTACGTCAACATCGCCAGCCGCGCCGCCGGGTTCATTTCGAAGCAATTTGACGGCAGGCTATTTGATTTTGGCGACTCGCCCGCACCGGGCTGGGGCGCGGCGGTGGCGATCGATGACGAGATCGCTGCAGCCTACGAGGGCCGCGAGTTCGGCAAGGTGGTGCGCGAGGTGATGGCGCTGGCCGACCGCGTCAACCAGAGCTTCGATCAGGCGAAACCCTGGGATCTCGCCAAGGACCCGGCGCGGCGCGAAGATTTGCATCGCGCCTGCAGCGACGCCCTCCACGCCTTTTTTGCGCTCACCGTGTACCTCGCCCCCATGCTTCCCGCCACGGCATCGCGGGTAGCGCGTGAATTGTTCGGCTTGAAGCGTGAGCTGGTCTTCGATGATCGCAAAGCCCGACCGAAGCGCATCCTGCCCTTCAAGCACCTGATCACCCGGGTGGAGGAAAGGCAGCTGGACGAGCTGCTCGAGATAAATTCCGCCCCGCCGAAGGAGCAGGCCGTGACCGACCCGATCACCCTTGAAGATTTTTCAAAGCTCGATCTGCGCGTGGCGAGGATCGTGCGCGCCGAGGCGGTGCAGGACGCCGACAAGCTGGTGAGGCTCACGCTGGATCTCGGCGGCGCCACGCGCACGGTGCTCGCCGGCATCAAGCCGGCCTACGCGCCGGAGCAGCTCGAAGGCAAGCTCGCCGTCGTCGTGGCGAACCTCGCGCCGCGCAAGATGAAATTCGGCGTCTCGGAAGGCATGATCCTCGCCGCCTCCGGCGAAGGACCGGGCATATTTCTCGTTTCGCCGGACTCGGGAGCGCAGCCCGGCATGCGCGTAAAATAGAGCGCATCGCGGCCGGGCGCCGCACGCGGGGAGGTGCGTCGTGGAAAGCTCCAGCCGCACGCTGGTTTGCAGCGTGCTCTTCCTCGACATCATCGAGTACTCGAGAAAGCCGGTTGCCGAGCAGCTGCAGCTCAAGCAGGCGTTCAACCGCTCGCTCGCCACCGCCCTGGAGCAGGTACCGCAGCGCGACCGCATCATCCTCGACACCGGCGACGGCGCCGCCGTCACTTTCATGGGCGACCCGGAGGATGCCCTGTTCGCGGCGCTCACGGTGCGCAACATGGCAGCCGAGGTGCCGGTGCGCCTGGGCGTCAATCTGGGACCGGTGCGCCTGGTGAAGGACCTGAACGGCCAGATGAACATCATCGGCGACGGCATCAACGTGGCGCAGCGCGTGATGAGCTTCGCGCGTCCCGGCCAGCTGCTCGTATCGCGCTCGTTCTACGAGGTGGTCTCCTGCCTGTCGCGCGACTACCTGAACCTCTTCCGCCACGAAGGCTCGCGCACCGACAAGCACGTGCGCGAGCACGAGGTCTACTCGGTGGTCGGCGGCACGCCCACCACGCGCCGCCTGGCGCACACCGAGTCGCAGATCATGGCGCGCGACGGCGGCTGGCTCGCCGGGTCCGGCCCGCTCGGCTTGCGGCGCTCCGCCCTGGTGGCGGCGCCGCTCGCCTTCCTGCTGCTGGTCGGCGGCGGGGTCGCCGCGCGCTCGATGATGGAACCCGCGAGCGCAAAAGTGACCGCCGCCGAGAAACGGCCGCAAGCGCCGAGCGCCGCCACCGCGCGGCTGGAGCTCGCGGTGCTGCCCTGGGGCGAGGTGCTGGTCGACGGCAAGAGCCGCGGCGTCAGCCCGCCGCTGCGCGCGCTTGAAATCGCGCCCGGCTCGCATACGGTAGAGTTGCGCAATTCGACCTTCCCCAGCCACGTGGAGAAAATCGAGGTCAAGGCCGGGGCAGAGGTGAGGATCCGGCACAGGTTCGGCAAGAAAAAATGATGCGATGGCTCACCGTTCTAGCCGCGGCAGCGGCCCTTGCAGGTTGCGGCACCGAGCCGGTGCGCCAGCTGCAGGAGCTTTTGACTCCGATCTTTAATTTCAACCAGGGCGAGCCGGCCCTGGCGGCGGGCCTGAAGCACTACGAGGAAGGCCGCTACGCCGAGTCCCTGAAAAGCCTGCAAAGCGCCGTCGGACAGGGCCTCAGGGACGGCGACCGGGTGACCGCGCACAAGCACGCCGCCTTCATCCACTGCGCTTCGAACCGCGAACGCGCCTGCCGCGAGGAATTCAGCAAGGCGCTGAAGGTGAACCCGGGCCTGGAGCTCGCGCCGGCCGAGGCGGGACATCCCATCTGGGGACCGATCTTCCGCTCGGTCAAGGCGGGCCGCTAGGCCCGCCGCGCATGGAGGCAGCCAAGCTCGGCCGCTACGTCATCCAGTCCGAGCTCGGGCGGGGTGCGATGGGGGTGGTCTACAAGGCGAGCGACACCGTCCTCGAGCGCACCGTGGCGGTGAAGACCGTCAACATGGCGCTCGAGCGCGAGGACGCCGACAAGTACGAGGCGCGCTTCTACCAGGAGGCGCGCGCCGCCGGCAGCCTGAACCATCCGAACATCGTCACCGTCTACGACGTGGGCAAGGAGGGCGACGTCGCCTACATGGCGATGGAGTTCATCGAGGGGGTCGAGCTGCGCGCGCTGATCGGCGAGGGGCGCGCGCTGCCGGTGTCGCAGGCGGTGTCGATCGCCGCCCAGGTGGCCGAAGGCCTCGCCTACGCGCACCAGCACGGCGTGGTGCACCGCGACGTCAAGCCGGCCAACATCATGGTGGTGCACGACGGGCCGGTCAAGATCACCGACTTCGGCATCGCGCGCATGCGCGCCACGACCGACGAGCTGACGCAGACCGGGGTCATGCTCGGCTCGCCGAAATACATGTCGCCCGAGCAGGTGATCGGAAAGCGCGCCGATCACCGCTCGGACCTCTTCTCGCTCGGGGTGATCCTGTATGAGCTGCTCGCCGGCGGGGCGCCGTTCAACGGCGAGAACGTCACCGCGCTGATGTACCAGATCGTCAACTTCGCGCCGCCGGCGCCCAGCGCGGTCAACCCGGCGGTGCCGGAGCTGCTCGACTACATCGTGGCGAAGATGCTGGCCAAGCCGATGGAGGAGCGCTACCAGAGCGCGCAGGACCTAGCGCAGGACCTGCGCGCCTGCGAGCGCGAGGTCTCCTCTCCCCTCGCCTCGACCATGCCGCCGCGCCCGGCCGGCCTCGCGCGCGGCGCACAGCCCGAGCTCGCGGTGACGCAGGCGCAGGCCGTGGTGATGGCGCAGACGCTGAACCGCACGCGCCAGGAGGACGTGAGGCCGGCCGAGAGCACCGCGCCGCCGGCGCGCGGCCTCGCGCATTCCTTCGATTCCGCCGAGGCCACGCAAAGGCTTGCCGCGCTCACCGGCGCGGCCGTTTCGCCCGATTCGGTGTCCGCCACGCAGGCGCTGAGCTCGATGAAGCCGCCGCAAAGGCGCGGCTGGCGCCGGCGCGACTGGCTGCTGGTGGGCGGGGCGGGCGTGCTCGGCGCGCTGCTTGCCGCCGCGCTCGTGAAGCGCCGCTAGCGCTTCGCCCTGGGCGGCGCCCAGGGCTTGCCGGTGCGCTTCTCGATGTATTCGCGCATCAGCCGCCGCACGACCTGGGAGGGGGTCTGGTCCTCCTCGGCGCACAGCTTTTCGAACACGGTTTTCTTCCGCGGATCGACCAGGATGGTGAGGCGGGCGGTGCGCTGTTCCGTCGTCATGTGCCTCAGATGTTAATATAAGTCACATCCGATGGACAGTTTTCCCAGCCTGCTCGCCGCATCGCTGGCCGCGGCATCGTCATGGGTCCTTATCGGCCTGCTGGGACTGCTGCCCGCCGGGCCCGGTTTCGCGCTGCGCGTGCTGTTCCCCGCCGGCGCGGTGGCGGGGCTCGCGCTGGCCGCGACCGGCCTGCGGGCGGCCTGGCAGCCCGCCTCCGGCCTGGTGCTGCCGCTCGGCCTTCCCGACCTGCCGTTCCACCTGCGCCTGGACCCGCTCGCCGGGTTCTTCCTGCTGGTGCTCGGCGCGGTGGCCGCGGGCGTATCGGTGTACTGCGTGGGCTACTGGCGCTCGGAGGCCGGGCCGCGGCTGCGCCTGATGTGCCTGCAGTACCACGTGTTCCTGGCGAGCATGGCGTTCGTCATCCTCGCCGACGACGCGTACCTGTTCATGGTGGCCTGGGAGACCATGGCCCTCGCCTCGTACTTTCTCGTCACCACCGAGCATCAGCGGCCCGCGATCCGCAGCGCCGGCTTCCTGTACCTGCTGATGGCGCACATCGGCGCCCTGGCGGTGCTGCTGTGCTTCGGCGTGCTGCACGGGGGCAGCGGCAACTACAGCTTCGACGCGCTGCGCGAGGCGCAGCTCAGCCCGTTCTGGACGAGCGTCGCCTTTCTGCTGGCGTTTTTCGGCTTCGGCGCGAAGGCGGGGCTGGTCCCGCTGCACGCCTGGCTGCCCGAGGCGCATCCCGCAGCGCCTTCCCCGGTGTCGGCGCTGATGAGCGGGGTGATGATCAAGACCGCGATCTACGGCATGGTGCGGGTGAGCTACGACCTGCTCGGGGCGGTGCGCTGGGAGTGGGGCATGCTGGTGCTGGTCGTCGGCGCGGCCACGACGCTCTTCGGCGTGCTCTATGCGCTGATGCAGCACGACCTCAAGCGGCTGCTCGCCTACCACTCGGTCGAGAACATCGGCATCATCCTGCTCGGCCTGGGCATGTCGATGGTGTTCTTCGGCTTCGGCCACCCGCAGGCAGGCGTGCTCGGCCTCATCGCCGCGCTCTACCACACGCTCAACCACGCGGTGTTCAAGGGGCTGCTGTTCCTCGGCGCCGGCTCGATCCAGCGCTCGACCGGGCTGCGCGACCTCAACGCGATGGGGGGACTGATCCGCCGCATGCCCGCGACGGCGTTCTACTTCCTGGTCGGCGCGCTGGCGATCTCGGCGCTGCCGCCGCTGAACGGCTTCGTTTCCGAGTGGCTCACCTTCCAGGCGGCGCTGCAGGCGCCGCTGCTGCAGAACGGCGTGGTGCGTAGCCTGCTGCCGCTGTTTGCCGCCACGCTCGCGCTCGCCGGGGCGCTTACCGCAATGTGCTTCGTCAAGGTCTACGGCGTCGCCTTTCTCGGCCGCGCCCGCCACCCGGCAGAAGCTTCTCATCAGGAAAGCGACGCAAGTCTCGGCGAGCGGCTCGGCCTTGCCTGGCTCACGGCGGGCTGCTTCGTGCTGGGGCTGTTTCCCGCGGCGATGCTGCTCACCCTGAATCAGGTTGGCGTCTCGCTCACCGGCAGCGGCCTCGCGCCCGAGGCGCTGGAGTCGAGCTGGCTGTGGCTGGTGCCCACGGAGCCGGCGCGCGCGAGCTACAGCCCGGTGATCTTCCTCCTGGTGGTCGCCGCGGTCGTCCTGATCACGATGCGGCTGGTGCGGCTGTTCTACCACGGCCGGGCGCGCGTCTCCGATCCCTGGGATTGCGGCTTTCCGGAGCAGACCACGCGCATGCAGGACACGGGGGACGCATTCGGCCAGCCGATCAGGCACGTGTTCGGCCCGCTGTACCTCATGAAGCGGCACCTGCCGGGACCCGAGGAGCCCAACCCGAGGTACTCGATCAAGATCGAGGATCGGCATTGGCACTGGCTCTACCTGCCCGTCGCAAGGCTCGTCGAGTACGCGTCCTCCAAGGTCGGACTGCTGCAGCGCGGGCGCATCAGCATCTACCTGCTGTACAGCTTCGTGACGCTCATCGCCATCCTGGTGTTCGTCCGATGATCTCGGGCATCGTCCTGCAGGTGCTGCAATCGGTGCTGGTGGTGCTTGCAGCGCCCCTGGTCATGGGCTGGGTGAACATCTGCCGCGCCTGGCTGCAGAACCGCTCGGCGCCGAGCGTCTGGCTGCCCTACTACGCATTGGCGAAGCTGTTCCACAAGGACGCGGTGATCGCCAACACGGCTTCGCCGCTGTTCCGCGTCACGCCCTACGTGCTGTTCGGCTGCATGTGGCTCGCCGCGGTGATCGTACCGGTGCTCGCTACCGACCTGCCGTTCGCGCCCGCGGCCGACATCATCGCGCTGGTCGGGGTGTTCGCCGTGGCGCGGGTGTTCGGCGCGCTTGCCGCGATGGATACCGGCACCTCGTTCGGCGGCCTCGGCGCGCGCCGCGAGATGATGATCGGCTTCCTCGCCGAGCCGGCCATGCTGATGACGCTGTTCACCGCCGCGTTCATCTCGGGCTCGACCCAGCTCGCGACGATCGTGGAAACGCTGGCGCACCGCGAATTCGCCATCCATCCGAGCCTGGCGTTCGCGGCGGTCGCTTTCCTCATGGTGCTGCTCGCCGAGAACGCCCGCATCCCGGTGGACAACCCGGCGACGCATCTGGAGCTGACGATGATCCACGAGGCGATGATCCTCGAGTACTCGGCGCGCCATCTGGCGCTCATCGAGTGGGCAGTGGCGATCAAGCTCACCGCCTACATGGCGATCGGCTTCGCACTGTTCGCGCCGTGGGGCATCGCGCCGGCGGGGGACTGGGGCGCGCTGCCGCTGGCGCTCGCCGCGCTCGGCGCGAAGCTCGCGCTCGCCGGAGCGGGGCTCGCGTTCCTCGAGACGCTGCTCGCCAAGATGCGGCTGTTCCTCGCCTCGGAGTTCCTGTCCACCGCGTTCCTGCTCGCGGTGCTTGGCATGCTGATCCATTTCCTGGTGCTGGGCTGAGATGGCGCTGCCGCTTTCGAGCCAGATCGTCAACCTGCTCGCCGCGCTGCTGCTGCTGCTCGCGTTCGCGATGCTCGCGCAGCGCCGCGTGCTCACGCTCATCAAGCTGTTCGCCTGGCAGGGGGCGGCGCTCGCGCTGTCCACGGCGATCGTCGCGCACGCCACCGGCCAGTCGCACCTGTACTACTCGGCCGCCCTGACGCTCGCGCTGAAGGTCATCCTGATTCCCTGGCTGCTGCACCGCCTCATCGACAAGCTGTCGGTGCGCTGGGATGTCGAGACGCTGATCAACATCCCGGCCACCCTGCTCGTGGGCATCGGGCTCGCGATCTTCGCCTTCGCGCTCGCCGCGCCGATCTCGCAGATGGCGAGCACCATCACGCGCTCGACCCTCGGCATCGCGCTCGCGAGCGTGCTGCTTTCCTTCCTGATGATGATCGTGCGCCGCAAGGCGGTGCCGCAGGTGATCGGCTTCCTGTCGATGGAGAACGGCCTGTTCTTCGCCGCCACCAGCGCGACCTACGGCATGCCGCTCGTGGTGGAGCTCGGCGTCGCGCTCGACGTGCTGGTCGGCACCTTCATCTTCGGCATCTTCTTTTTCCACATCCGCGAGCAGTTCGACAGCCTCGACATCCGCCACATGGAGAAGCTCAAGGAAGACTGATGGAGATCGCCCTCGCCCTCGGCGTGCCGCTCGCGGGAGCCGCGCTGCTCGCCGCCTTCGGACACAAGCGCTGGGCGCCCGAGGCGAACGCGGCTGCGAGCCTCGGCACGCTGGTCGCCGCGGCGCTGCTGACCGCTCGCGTGATCGCCGGCGGGCCGATGACGGCGCTCAATCAGCAGGTGTTCGTCGACCCGTTCAACGTCTTCCTGGTGGCGCTCACCGCGTTCGTCGCCTTTACCACGGCGCTCTTCTCGCGGCCCTACATGCGCACCGAGGAGCTCCACAAGCGGGTCGACAGCACTCGCCTGCGGCTCTACCACAGCATGTACCAGCTGTTCACCTTCACCATGCTGCTCACGCTGCTGTCGAACAACGTCGGCATGCTGTGGGTGGCGATGGAGGGCGCGACCCTCTCCACCGTGCTGCTGGTGTCGCTGTACCGCACGCCGGCGAGCCTGGAGGCGGCCTGGAAGTACTTCATCCTGTGCTCGGTGGGCATCGCGCAGGCGCTGTTCGGCACCATCCTGCTTTATTTCGCCGCCGAGAAGGTGCTCGGCCCGGGCGGCAACGCGCTGCTTTGGACCAACTTGCACGAGGTGCGCGGCGAGGGCGGGCCCACCCGGCGCGCGCGCCCCGGCGTAATGCGGCTGGTGGGGTACCGCACCAACGTCGGCCACGTGCCCCAGCACAACA
>CAZJJC010000316.1:0-1538 GCA_964546195.1 uncultured Enterobacteriaceae bacterium | reverse complement strand
GGTCGTGATCTTCTTTCCCGCGACGCCCGATACCGGCGTGATGCAGGAGGGCACCGGCTGCCCGTTGACGTGCACGGTGCAGGCACCGCACTGCGCCATGCCGCAGCCGAACTTCGTGCCGGTCATGCCCAGCTCGTCCCGGATGACCCAAAGCAGCGGCGTATCGCCCGGCTGCTCGGAAAAGGCTTCCCTGCCGTTGATGACAAACTTGACCATCGTTTCCTCCTCCTAGGAGCCATTACTGTACACCCGGGCGGGAGTAAAATTGCGCGTTCCAGGAGGCATCCATGAACGCACCCGCTCAAGCTGGTCTCGCCGCAATTCCCCTGAAGGACCCGAAGCTCTTCCGCGAGCAGTGCTATATCGACGGCCAATGGGTCGGCGCGAAAAAGACCTTTCCCGTCAACAACCCCGCGACCGGCGCGCTGCTCGGCTCGGTGCCCGACCTGGGCGCCGAGGAGACGCGCCGCGCGATCGACGCGGCCGAGCGCGCCTGGCCGGCGTGGCGGGCCAAGACCGCCAAGGAGCGCGCCGCGATCCTGCGCAAGTGGTTCGACCTCATGATGGCGAGCCAGGAGGACCTGGCGCAGATCCTGACCGCCGAGCAGGGCAAGCCGCTCGCCGAGGCGCGCGGCGAGATCGCCTACGGCGCCTCGTTCATCGAATGGTTCGCCGAGGAAGGCAAGCGCGCCTACGGCGACGTGATTCCCACGCACCAGGCCGACAAGCGCATCCTGGTGATCAAGCAGCCGATCGGCGTGTCCGCGATGATCACGCCCTGGAATTTTCCCAACGCCATGATCACGCGCAAGGCCGGGCCGGCGCTCGCCGCGGGCTGCACCGTGGTGGTCAAGCCCGCCGGCCAGACGCCGTACTCGGCGCTCGCCATGGCCGAGCTCGGCGAGCGCGCGGGCGTGCCGAAGGGCGTGCTCAACATCATCACCGGCGATTCGAAGGCGATCGGCGCCGAGCTGTGCGCCAACCCCAAGGTGCGCAAGCTGTCCTTCACCGGCTCCACCGAGACCGGCCGCATCCTGATGAAGCAGTGCGCCGACACCATCAAGAAGCTTTCGCTCGAGCTCGGCGGCAACGCGCCTTTCATCGTGTTCGACGACGCCGATCTCGACGCGGCGGTGGAGGGCGCGCTCGCCTCCAAGTACCGCAACGCCGGCCAGACCTGCGTCTGCGCCAACCGCATCTACGTGCAGGACGGCGTCTACGACGCATTCGCGGCCAAGCTCGCCGACAAGGTGAAAGGCTTCACGGTCGGCGCGGGCATCGAGCCCGGCGTGGTGATCGGGCCGCTCATCGACGAGCAGGGCATGAAGAAAGTCGAGGCGCATGTGGCCGACGCGCTCGGCAAAGGTGCCCAGACGCTTCTGGGAGGCAAGCGGCACGAACGCGGCGGCCTTTTCTTCCAGCCCACCGTGCTGACCGGCGTTACGCCGAAGATGCTGGTGTCGCGCGAGGAGACGTTCGGCCCGGTCGCACCGCTATTCCGCTTCAAGACGGAGCAGGAAGTGATCGATCTCGCCAAC
>CAZJJC010000315.1:0-2866 GCA_964546195.1 uncultured Enterobacteriaceae bacterium | reverse complement strand
CCCATGACCGACTTCACCGTGGTGGTCTTGCCCATGCCGTTGCGGCCGAGCAATGTGACGACTTCGCCTTTGCCGATGGAAAGGCTTACTTTGAACAGCACCTGGCTTCGACCGTAGGACGTCTCGAGGTCGCGGATGTCGAGCATCAGGCATCCTCGCCGAGATAGGCAGCGCGCACCTCGGGATTGGCGCGCACCTCGTCGGGCGCGCCGGTGGCGATCACGCGGCCATAAACCAGCACCGAGATGCGGTCGGCCAGCCTGAACACCGCGTCCATGTCGTGCTCGACCAGGATGAGGGTCTGCTTGCGCTTGAGCGAGGAGAGCAGCGCGATCATGCGCTGCGACTCCTCGACGCCCATGCCCGCCATCGGCTCGTCCAGCAGCAACAGGCGCGGGCCGGTCGCGAGCGCCATGGCGACCTCGAGCTGGCGCTGCTCGCCGTGGGCAAGGTTGGCGGCGAGCACATGGATCCTTTCCCCAAGCCCTACCTCACGCAATACTTTTTCCGCAGGAAGAGTCAGTGCCGGGTCGCGCCGCGCATCGCGCCAGAAGCGGAAGCTGTGGCCGGCGTGCGCCTGCACGGCGAGCGCGACGTTCTGCAGCGCGCTGAACTCCGGATACACGCTAGTGATCTGGAAAGAGCGCGCGAGGCCCTTGCGTGCGCGCCTGGGCGCGGGCAGCGCGGTAATGTCCTCGCCGGCGAAGCGGATGCGGCCGCTGTCGGGGCGCAGGTTGCCGGCGAGCTGGCTGATGAAGGTGGTCTTGCCGGCGCCGTTCGGGCCGATCACCGCGTGGGTCTCGCCCGGGCGCACGTCGAAGCTGATGCCGTCGCTCGCGCGCAGGGCGCCGAACGATTTCCTGAGATCGGAAACTTCGAGAAGCGGCTCAGTCATGGCGGCTGGAAAACAATCCGGCGAGGCCGCGGCGGAAGAAGAGCACCGACAGCACGAGCAGCGGGCCGAGATAGAGCTGCCAGTGCTCGGTCCAGCCCGAGAGCAGGTCTTCGAGCAGCAGCAGCGCAAACGCGCCGAGCACCGGCCCGGCGCTGGTTCCCATGCCGCCGAGGATCACCATGAACATGATCTCGCCCGAGCGCGTCCAGTGCATGTAGTCGGGCGTCAGGTAATTCGTATGGTTGGCGAACAGCGCGCCGGCGAGGCCGCCCATGGCGCCGGCGATGACGAAGGCCGAGAGGCGATACAGGTAAGGCGAGAAGCCGATGGCGCGCGAGCGCGCCTCGTTGGATTTCGTCGCGCGCAGCACCATGCCGAAGCGCGAGTTCACGATCCTGTGGACGAGGTAGACCGATGCCAGCATGAGCGCCAGCACCACGTAGTAGAACTGCAGCCCGTCGCCGAGGTCGAGCAGCGGGAACTGGCTGCGCGCCTTGAGGCGTATGCCGTCGTCGCCGCCGTACTCCTCGATCGAGATGCCGAGGTAATACAGCATCTGGGTGAAAGCGAGCGTGATCATGATGAAATACACGCCGCTCGTGCGGATCGACACCGCGCCGATGGCAAGCGCGACCAGGGCCGAGGCGCCGATGGCCACGCCCCACTGCAGGAGGCCGTTGTTGACGCCGTAGAACGCGAAAATCGCCACCGCATAGCCGCCGGTGCCGAGGTAGGCGGCATGGCCGAACGACACCATCCCGCCGTAGCCGAGGATCAGGTTGAGGCTGATCGCGGCGATCGCGAAGATCATCATGCGGCGCACGAGGTCGATGTAGAAGCCCTGGCCGAGCGCCATGGTGACCGGCGGCAGCGCCACCAGCGCGAGGATGAGCAACGCCCAGAAGAGATACCTGCGCATCAGCCGCGCGCCGAGAACAGGCCCGCGGGCCGCAGCGCGAGCACCAGCGCCATCAAAAGATAGATGAGCATCGAGGCGAGCGCCGGGCCGGCGGTGTTGGCGGCCGCCGCTGAGATCACGGTTTCCAGTACCGGCTTGAGGAAGGCGCGCCCCATGGTATCGACGATGCCGACGATCAGCGCGCCCACCAGCGCCCCGCGGATGGAGCCGATGCCGCCGATCACGATGACCACGAACACCTGGATCAGGATCAGCTCGCCCATGCCGGGCTGCACGGTATAGATCTGCCCGGCCATCAGGCCGGCGAGGCCGGCAAGCGCGGCGCCGAAGCCGAACACGATGGTGTAGAGCAGGCGGATGTTGATGCCGAGCGCCGCGACCATGGTGCGGTTGGAGGCGCCGGCGCGGATCAGCATGCCCAGGCGCGTGCGCGTCACGACGTACCAGAGCAGCAGTGCCACGAACAGGCCCACCGCGATCACCACCGCGCGGTACAGGGGATAGCGGATGCCGGCAAAGAGCTCGATGTGCCCCTGCAGGTACGACGGCAGCGAGGCAAACAGCGCGAAGCGCCCGAACAGGATGGCGACCAGCTCGTTGAAGAAGAGAATCAGGCCGAAGGTGGCGAGCACCTGGTCGAGATGGTCGCGCTGGTACAGGGTGCGCAGCGCGATCACTTCGACCGCCATGCCGACCACCAGCGTGCCGACCAGGCCCGCCAGCACGCCGAGGAGATACGAGCCGCTCCACTGCGTCACCGTAACGGCGAAATACGCCCCGATCATGTAGAGCGACCCGTGGGCCAGGTTCACCATGTTCATGATGCCGAGCACCAGCGTGAGGCCGGCGGCGAGCAGGAACAGCATGACCCCGAGCTGAACCCCGTTCAGCAGCTGCTCGAAGATGAGGGCGAAACTCATGAAAAAGGGCGCGTGCGGCGCCCTTTCCGTGGTTAGCGTGTGGCCGCTACCACTTCATCTTGCAGTCCTGGTGGTACGCGTCCTTGTGGTCCTCGAACACCTTCTTCTCGATGTGCATCGCCACGCCCTCGG
>CAZJJC010000314.1:0-4752 GCA_964546195.1 uncultured Enterobacteriaceae bacterium | reverse complement strand
GGCAAAAGCCCATAGCAGCTGGCTCTCCCGCTACCGTGAATTGGACCGCACCGCAAAAACAGTTGCCCTTGTAAGTTCCTCTATTGCCCATCGTGCACCTCCTCGAATTTGGATGACTACGCCACTTCTGACTCCTAACGTGGAGTTGTGCGGCGCGCCACAGCATGCCGGTTGAATGGGCGCGCCGGCTCGCGGCGCGTCCGCACCAATGCGATGTTAGGCGGGAACAGTGCGCACTTTTCCGGGTAGCTTGCTCAGGATGAGCTCTTTGAGCTCCACCTTGGAGCTTGCGTTGTCGATGTCGATGCCAACGAGATTCCCCTTGGCATCGTAATCGAGCTGCACCCCCTCCGAGATTTCCCGAGTTTCGACGCTGGTCTCCTCGGAAAGATCGATATAGAGCGAATCTGTTTCAGGGTAGTAGTTCAGCTTCATGGCTTGAACCGTCGATCCGGAAAGGCGTTGTGGATAGTCACTCTATCTGCAAGCGTTACAACCCTCAAGTATCGACCCTCCAACTCAGGAATTTCTCCCCAGAATCGGTACCGATTGTTCTCTTGAGGTTCGGACCTGAGCGGATGGTCGAGGACCCGTATGCACCACTCTTTCTTGATGTATGGGCGCTTTCTAAGCACCTCTTTCTCGAAATACTCCGTGAACCGGTACTCAGGCATCTTCCAACCAATGCAGCGTCCGGTGCATGGCTTTGCCGCCTAACGATGGAGCTCAGTGGCGGCGTGAGCGCGAAGCGCGAGCGCCGTCCGCTGAAGCGATTTGTTGGGCGGCAAGGATACTTGGCTGCACATCTCACGGAGAACCGCCTCTCCCGTCGAGATGATCCTTGATGTAGACGAGTTCACGAAAGGTGTGGTCGTAAACAGCTTGCCGTCCATTGAGCTGTTTCAGAAAGTACCAACGGCAGATTCGTCCCCACAAGGAATCTGGGAAATCGATGTACACATTGTGCGACAGGCGGATGCCGCTCTCCAGCTTGTCGATGCTCAGGACACCGCCTTCCGGGAGGCGAACCTTGAGGAGGCCTCCAAGAAGCCGATATGCAGCCGTACCTGACCAGAACGCGAGGCGAGGACGATCCATGTAATGAAATCGACCTTTGAGGACGGCGGGGACTCCTGCGACGCTCTCCCTCTGGATGAATGCTACCCCGGCATGTGGGAGATTATCTGGGCTGTCGAATTGCAGTCCAAAGTGTTCGGCCGGATTCGAAGCCGTCCAGTTCTCAGGTTTACAGGCGTAGTCCCATACTTCTTCTGGAGCAGCGCGGATGGTGATGCTGGTATCAACGGACAGAAACATTGCTGCACGTCTCCGTTCCCTGGGCAATCATCCCGCCCAACCGTCCGCGATGACGCGCACCACACAGAGCGCGAAGCGGCGAACGGGCGGTGTCGCTGTCGATCGCGCTGTTGGGCGTCATGGCGACGACAGAAACGGTCACAGCGGATCGCGCGTGGCATCCTGAGCCACTTTGTTCAGGTCCTCCAGCAGTGGCCCAAGGGCGATCTTGTGAATTCGCGCCGCATTGCGAACACTCATAAGTCGTGCCATGAAGCTGAAGAACCCGCGTCGCATATCCGGGCAGCCGCGAGCAAGAAAAACATCGACCGTCTCGGGACAACGCCGGAGGACCTCAGCAACCTTCGTGTGAGCCGTTATTTCTTCCATCGTCGTCTCTTGGTCAAGTGGAGAACTGCGATCGAAACGCACACTGACGCCCAACTAGGATTCAACGACATACGAGGCATCGTAGAACCATCCATTAGTGGATGCAAACATCCAGGAATAGATGGCGCCATATGCCGGCATATATCTACGAATGAATGGTTGTCGTCCCGCGGAAGTTGCGGTTAGCTTGTGGGGCGGTGGAGGTAGCGGCCGCGAGGCGGGCCGAGGACGTTGCCGTTCTCGCAGATGAGCTCGCCGCGCAGGAAGGTGGCTTTCACGCGGGCGGAGAGCTCGAGGCCTTCGAAGGGGGTATAGCCCTGGGTGGACGCGGAATCGCGCGCGCGGATGGTCCAGCTCTCGTTGGGGTCGACGAGGGCGAGGTCGGCGTCGAGGCCCTCGGCGATGTCGCCCTTGGAGTTCAGGCCGAAGCGGCGCGCGGGGTTGGCGCTCGTCAGGGCGGCGATGCGGTTGAGCGAAAGGCCGCGGCGCGCGCCCTCGGACACGAGCGCGGGCAGCAGGTATTCGGTGCCGCCGAAACCGGCCTTGGCGAGCCAGATGTTGCCGAAGGTTTCCTTCGCCGCCTTGGTCTCGTGGCGGCAGCAGGCGTGGTCGCTCACCACCCAGTCGATCTTGCCCTCGAGCAGCTTCTCCCACAGGTACTCGACATCGGCGCGCGGCCGGATCGGCGGGTTGACCTTGGCGAGCACGCCGGCCTTGGCGCTCGTGTCGAGCATCAGGTGGCCGATGGTCACTTCACGGCGGAAATCGATGTGCGGGAAGACCGCGGCCATCTGCAGCGCGGCTTCCAGGGCTTTTCTCGAAGACAGGTGCAGCAGGTTGATGGTCGGCAGCGCCGTCTCGTGGGCGAGGTAGGAGGCGATGAACACCGCGAGGCCCTCCGAGTGCGGCGGGCGCGCGGCGTCGTAGGCGGGCAGGCCCGCGAGCTTGCCCTCGGTCTCGACCCGCTTGGTGTACGCGGTCATGATCTCCGCAGTCTCGCAGTGCAGGGAAAGGCTGATCTGCGCCGCCTTGTCCGGAAAGCGCTCGCGCGCCGCCTGCACGCCGCGCATGACGAACTCGAAGTGCGCGTAGTCGTAGCGCTCGTCGGGGCCGATCATGAGGAAGTCGCGCTGGCTGTCGGAGCGCCCGTGCAGGCCGTGCGAGCCGTAGAACATGAAGATCTTGAACGAGCTCACGCCGTGCTTCTCTACGAGGTCGGGCAGCTCGGCGATATGCGTGCTGTCCATCGGCGCGAGGTGGTAGGCGTAGTCGACGTGGAAGCGCCCCTCGGAAAGCGCCAGCACCTCCGGAAAGAACCCGAGGTACGGCCCGCCCTTGTTGAGGTAGTACTGGCCGCTGCGAAAATAATTCAGGCTGGCCGTTACGCCGCCTTGCGCCGCCGCGCGGCTCTCGCTCGCCGCGTCCTCGGCGAGCGGGGAATAGATGCCGGTGTGCATGTGCGCGTCGACCACGCCGGGGAAGGCGAAGCGGCCTTTGCCGTCGTAGACCGAGTTCGCATTCTTCACATCCAGGGAAGGCGCGATCGAAGCAAACTTCCCGCCGCGGATCGCGATGTCCGCGTCCTGGACGGCGCTCGCCCCGGGACGCACCACCCGCACGTTCTTGACCAGCAGGTCCCAGCGCCCGCTCATCGATCGAGGAACTCGCGCAGCGCCTTGTCGGGCGGCCTGGCGAAGTTCGAGCGCCGGCTCACCGAGGTGCGCAGCTTGACGAAGATCTCCGCGGTCTTGGCGATCACGCTGATGCCGTTCACGATGGGCGCGCCGTCGATGCTCGCGCCGGGCTGCGCGGCGTAGAGCATCATGGGCAGGCCGCCGGCGGGCACGATCACGTCGGCGCCGGCCTCGAGCAGGATGCGGCATTCGCGCGTCCATTTGGGCTCGAGCTTTTTGAAAGCCTCTTCGCTCGCGAAGGCGTCGATGAAGTCGCTCACCGTGGCCTCCACCGCGCGCACGCCGATCACGCGCTGCTGCAGGCCGTAGCGGATCACCTGGTCCTCGTGCCAGGGCACGAAGGCGGGATTGATGGTGACCAGGCCGAGCTTCCTGCCCAGCGTGCACGCGTGGTAGAGCGAGGTCTCGCCGAGGCCAAGCACCGGGATGCCGACCGCCGACTTGGCTTCCATGAGGCCGGCGTCCTGGAAGTGGGTGATGGCCACCGCGTCGTAGCCCTCGCGCTCGGCCTGGACCGCGTTGCGCACGAAGTTCGCGGCGATGCGCATCTCGGTCAGGGCGTGGGTCGTGGTCGCCGGCGGCGTGGTGGTGTTGAAGCTGCCGGTGAACTGCGGGTCGAGGATCGCCTTCAGGTGGGCTTCCACCCTGGCGATGTAGGGCGCCATGTGGACGCGGTCGGTGGCGCCTTGGAACCAGATTCGATAAGTCATTGGGTTTCCAGTAAGGCAATGACGCGCAACGGACTGCCGCTGCCGTTGCGGATCTTCAACGGGGCAGCGACGACGACGGCGCCGGTGGGCGGAAGCTCGTCGAGATTGGTGAGGCACTGCAGCCCGTAGCGTCCGGCGCCGTGCATGAAGTAGTGGCAGGGATAGGGCGGCCGCAGGTGGGCGGCCTGGCCGGCGTCGGTGCCGATCGACTCGGTGCCGAAGCCGAGCACGTCGCGCTCGTTCACCAGGAACTTCACCGCCTCGACGTCGGGCCCGGGGGTGTGCTGGCCCTCCTCGTCGTAGTTCTGGTACTCGCTCGGGTCTGTTCGTTTCGACCAGTCGGTGCGCATGAGGACCCAGGAGCGGGGAGCGATGCGGCCGTGCTGCTTTTCCCAACGCTTGATCCATTCGCTTGTGAGAAGGAAATCCGCATTCTTCGAAGCCTCGGCACTGCAATCGAGCACGCAGGCCGGGCCGATGAAGCGCTCGGGCGGAATGCTGTCGGTGGCGTTGTGCGGCAGGTCCTTGCCCGACACCCAGTGGATGGGCGCGTCGAAGTGCGTGCCGGTGTGTTCGCCCATGCGGATGGTGTTCCAGTACCATGCGGGACCGCGCTCGTCATAGCGCGACAGCGTCTCGACGCTCACGCCGGGCGACGCGGC
>CAZJJC010000313.1:0-4756 GCA_964546195.1 uncultured Enterobacteriaceae bacterium | reverse complement strand
GGGCCGCCGTGGCCCTTGCCGCCTGTGTCGTTGCCGCCGGGGCCGCAGGCAGCCAGCAGCAGGACAACCGGAATCAAAGCGATATGTTTCAAACGCATGGCCTTCACCGCGCGAGGCGGAAGGGCGTGCATTCTACCTCCGGGTCCCAAAGCGACTATTGCAGCTGTAATTTTCCCTATACTTTTCGCTCCATGGGGAACCGGCAACGCTTTGCGGGGCGCGAGCGCCTCGGCCTGACGAAGGCCGAGTTCGCCGTGCTGCGGCGCCTGGACACGCCGCGCAAGATCCAGGATTTCGTCTATCGGCTCGACCAGAACTTCGAGGAGCGCGGCGAGACCTGCCAGACGGTGCGCGCGGTGCTGCGCACGCGCAAGGCGCACTGCATCGAAGGGGCGATGCTCGCCGCCTGCGCCTTCTGGGTGCATGGCGAGCCGCCGCTGCTGCTCGACATGCGCGCGGTGCGCGACTTCGACCACGTGGTGGCGCTCTTCAGGCGCCAGGGCCGCTGGGGCGCGATCTCGAAGACCAACGGGGTGTTCCTGCGCTCGCGCGACCCGGTGTACAGCGGCCTGCGCGAGCTGGCGATGTCCTACTTCCACGAGTACTGCAACCGCCGGGAGCACAAGACCTTGCGCGAGTACTCGCTGCCCTACGACCTGCGGCGGGTGGACCCCGGGATCTGGGTGAGCGGCGAAAGCCACGCCTGGCACGTCGCCGAGGCGCTCGACGAGCTGCGCCATTTCAAGCTGATGAACGGGCGCCAGCTCAGGCAGGTGACGCGCCGCGACCCCTTCGAGCGGCGCGCGGGAGCCCTGAAGCAGTTCCCGGTGCCGCGCGTGCTGGTGGCCCGGGAGCGCGCCCGGCTGCAGAAACGGAGGAAATAGCCCGGCGCTATTTCCTCTCCGATCACTTTTTCGCTTCTACTTTTCCGATCTTCTCGACGGCCGCGGCAAGGCGCTTGGCATCGCGCTCCCAGTATTTCTGGAACTCGGGCGCGTCGAGATAGCTCACCGGCGTCGACACCTTGTCCATCGCGTTCCTGAAATCGGCCGAGTTCGCCGCCTCGCGCACCGCCTCGCGCAGCCGGCCGAGCACCGGCGCCGGCGTGCCGGCCGGCGCCACCACGCCCGACCAGATGTAGAACTCGGCGTCGTAGCCGAGCTCCTTGAACGTGGGGATCTCGGGCAGCAGCTTCAGCCGCTCGGTACCCCAGCTCGCCAGGGCGCGCATCTTGCCGCCCTTGATCTGGCCGATCGCCGCCGCGGGCCCGGAGGCGAGGGCTTCGACCTGGCCGCCGAGCAGCGCGGTGACCGCCGGCCCGCCGCCCTGGTAGGGCACGTGGAACAGCTTGATGCCGGCGGCGTTGGCGAAGATCTCCATGGCCACGTGCAGCGTGCCGTACACGCCGGAGGACGAGTAGTTGATCTTGCCCGGATTGGCCTTGGCGAACTCCACGAATTCCTTCAGGGTCTTGTAGGGCCCGTCGGCGCGCACCACCAGCACGGTCGGATCGGCGCTGACCAGCGCGATGGGCGTGAAGTCGCGCAGCTCGTACGGCGGCGTCTTGCCGCTGATGCGGTCGGAAACCGGAAAGATCGAGATCGACGACAGCGTCATCAGGATGGTGTAGCCGTCGGGCGCCGACTTGGCCGCCGCCGCCATGCCGACCGCGCCGCCCGCGCCGGTGCGGTTCACGATGACCACCGGCTGCCTGAGCGTGTTCTCCATGGTCGCCGCCAGCGGCCGGCCGACGATGTCGGCGACGCCCCCGGGCGGGAACGGCACGATCATCGTAATCGGCTTGGAGGGATAGGCGTCCTGTCCGATCCCGAGCATCGAAAACAGGGAAAGAACGGCGAATACTGCAACGCGTGACATAAGGCTCCTCCTCGGCGCGCAAATTAACATGCGGTTACAGATGTTGCACTTTCTCGGTTCACTCTTCGGCCGGCTGCGCGTGAAATAGGGACACCTTAACAAGGAGGTTGCGATGCTCAAGAAACTCATCCTCGCCCTGGCAGGCCTCATGATCGCCGCGCCCGTGTTTGCCGACGGCGGCCACCGGCACCCCCGCCACCCGCACCACCCTCACTGGAAGCACCACTCGCACCACAGGCCGGTAGTGGTCATGCCGCCGCCGCGCGTTTACTACGCCCCGCGGCCGCGCGTGTACTACGCCCCGCCGCCCCGGGTGTACTACGCCCCGCCCCGGCCGGTCTACCGCGCGCCCGTGCCGAGCAGCGGCATCTCCATCCGGCTGCACTTCCCGCTGTAGGCGCGGAGTGTTAGGTTTCCGGCATTGGCCCGACCAACGGGACGCGCATTCAATGAGGAAACCATGCTACGACGCCAATTTCTCTTCACGCTCGCGGCCGCGCCCCTGGTGGCGCGCGCCGCGCCGCCCGCCGGCATGAAGGGCATCGAGGAGCTGCAGAAGAGCTGGAAGGCGCTGCTTCCCGCCGGGGCAAGCGTGCCCTCGCCGGGGGAGCCGCTGAAGCTCTCCAAGGACGAGTGGAAGAAGCGCCTGCCCCCCGAGGCCTACAAGGTGCTGCGCGACGAAGGCACCGAGCGCGCCGGTTCCAGCCCGCTCAACGCCGAGAAGCGCCCCGGCGTGTTCGCCTGCGCGGGCTGCGGGCTGCCCCTGTTCACTTCGGCCATGAAATACGAGTCCGGAACCGGCTGGCCGAGCTTTTTCACCAGCATCCCGGGCGCGTTCGAGACGAAGAAGGACTATTTCCTGATCTACCCGCGCACCGAGTACCACTGCGTGCGCTGCGGCGGGCACCACGGCCACCTGTTCGACGACGGCCCGGAGCCGACCCGCGAGCGCTGGTGCAACAACGGCGTGGCGCTACGCTTCATCCCGAGGGACGGCAAGGCTTGAGCCTCATTCGCGGCCGGAGCGCCAGATCCCGTAGATGATCCAGGCGCTGTTGAGAAAAGCCACCACGTAGCCGAGCATTCCGAGCACCGGCAGCACCGGAATGCCGAGCAGGCGCGGGCCACCTTCGACGGTCAGCACGATCGCCGAGCCGATCACCAGCGAGGCCGTCATGATGCCCATCGTGACGCGGTCGAGCGTGCGGTCGAGCTGGCGGCCGAAGCTGTCGAGCCGCTTCAGGTCGAGGTCCACGCGCGCCTTGCCGCGCCGCGCTTCGCGCAGCAGCCGCGCGAAATCCCGCGGCACGCTGCTCGCCAGGTCGAAGAACTCGCCCAGGGCGCCGCGCCCGCGCCGCACGAGCTGCGCGGGCGCGTAGCGCTCGGCGAGCGCCTTGCGCACCAGCGGCGTCAGGTGGCCGACGATGTGGAACTCTGGGTCGTACTGGCGGCCCAGGCCCTCGAGCGTGATGAGCGCCTTGAACATCAGCGAAAGATCCGCCGGCAGCACGATCGAGTGCTCGCGCAGGATGGCGGCGAACTGCCGGATCACCGCGCCGATGCGGATGTCCTTCAGCGGCATGCCCTCGAAATCGAACACCAGCTCGTTCACGTCGGCGGCCAGCTTCTCCTCGTCGACGCGGGCGTCGTCCGACCAGTCGAGCAGCACGTCGAGCATCGGCTCCTCGGCCATGCGCGCGAGCCCCGCGAGCAGATCGACGACCTGCCGGCGGCGCTGCGGCGACAGGCGCCCCACCATGCCGAAGTCGATGATCACGATGCGGTTGCCCGGCAGGTAGAACACGTTGCCCGGATGCGGGTCGGCATGGAAGACGCCGTCGCTCAGTATCATCTTCCGGACCGCATCGACGCCGCGCGGGGCGCGCCGTTTGCGGTCGAGGCCGGCCGCCTCGACCGCCGCCATGTCGGTAGCGGGGATGCCTTCGACATGCGCCTGCACCAGCAGCGTGTCGCTGGTCCACTCGGGATAGATGCGCGGGATGACGATGTGCGGGTCGCCCGCGAAGTTCTTCGCGAAGCGCTCGATGTTGCGCGTCTCGGTGGCGAAGTCGGCCTCACGCTCGAGCGAGCGGGCGAACTGGTCGGCGATCTCGGTGGGACGGTAGCGCCGCGCTTCGGGGATCTCGGCCTCGATCAGCCCGGCCACGCGCCGCAACAGGCGCAGGTCGGCGTCGATCGACGCGCGCACCCCTGGACGCCTGACCTTGAGCACCACGGCCGTGCCGTCCTGCAGCTTCGCGCGGTGCACCTGGGCGCTGGAAGCCGCCGCCTGCGCCCGGGTCTCGATGTCGCGGAACACCTCGAACGGCGAGCGGCCGAGCGCGCGCTCCAACTCGGGCAGCAGCGCTTCGAACGCCACCGGCGGCACCTCGGCGTGCAGCTTCTCGAGCTCCGCGATCCAGCGCGGCGGGAACAGATCGACGCGCGTCGCCATGAGCTGGCCGAGCTTGACGAAGCTCGGGCCGAGCTCCTCGAGCGCCAGGCGCAGGCGCTGCGCCGGATCGAGCTTGACCGACTCGCTTGCCGCGCCCCAGTGAACGATGCGGCCGGCGCGCTCCAGCACGCCGGCGACGCCGATGCGCTGCACGAACTCGCCCAGGCCGTGACGGATGAAGACCGTGGCGATCTCCTGCAGCCGCGGCAGCTCCCGCATCAGGCCAAGGGACTCGCGCAACATGCGCGACTACTTGCTTTTCTTCTGGTCCTGCATTTTCTCGTCCTGCATTTTCTCGTCCTGCATTTTCTCGTTCTGCATTTTCTCGTTCTGAAGCACGTCGGCCATGCCGGCGAGCACGCCGCTGGCGATCTGCGCGAAGCGCACGCCGAACTCGCCGGCGAGCTCGAGCCCGGTCAGCGT
>CAZJJC010000312.1:0-2501 GCA_964546195.1 uncultured Enterobacteriaceae bacterium | reverse complement strand
CGCCGGCATGAAGATGCCGCGCAGCATCAGGTAGTCGATGTCGAGGCCGGACTGCTTGCAGGTGGGAATGTCGGCCCAGGACATCTTGTCGGTCACCTTCGCCGTGTACGGCATGCGCTTGTTCTCGAAGACGCACAGCGGCTTGAGCTTGCCGCCGCGCCACTGCGCCACGGCCTCGATGGGATTGTTGACCGTCGAGTTGACGTGCCCGCCCACCAGCTGGGTCGCCACCGCGCCGCCGCCCTTGAACGGAATGTAGGTGAACTTCACACCGGTGGCCTCTTCGATCGCCACTGTGATGATCTGGTCCTCCTGCTTGGCGCCGGTACCCGCCATGCGGAACTTGCCCGGGCCGGCCGCCTTCGCCGCCGCGACGTAGTCCTTGGCCGTCTTGTAGGGCGTGCCTTCCTGTACCCACAGCACGAAGTTGTCCAGCGCCAGCATCTGCACCGGCGTCAGGTCGCGCCAGTTGAACGGCGTGTTGGTGGCGAGCGGCGTGGTGAAGAGATTCGACAGCGTGATGATGATCTTGTGCGGCTCGCCCGGCGAATTCTTCACGTCGAGGAAGCCCTCGGCGCCGGCGCCGCCGGACTTGTTGATCGGCAGGATCGCCACCTTGGCGAGGTTGTGCTTGGCGACGATGCCCTGGATGGCGCGCGCCATCTGGTCGGCGCCGCCGCCGGTGCCGGCCGGAATGATGAACTCGACGTTCCGGGTCGGCTCCCATGCGTGCACGGCATGCGGCAGCGCAATAAAGGCCGCTGCGACCGCGGCGCCTAGGGTGGTACTGAACCTGGTCTTCATGACTCCTCCTCGTTGGTTACCCTCGCCTGGGCGCGCCATTCCGCCGCGGCGCTGCCTGCAGGATTGTGATTCTCCCTCAAGACGGCCGGCCTTGACCACCGTCAAGAATGTATAACGCTACTGCTGGCCAAGCGTGTACACGACGAACAGCGCGGCGACGTAGACCACCGGAATCGCCGGAGCCAGGATGCGGGCGCCCGCGTAGGTCGGCGACTGGAAGGACTTGAACAGCAAGTAACCCATGGCCATCAGCGTGAAGGCCGCAATGGCGGCCGCGAAATGCGCGGCCTCCATTTCGCGCAGCAGCGGCTGGGGATGGAAGAAATCGGCGATGCAGACGATGGTCACGTTGAACGCGCAGCTGCCGTAGACGTTGCCCATGGCGATGCCATAGGACTTGCGCAGGCTGGCCGCCACGGTGACCGAGCCTTCCGGCAGGGTGGTGACGATCGACACCAGCAGCACGCCGATGAAGCTCGCGCTGATGCCGGAGGCCTCGGCGATGGCGTCGGCGCTGCCGGCCAGGAAGCGGCCGGCGACGATGACCACCAGCGCGGACACGCCGAAACCGATCCAGGCCTTGCGCGCGTTCCCCGTGGGGGGCCGGATGTCCTCCAGGTCCATATCGGTCTGCCCGGCCGTGTACACCCGTCGCATGCCATAGACGTAGCCGATGCCGATGAGCAGCCCGCCGAGGCTGACCGGCCCGAGCAGCTTCACGTCGCCGAAGGCGCCGAACACGAGCGCCAGCGCCACCAGCCCCAGCCCCGTAAAGATCAGCAGCTCGGTGTCGCGACCCTGGTTGCCGAAAAGGTTCTGCACGCCGAATATCAGGCCGACGACGGCGATGACGAAAATGTTGATCATATCGGCGCCGAACACGTTGCCCAGCGCAAGCCCCGGGTTCTTCTCCAGCGCCACCGCCGAGATGTTCACCACCACCTCGGGCAGCGAGGTGGCGATGCCCACGAGCAGCGTCCCCACCCATAACTTGCCCCAGCCGGTGACGTCCGCGATGTCGTCGCCGAAGCGGGCGAGCCCGACGCCTGCGGCAACCACGAACGCTGCACTGATCAGAAAGACGACGATCGCGTCGCCAAGACTTTCCATCTTCTTTTTCCTCCCTGAACCGGTCCCGGATTCTATATCCTCGGCAACCCCATGGAACTGCTGCTCGATCCCCAGGCCTGGATCGCCTTTTTCACGCTCACCGCGCTCGAGCTGGTGCTCGGCATCGACAACATCATCTTCATCTCCATCCTGGTCGATCGCCTGCCGCCCGAGCGGCGCGAGTTCATGCGCCGCCTGGGCCTCGGGCTGGCGATGTTCATGCGCATCGCGCTGCTGCTGGTGCTCGCATGGCTGGTGGGACTCACGGCGCCGCTGTTCAGCGTGCTGGGAGAGGACATCTCGGGCCGCGACCTGATCCTCATCGCCGGCGGCGTGTTCCTGCTGTGGAAAGCCACCGGCGAGATCCACGGCCTGATGGAAGGCGGGAACGAAGAAGGAGAACGGCGTGTGGCAGGCACCTTTGCCGGCATCCTGCTGCAGATCATGATCATTGACCTGGTGTTTTCGCTCGACTCGATCATCACGGCGGTCGGCATGGTGAAGGAAATTCCGGTCATGGTGGCCGCCGTCGTCGCGTCGGTGCTCCTGATGATGGTGGCGGCCGGGCCCATCGGCCGCTTCGTGTC
>CAZJJC010000311.1:0-1697 GCA_964546195.1 uncultured Enterobacteriaceae bacterium | reverse complement strand
CAGCGTCGAGCCGGTGATCACCAGGCGCCGGCGCATGACCTCGTTGATGTCGAGCTCGGTCTTGGGGCCGCGCAGGAAGGCGATGAACACCAGGCGCCCTTCGTCGGCGAGGCACTTCAATTCCCGCGGCACGTAGTCGCCTCCGACCATGTCGAGGATCACGTCGACGCCTTTGCCGCCGGTGGCGGCCTTGATCTCGGCGGCGAAATCCTGCGTGCGGTAGTTGATCGCCTTCTCGGCCCCCAGGCGCAGGCAGGCGGCGCATTTCTCGTCCGAGCCGGCAGTGGCGAACACGCGGTTGCCGGTGGCCGCGGCCATCTGGATCGCGGTGACGCCGATGCCCGAGCTGCCGCCCTGCACCAGCAGCGATTCGCCGGGTGCGAGCCTGCCGCGGTCGTACACGTTGCCCCAGACGGTGAAGAAGGTTTCCGGCAGCGACGCCGCCTCGGTGAGCGAAAGGCCCTTGGGCACCGGCAGTGCCTGCACTTCGGGCGCGACGCAGTATTCGGCGTAGCCGCCGCCGTGGACCAGGGCGCACACCTTGTCGCCTTTGTTCCAGAGAGAAGCACTTGACCCGGTTTGCACGACCTCCCCCGCCACCTCCAGGCCCGGCAGATCGGAGGCGTCGGGCGGCACCGGGTAATTGCCCGAGCGCTGCAGTACGTCGGGCCGGTTCACGCCCGCCGCGGCGACCCTGATGAGGATCTCGTTCGCCTTGGGCGCGGGCACCGGGCGCTCGGCCGGCCGCAGCACTTCGGGCCCGCCGGGGCGCGCGATCTCGACCGCCCGCATGGCTTTCGGCAATGGCATCTGTGCCATGATAATGGCCATGGCCCATTTTCGCGTCGAGTTCGTGCTGGACCTGGCGAGCGGCAAGTACCTGGCCGAGATGTACCACCCCGAGAACGAAGGCGAGCTGCTGGTGCGCACCGAGGCGCTGTATCCCACGCAGGCGGCCGCGGTGCTGGGGGTGGTGCAGCTCTTCAGGAATGCCATCCTGAAATTCCCTGCACCGGACGAGAAGCCGCGGAAAATCAAGCCGGCAAAGAAGGCCAAGGCGAAGGCGAAGCCCAAGGCCAGGAAGAAGCCGGGCAAGGCCAAAAAAGCGAAACGCAAACAGTCAAGCAAACGGAGGAGGTAGCTTCATGAAAGTTGCACGCATGGCAATCAGCGCCGCCTTGATGGCCGCAATGCCGGCCCTGGCGGATTTCAACGACAAGCAGCCGGTCAACGCCACCGTCACCGGCGCGACCCCCAGCGGCTACCCGCGCACCATGGTCGAAGGCCTGAACGCGGTGGTGCGCGACGCGTATCCCGGCTCGGCGGTGTCCTTCAAGCCGAACTCGCCGGGCGGCGGCGTGCTCGCGATCGCCACCCAGCAGGCCGATTTCACCGCCACCGCCACCGGCACCGAGATCCGCCTCGCCAACGAGGGCGACTTTCCCTTCAAGGAGCCGCTGAAGGGCAAGTTCAGCTACGTGATGCAGCTCTACGACAACCAGTTCATCCACTTCCTGATGACCAAGGAGTGGGCCGACGCGAACGGCATCAAGTCCTGGTCCGACATCGCAAGCAAGAAGCCGCGCATGCGCCTCGCCATCAACCGGCCGGACAACCCGCAGACCACCATCGGCGGCCCCTACGAGGTGATGAAGGCGCACGGCTTCAGCATCAACGACATCGAAAAGTGGGGCGGC
>CAZJJC010000310.1:0-10321 GCA_964546195.1 uncultured Enterobacteriaceae bacterium | reverse complement strand
CAAGGCGGCCGAAGCGAAGGAGCCGGAGAAGAAGTGACGCGCTTTGGAATCTTGATAATGGCATTTCTTCCATTGGCAGGATGTGCAACGACCGATGGCGCTGATCCGCGCGACCCGTTCGAGGGCTTCAACCGCGGCGTGTACCGGTTCAACGAAGTGGTGGACGAGGCGGTGGCCACGCCGGTCGCCACCGCCTACCGCGACGTGGTGCACAGCGAGATCCGCGACCGCGTGCGCAACTTCTTCTCCAACATCGGCGACGTGTTCATCGGCGCGAACAACGTGCTGCAGGGCAAGTTCTTCGAGGGCTTCGAGGACTTCGCGCGCGTCGCCTTCAACACCACCCTGGGGGTCTTCGGCATCCACGACGTGGCCTCCGACATGGGCATCGAGAAGCACAACGAGGACTTCGGCCAGACCTTCGGCTGGTGGGGCATCGGCCAAGGGCCCTACCTGGTGCTTCCGATCCTCGGCTCGAGCAGCGTGCGCGACGGCGTCGGCACGGCGCTGGATTACTATACCGACCCGCTGGGCGAGTTGCGCCCCATCCGCCTGCGCAATTCCCTCGCGCTGCTGCGGCTCGTCGGGGTGCGCGCCGATCTGCTCGAAGCGAGCCGCATCCTCGAGCAGGCGGCGCTCGACAAGTACGTGTTCCAGCGCGACGCCTACTTCCAGCGCCGCCGCAGCCTGGTCTATGATGGCCGGGCGCCGCGCGAGCGCTACGACGACGATGCGCCGATCAACCGCTAGCTGCCTTATGGGACTGCTCCTGGCCGGCGCCGTGCTGGCGCAGGAGCTGGCGCCCGACATCCTGGTGAAGAACGTCACCTCCGAGGTGGTCGAGCTCATCGCCCGGAACACGGAGATCCGCTCCGGCGACCGCGCCAAGCTGATCGAGGTGATCGAGGCGAAGGTGCTGCCGCACTTCAGCTTCCAGGCGATGACCGCGCTCGCCATGGGCCAGAGCTGGAACAAGGCCACGCCTGAGCAGAAGAAGCGCCTGATCGCGGAGTTCAAGACCCTGCTGGTGCGCACCTGGGCGAGCGCGCTCGCCGCCTACAGCGAGCAGCGCTTCGACTACCGGCCCCTGCGCGCGAAGCCCACCGACACCGACGTCACGGTGCAGGTGCGCGTCATCCAGTCGGGCGCGCAGCCGGTGCCGATCGACTACAGCATGGAGAAGACCCCCGGCGGCTGGAAGGTGTACGACGTGATGATCGGCGGGGTGAGCCTGGTGGCGAACTACCGCACCGAGTTCAACCACACGGTGCGCGAGGCGGGCGTGGAAGGGCTGCTCAAGAACATGCAGGCGAAAAACCGCTCGCTCGACGGGAAATGATCCGCCGCGAAGGACGCCGCATCCTGGTGAGCGGCCCGGTCACGCTCCACAACGTCGCCGCGATTCTCGAGGAGGGCCGGCGCCATATCGAGGAGGGGGTGCGCACCGTCGACCTGGGCGAGATCACCGAGATGGATTCGTCGCTGCTCGCGCTGATGCTCGCCTGGATGCGCGACGCGGCGGGCCGCGGCGGCGAGCTCGCCTTTGCCAACCTGCCCGAATCGCTGCAGACGATCGCCCGCCTCTACGGCGTAGAGGGTTTGCTTCCGGTAACAGCGTCAAGCTGATGGTCACTGCGGAAAGCGTCAAGGCGGGCATCGAGCGCGGGATCGCCTGCGAGCACGTCCAGGTGCAGGGCGACGGGCAGCATTTCCAGGCGCTGGTGGTCTCGGGCGAGTTCGCCGGCCGCGGCCGCGTGCAGCGCCACCAGCTGGTGTACGCCGCGCTGGGCGAGCGCATGCGCGAGGAGATCCACGCGCTGTCGATGCGCACGCTGACCCCGGAGGAGTGGAAAGCCGGTGGATAAGCTGCGCATCACCGGCGGCCGGCCGCTGGAGGGCGAGATCGCGGTGTCCGGCGCGAAGAACGCGGCGCTGCCGATCATGTGCGCGGCGCTGCTCACCGCCAGGCCGCTCAGCTTGAGCAACGTGCCGCGCCTCATGGACGTCGCCACCCTGGCGAAGCTCCTCGCCCGCATGGGGGTGCAGGTCGAACGCCCTTCACAGAACGAGTTCGTTTTGAACGCGCAAGACATCAAGGACCCCACTGCGCCCTACGAGCTGGTGAAGACCATGCGCGCCTCGGTGCTGGTGCTCGGGCCGCTGCTCGCGCGCTGCGGCCGCGCCCGGGTCTCGCTGCCGGGGGGCTGCGCCATCGGCCTGCGGCCGGTGGACCAGCACGTGAAGGGCCTGCAGGCGATGGGCGCCCGGATCACGATCGAGCACGGCTACATGCATGCCGCCGCCGAGCGGCTGGAGGGCGCGCGCATCGTGATGGACATGGTCACGGTGACCGGCACCGAGAACCTGATGATGGCGGCGGTGCTCGCGCAGGGCACCACGCTTCTGGAGAACGCCGCGCGCGAGCCCGAGGTCGTCGACCTCGCCCGCTGCCTCGGCGCCATGGGGGCGAAGATCGAGGGCGCCGGCGGCAGCGTGATCCGCATCGAGGGCGTGGCCGCGCTCGGCGGCGCGGCGCATCGCGTCATGCCCGACCGCATCGAGACCGGCACCTACCTCGCCGCCACGGCCGCGTGCGGCGGCAAGGTGCGGCTTACCGGCGCCGCGCCCGATTCGCTGGATGCCTCCCTGGAGAAACTGCGCGAGGCCGGCGCGCTCATCAAAAGCGGGGCCCACGGCATCGAGATCGAAATGGCCCGGCGGCCCGGCGCGGTCAGCGTGCGCACCGCCCCCTATCCGGGCTTTGCCACCGACATGCAGGCGCAGTTCATGGCGCTCGCCACCGTGGCACGCGGCACCGCGGTGATCACGGAGACCATCTTCGAAAACCGCTTCATGCACGCCCTCGAGCTGCAGCGGCTCGGCGCGGACATCGCCATCCAGGGCAACAGCGCGGTGGTGAAGGGCGTGGAGCGCCTGCAGGGCGCGAGCGTGATGGCGACCGACCTGCGCGCCTCGGCGGGGCTGGTGATCGCCGGCCTGGTCGCCGAGGGCCAGACGCTCATCGAGCGCATCTACCACCTCGACCGCGGCTACGAGGCGCTGGAAAAGAAGCTCGGCGCGCTCGGCGCGCGCATCGAGCGGATAAAGTAGATTCGGTCCATGGCCCAGATCAGCATCGCGCTTTCCAAGGGGCGCATCTTCGACGAGAGCCTGCCGCTGCTCGCGCGCGCCGGCATCGCGCCGCAGGACAACGGCGCTTCGCGCAAGCTCGTCATCGGCACCCAGCGCCCCGACGTGCGGCTGATCGTGGTGCGCGCCTCCGACACGCCGACCTACGTCCAGCACGGCGGCGCGGATCTCGGCATCGCGGGGCGCGACGTGCTCGTCGAGCACGGCGGCGAGGGCCTCTACCAGCCCCTCGACCTGGCCATCGCGGCCTGCCGCATGGTGGTGGCGGTGCGCAAGGGCTTCGACTACGAAGGCGCCGTGCGCCAGGGCGCCCGCCTGCGCGTGGCCACCAAGTACGTGACCACCACGCGCGAGCACTTCGCCGCCAAGGGCGTGCACCTCGATCTCATCCGCCTTTACGGCTCGATGGAGCTCGCCCCGCTCGTGGGTCTCGCCGACGCGATCGTCGACCTGGTGGCCACCGGCGGCACGCTGAAGGCGAACGATCTGGTGGCGGTGGAGGAGGTCATGCCGGTATCGGCGCGCCTGATCGTCAACCAGGCGGCGCTCAAGACCCGGCGCGCCGCGCTGCAGCCGCTGATCGATGCCTTCGCCAAGGCGGCCGCCCGATGAAGCTGCGGCGGCTTTCGACGCGCGATGCGGGCTTCGCGGGCGAGCTCGGCGCGCTGACCCGCTTCGAGGCGGCGCAGGATCCCGCGGTCGAGGCGGCCGTGCGCGCCATCCTTTCGGATGTGCGCGCGCGCGGCGACGCCGCCGTGCTCGAGTACACCGAGCGATTCGACAAGGTAGCCGCGCGTGCCGTTGCCGAGCTGGAAAGGGACTTCTCCAGGACCTCGATCCCGGCGCAGCAGGCCGACGCGCTGCGCCGGGCGCACGAAAGAATCAGGAGCTTTCACGAAAAGCAGCTGCAAAAATCCTGGGAATACACCGAGGCCGACGGCACGCGGCTCGGCCAGCGCGTCACGCCCCTCGAGCGCGTCGGCCTGTACGTGCCCGGCGGCAAGGCCGCTTATCCGTCCTCGGTGCTGATGAATGCCGTGCCGGCCAGGGTCGCCGGGGTGCGCGAGCTCGTCATGGTGTGCCCCAATCCGAACGAGCTGGTGCTTGCGGCCGCGGCGCTCGCCGGGGTGGACCGCGTGATCGCGATCGGCGGCGCGCAGGCCGTGGCCGCGCTCGCCTACGGCACGCAGTCGCTGCCGCGCGTGGACAAGATCGTCGGCCCGGGCAACGTCTATGTCGCCGAGGCCAAGCGGCAGGTGTTCGGCCAGGTGGGCATCGACATGCTGGCCGGGCCCTCCGAGATCCTGGTGATCTCGGACGGGCGCACGCCCGCCGACTGGGTGGCGATGGACCTTTTCTCGCAGGCCGAGCACGACGAATCCGCGCAAGCGATCCTGCTTTCTCCGGACAAGAGGCACCTGGATGAAGTGGAGTCCTCTATCAGACGTTTGGTCGGTGAAATGTCGCGTCGAACAACCATCGAGGCATCGCTCGAAGCGCGCGGCGCGCTGATCGAGACGCGCGACCTCGAGGAGGCCTGCGCGCTCGCCAGCCGCATCGCGCCCGAGCACCTCGAGCTCTCGGTGGAGGACCCGCAGGCCTGGCTGCCGCTGCTCGCCAACGCGGGGGCGATCTTCCTCGGCCGCTGGAGCTCGGAGGCCATCGGCGATTACTGCGCCGGGCCGAACCACGTGCTCCCCACCTCCGGGACCGCGCGCTTTTCGTCGCCGTTGGGCGTGTACGATTTCCAGAAGCGCACGAGCATCATCGAGATATCCGAAGCGGGGGCAAAGTCCCTCGGGAAGATCTCCTGCGTGCTGGCGCAGGGCGAGGGCCTGGGCGCCCACGCCCGCGCCGCCGGGATGCGCTTCGAATGACCCCCGACAGGCTCGTGCGGCCCGAGATCCTGGCGTTGAAGGCCTACGCAGTCGCCGAGGCGAAGGGCATGGTCAAGCTCGACGCGATGGAGAATCCGTATTGCCTGCCGCAAGCCCTGCGGCGCGAGCTGGCCGGCGTGCTTTCGCGCGTCGACCTGAACCGCTACCCGGAGCCCACCGGCCGGGAGCTGCGCGCGCTTATCGCCCGCAAGATGGGCGTGCCGCAAGGCATGGAGCTTTTGCTGGGCAACGGCTCGGACGACCTCATCCAGATGGTGACGCTCGCGCTGGCGCGCCCGGGCGCCGCGATGATGTATCCCGCGCCCACTTTCGTGATGTACCCGATGAACGCCGCCTTTTCCGGCATGCGGGCGCTCGCCGTGCCGCTGCGCTCGGATTTCTCCTTCGACGCCGACGCCTTCATCGCGCGCGTGAAGGCCGAGCGCCCGGCGCTCGTGTTCATCGCCTACCCGAACAATCCCACCGGCGTGCTGTATCCCGAGGAAGATATCCTGAAGGTCATCCAGGCGAGCGAAGGCCTCGTGGTGATCGACGAGGCCTACCACGTGTTTGCGGAAAAGACTTTTATGGGAAGGCTGAGGGAGTTTCCGAACCTGGTGGTGCTGCGCACGGTCTCCAAGCTGGGCCTGGCGGGCATCCGGCTGGGCTATCTCGCCGGGCGGCCCGAGTGGATCGCCGAGTTCAACAAGGTCCGGCAGGCCTACAACGTGAACGCGCTGACGCAGGCGGCGGCGCTTTTCATGCTCGAGCACCTGGAGGTGCTGGAAGCGCAGGCGGCGCAGATCCGCGCCGAGCGGGGAAAGCTCGGCGAGGCCCTTTCTTCCCTCGGGAGCATTACGGTGTTTCCCTCGCAAGCGAACTTCTTTCTCGTCCGCGTGCCCGATGCCGATGCGGCCTTCGAGGGGCTGAAGCGCCAGGGCGTCCTGGTGCGCAACCTGCACCCCGGCCTGGAGGGCTGCCTGCGCGTCACCGTCGGCACGCCGGACGAAAACCGTATACTGCTCACCGCCCTGCGCGAAGCCTTATGAAGGTGTGGTGATGAGACAGGCCGAAGCCGTCAGAAACACGAAAGAAACGCAGATCCGGGTCAAGCTGAACCTGGATGGCAGCGGCGCCGCGCGCCTGTCCACCGGCGTGCCGTTCCTGGAGCATATGCTCGACCAGGTCGCGCGCCACGGCATGCTCGACCTCGACATCGAGGCGAAGGGCGACCTGCACATCGACGGCCACCACACGGTGGAGGATATCGGCATCACGCTGGGCCAGGCGTTCGCCAAGGCGATCGGCGACAAGTCCGGCGTGCGCCGCTTCGGCCACGCCTACGTGCCCCTGGACGAGGCGCTGTCGCGCGTGGTGATCGACTTCTCCGGCCGGCCGGGCCTGGAGTACCACGTGAAGTTCACCCGCGCGCTGATCGGCGAGTTCGACGTCGACCTGGTGCACGAGTTCTTCCAGGGCTTCGCCAACCATGCGCAGGTGACCCTGCACATCGACAACCTGCGCGGCGACAACGCGCATCACCAGTGCGAGACCATGTTCAAGGCCTTCGCGCGCGCGCTGCGCATGGCGGCCGAGCCCGATGCGCGTGCCGCCGGCAGCGTGCCCTCGACCAAAGGCTCGCTGTAATTGATCATCGCGGTGGTCGATTACGGCATGGGCAACCTGCGCTCGGTCTCCAAGGCCATCGAGCATGTCGCCCCGCAGGCCGACGTAGTCGTTACACGGGATGCTCAGCGTATTGCCGAGGCGGAGAGGGTCGTTGTCCCTGGTCAAGGCGCGATGCCGGACTGCATGCGCCAGCTCGGCGAGAGCGGCGCGCGCGAGGCGGTGCTGGAAGCCGCGCGCGGCAAGCCGTTCCTGGGCATCTGCATCGGCCTGCAGATGCTGTTCGAGCACGGCGAGGAGGGCGACACCCCGGGCCTGGGCGTGCTCGCGGGCGAGGTGCCGCGCTTCCGGGTGCCCGGGCTCAAGGTGCCGCACATCGGCTGGAACGACGTCGCCCAGACGCGCCCGCACGCGCTGTGGGCGCAGATCCCCGACCGCAGCCGGTTCTATTTCGTGCACAGCTATTACCCCGCGCCGCGCGACGCCGGGCTGACCGCGGGCACCGCGCTCTACGGCAGGCCCTTTACCTGCGCGGTGGCACGGGATAATATTTTTGCCGTCCAGTTCCATCCCGAAAAAAGCCAGTCCGCCGGCCTGCAGCTACTCTCCAACTTCGTGCGCTGGCGACCTTGATGTGCTCATCATCCCTGCAATCGACCTGAAGGACGGGCGCTGCGTGCGCCTGAAGCAGGGCGACATGAGCAGCGCCACCGTGTTCTCCGACGACCCGGTGGCGATGGCGAAGCACTGGGCGGCGCAGGGCGCGCGCCGCCTGCACGTGGTGGACCTGAACGGCGCCATCGCCGGCCGGCCGAAGAACGACAAGGTGATCCGCGAAATGATCGCCGCGGTGGGCGACAAGACGCCGATCCAGCTCGGCGGCGGCATCCGCGACCTGGACGCCATCGAGGCCTACATCGATGCCGGCGTGACCTACGTCATCATCGGCACCGCCGCGGTCAAGAATCCCGGCTTCCTGTCCGACGCCTGCTACGCCTTCCCCGGCCACGTGATCGCCGGGCTGGACGCGAGGGACGGCAGGGTCGCGGTGGAAGGCTGGTCGAAGATGACCGGGCACGACGTGGTGGATCTCGCGAAGAAGTTCGAGGAGTACGGCGTCGAGTCGATCATCTACACCGACATCGGCCGCGACGGCATGATGGGCGGCATCAACATCGAGGCCACGCTCAAGCTCGCGCAGGCGCTCAAGACGCCGCTCATCGCCTCGGGCGGACTGAACAGCGTCCAGGACGTGCAGGCGATCTGCGCGAGGCTGGTGCCCGAGGGCATCATCGGCGTTATCGCCGGGCGCGCGCTGTACGAAGGCAAGCTCGACCTGAAAGCGGCGCAGGCCGCCGCCGACAAGACGCTCGGGAAGGTTTGAGATGCCTTTGGGAGGATAACAATTTGCCTTTAGCAAAGCGGGTGATCCCTTGCCTCGACGTGACCGCCGGGCGGGTGGTGAAGGGCGTGAACTTCGTCGCACTGCGCGACGCGGGCGACCCGGTGGAGATCGCCGCGCGCTACGACGGCGAGGGCGCCGACGAGCTCGCTTTCCTGGACATCACGGCGAGCTCGGACGAGCGCGACATCCTCCTGCATGTGATCGAGGCCGTGGCCTCGCGCGTGTTCATCCCGCTCACCGTGGGCGGCGGCGTGCGCAAAGTGCAGGACGTGCGCCGCCTGCTCAACGCCGGCGCCGACAAGGTATCGATCAACACTGCGGCGGTGCAGGATCCGGAGCTCGTGCGTGAAGCCGCGCAGCTCGTCGGCTGCCAGTGCATCGTGGTGGCGATCGATGCCAAGGCGAGGGGTTCTTCCTGGGAAGTCTTCACTCACGGCGGGCGCAGGCCCACCGGCCTCGACGCGGTGGACTGGGCGCGGCGCATGGAAGCCGCCGGCGCGGGAGAGATCCTGCTCACCAGCATGGACCGCGACGGCACGCGCGAGGGCTTCGATCTCGCGCTCACGCGCGCGGTGGCGCAGGCGGTCGGCGTGCCGGTCATCGCCTCCGGCGGGGTCGGCGCGCCCGAGCACCTCGCCGACGGCGTGCTCGAGGGCCGCGCCGACGCGGTGCTCGCCGCGAGCGTGTTCCACTTCGGCGAGTTCACCGTGCGCCAGGCGAAGGAGCACATGCGCTCGCGCGGCATCGAGGTGCGCCTTTGAGGTCCAATTCGATCCCATGAGCTTTGTCGACGAAATTCCCTGGGACAAGGACGGCTTGATCACGGCGGTTGCCCAGGATGCTTCCTCCGGGCGGATCCTCATGGTCGCCTGGATGAACCGCGAAGCCCTGAAGCAGACCGTGGAGCGCAAGGAGGCGGTCTACTGGTCGCGCGCGCGCAACCGGCTGTGGCGCAAGGGCGAGGAATCCGGCCATGTGCAGAAGCTGCTCGAGCTGCGCCTGGACTGCGATGCCGACGCGGTGCTCCTGAAAGTGGAGCAGCTCGGCGGCATCGCCTGCCACACCGGCCGCGAAAGCTGCTTTTTCCGCAAACTCGAGGAAGGGAGGTGGGTGACGATCGATCCGGTGCTCAAGGATCCTTCGCTCATCTACAAGCGATGAAACAGGGCCTGGCAGAGACGCTGGAACGCATCGCCGCCATCATCGAGGAACGCAGGGGCGGCGACACGGACAAATCCTACGTCGCGCGCCTCCTCGCGCGCGGGGAAGACGACGTACTGAAGAAGATCGGCGAGGAAGCCACCGAAACCGTGCTCGCGGCGAAGAGCGGCGAGCCCCTGCATCTGGTGCGCGAAATCGCCGACCTGTGGTTCCATTGCATGATCCTGCTCGCGCGCCATGGCCTCGGGCCGGGCGACGTGCTCGCCGAGCTGCACCGCCGCGAGGGGATTTCAGGATTGGACGAGAAAGCCGCGAGGAAGCATGACAGCGATCCGAGGCGGTGATCCCAATTGCATTTTCTGCAAGATCGTGCGCGGCGAGATCCCGGCGAACAAGCTCCACGAGGACGAGCACGTGCTCGCGTTCCACGACGTGCGTCCGCAGGCGCCGGTCCACTTCCTGCTGATCCCGAAGGAGCATGTGCCTTCGCTCTACGAAGCCGGCATGAGCCAGCACCAGGCGCTCGGGCGCATGCTGGCGCTCGTGGGCGAACTGGCACGCAAGGCCGGCGCCGGCGAGGGATTCCGCACCATCATCAACACCGGGCGGGTGGGGCATCAGGAGGTGTATCATGTCCACATGCACGTCCTGGGCGGGCCGGAGCCTCTCGGCCCGATGCTGCAACGCAACTACCAGCGCGGTAAATAGGAGATAGATATGGGCTCGTTCAGCATCTGGCACTGGCTGATCGTCCTTGTGATCGTGATGCTGATTTTCGGCACCAAGAAGCTGCGCAACATGGGCGCGGATCTCGGCGGCGCGGTGCGCGGCTTCAAGGACGGGATGCGCGAGGGCGGCGACAAGCCGGCCGACGGCGCCGCTTCCCCGCAGGTCACCGGCAAGACGGTGGAGGGCGAAGTGAAGAGCAAGTCCGAGCACAAGGCCTGATCGGGGCCGCAGCCCGATGGCCATGAAAGGCGCCCCGGCGGGCGCCTTTTTGTTCTCCGGCCGCCCATGTTCGACATAGCCTTCACCGAGCTGATGATCATCGGCCTGGTCGCGCTCATCGTGATCGGGCCCGAGAAGCTGCCGCGCGTGGCGC
>CAZJJC010000309.1:0-3841 GCA_964546195.1 uncultured Enterobacteriaceae bacterium | reverse complement strand
GCCTTTCCTCGGAGGCGCCCCGGAATTGGGGGTCAGAGCCCGACTTCTGTGCGCGCGTCAGCGCGCCACGAAGTCGGGCTCGGCCCCCGAATTCCGTGAAGGCCGCACTCTTTCTTTCCGGCGAGCTCCCACCACCAGCGCCCCGCGCGCAAATCTTCGCCCGGCAGCACCGGGCGCGTGCAGGGGGCGCAGCCGATCGAGCGGTAGCCCTGGTCGTAGAGGCGGTTGTAGGGCACGCGGTTGGCGCGGAGGTAGTCCCAGACCTCGGCCTCGGTCCAGTCGGCGAGCGGGTTGAATTTCTCCAGGCCGTGCAGCGCATCGTATTCCTGGAGGAGCAGATCCTGGCGCGCCGCCGAATGCTCGCGCCGCTGGCCGGTGATCCAGGCGCGCTTGCCCTGCAGCGCGCGCTTCAGCGGCTCGACCTTGCGGATTTCGCAACAGCGCCGGCGCAGCTCGAGCCCGCCGTAGAACGCGTCGCGTCCGTGGCGGCGCACGTACTGCGCCACCGCGTCGGGGTCGGGCGCGTAGACCTGGACGGGCAGGCCGTAGTGCGTTCTCACTTTCTCGACCAGGTCCAGCGTGTCGGCATGCAGCCGGCCGGTGTTCAGCACGAACACCTCGATCGGCAGCTCGGCGCGCGCGATCGCGTCGGTGAGCACCATGTCCTCGGCCGACAGGCTGCTCGCCAGCGCGGCAGGGGAGAACTGCGCCGCGATGTTCACCAGGATTTTCATTTTTGATAGTGAACGGAAAAATCGCCGAAGGCGGCGAGCGCCGCTTCGGCATCCTCGCCTTCGCGCAGCTCGTAGGCATCGAAGCCCACGCGCTGCATGAAGGACAGGTGGTCGCGCGTGATGTGCCCCACGGCGCGCAGCTCGCCCTGGTAGCCGTAGCGGGTGCGCAGCAGGCGCGCGAGCGAATAGCCGCGGCCGTCGCCGAACTTGGGGAAGTTGACTTCCACCCGCGTTACGCCTTCCAGTTGATCACGGATTTTCTCCGGATCATCGGCGGGCTCGAGCCGCAGCACCCTCCCCTCAGGGTCAGGCGAGCAGGGTCTCTGGGCTGCGACGCGGCGCTCTTTGATCAGCCTTGCCATAGACCTTTTCCTTGAAGGGCTCGACCCCGATGCGCTGCACCAGGTCGATGAAGCGCTCGGCGTCGCTGTCGCGGCGCTCGAGGTAGCACTCGATCAGCTTTTCGATCACGTCCGGAATGTCCGCCCGGGCGACCGAGGGGCCGATGACCTTGCCGAGCGACGCGCCGGGGCCGTCCTGCTTCTTTCCCTGGTTGCCGCCGATCTCGATCTGGTACCACTCCTCGCCGTTCTTATCCACGCCGAGGATGCCGATGTGGCCGACATGGTGGTGGCCGCAGGCGTTCATGCAGCCCGAGATGTTGAGGTCGAGCTCGCCGATGTCGTGCAGATAATCCAGGTCATCGAAGCGTTGTTGAATGGCTTCGGCAACCGGGATCGACTTGGCGTTGGCGAGCGCGCAGAAGTCCCCGCCCGGGCAGGCGATGATGTTGGTGAGCAGGCCGACGTTCGGCGTGGCGAGGCCGAGCGCGCGCGCCTCGCGCCACAGCGCCGGCAGATCGGGCTCGCGCACGTCGGCGAGAATCAGGTTCTGCTCGTGCGACACGCGCAGCTCGCCGCAGGAGTAGCGCTCGGCAAGCCCGGCGATCGCGTCCATCTGGTCGCTGGTGACATCGCCCGGCGGCACGCCGGTCTTCTTGAGCGACAGCGTGACCGCGGCGTAGCCGGGGACCTTGTGGGCGTGGACATTGCGCTTTTTCCACGCCTCGAAACCCGGGGCGGAGAAAATGGCGTACGTCCCCATTTCTTCGTAGACGGGACGTGTGAAGCGGGCCTCGACGCGCTGCACGTCGGCTTCGGTCAGCGTGGCCGGACCGTCCTTGAGATGCGCCCACTCGGCGTCGACCTCGTCGCGGAACCGCTCGGGGCCGCGCTCCTTGACCAGGATCTTGATGCGCGCCTTGTGGATGTTGTCGCGCCGGCCGTAGCGGTTGTAGACCCGCAGGATGGCCTCGAGGTAGCTGAGCAGATGCGCCCAGGGCAGGAATTCGCGCATGACGTGGCCGACCATGGGGGTTCTTCCCAGTCCCCCGCCCGCGAGCACCTTGAACCCTATTTCATTCAAATGATTCTTTACTGCGTGCAAGCCGATGTCATGCACCGCCACGGCGGCGCGGTCGGCCCTCGAGCCGTTCACGGCGATCTTGAACTTGCGCGGCAGGAAGCTGAATTCCGGGTGGAAGGTGGACCACTGGCGGATGAGCTCGCACCACACGAAGGAATCGACGATCTCGTCGGCCGCCACGCCGGCGAAGTGGTCGGTGGTGATGTTGCGGATGCAGTTGCCCGAGGTCTGGATCGCGTGCATCTGCACCGTGGCGAGCTCGGCCAGGATGTCGGGCACCTGCTCGAGCTTCGGCCAGTTGAGCTGCAGGTTCTGTCGCGTGGAAAAGTGGCCGTAGCCGCGGTCGTAGCGGCGGGCGATCGAAGCCAGTTTTCTAAGTTGTTTTGTGGATAAGAGCCCGTAGGGAATGGCGATGCGCAGCATCGGCGCATAGCGCTGGATGTACAGGCCGTTGCGCAAGCGCAGGGCACGGAACTCGTCCTCGGCGAGCTCGCCGGCCATGAAGCGGCGCGTCTGGTCGCGGAACTGGCGCACGCGCTCGTCCACCAGCCGCTGGTCCACCTCGTCGTAGACGTACATGGAGGGGGATTCTCGGAGCCCTCCTTATGACTGCAAAGACTATTGTGTTAGCATCATATGTAGTATTTGTTATATGAAGCTACAGCAGCTGCGCTACCTGACCGAAATTTCCCGCCGCGGCCTCAACATTTCCGAGGCAGCCGAGGCCCTGCACACCTCCCAGCCGGGGGTCTCCAAGCAGATCCGCGCGCTCGAGGACGAGCTCGGCATCGAAGTCTTCGTGCGCCACGGCAAGCGCCTGGTCTCGGTGACCGAGCCGGGCAAGGCGGTGATCGCCATCGCCGAGCGCATCCTCGCCGAGGCGGCCAACCTCAAGCGCGCGGGCGAAGAGTTCGCCAACGACCAGATAGGGACATTGACGATAGCGGCCACTCACACCCAGGCACGCTATGCGCTGCCGACGGCGGTGGCCGCCTTCAAGCGGCGCTATCCGCAGGTGGAGCTGCGCATCCACCAGGGCAACCCGACGCAGATCTGCGACCAGGTCGCCGCGGGCGAGGCGGACCTGTGCGTCGCCACGGAAATGATCGACCGCTACGCCGGGCTCGTCTGCCTGCCGGTGTACCAGTGGAACCGCTGCGTCGTGGTGCCGCCCGAGCACCCGCTGCTGCAGAAGAAACCCCTTACGCTGGAACAGCTGGCGCGCTTCCCGATCGTGACCTACGACTTCGCCTTCGCCAACCGCACGCTGGTGCAGAAGGCATTCGAAAGCCGCGGCCTCGCGCCGCACATCGTGCTCTCCGCCCAGGACTCGGACGTCATCAAGACCTATGTCGAGCTCGGGCTGGGGGTCGGCATCCTCGCCGGGATGGCCTTCGACCCCGAGCGCGACCGCGGCTTGCGCGCGATCGACGCGAGCCACTTGTTCGAGTCGAGCACCACGCGCCTGGGCATCAAGCGCGGCGCCTACCTGCGGCGCTACGCCTACGACTTCATCGAGACCTTCGCGCCCCAGCTGCCGCGCTCGATCGTCGAGCGGGTGGTGGCGGGAGAAGAGGGCTCGCGCTACGAGCTTTGAAAAATGGTGACTGAAAAATGGTGACTGTCACCATTTTTCATGGTGACTGTCACCATTTTTCAGGAATGCTTGCGGATGAAGTCCC
>CAZJJC010000308.1:0-9898 GCA_964546195.1 uncultured Enterobacteriaceae bacterium | reverse complement strand
GGTGAACGGAGAGACTAGCCATTTCGCGATGGGCTGCGGCGCGCGCAGCTTTTCCGACGGTGTCGACACCGGCGGCATCATCGTCAACACCACGGCCAGCATCCCGCCCATTGAGACGGTCGAGGCCGAGTTCCCGATCCTCTACCTGTTCCGGCGCCAGACGATCGACTCCGGCGGGGCCGGCAGGTACCGCGGCGGTGTCGGCGCCGGCGTAGCGGTCGTCCCTTGGGATGCCGGTGGCCCCCTCGAGTCGGCCTTCGGCGGCAGCGGCGCCGAGGTTCCCGGCGCGTACGGCCTGGCCGGCGGAATGCCCGGCGGGGCGGCCAAATACGTTCGGTACACCGCGACAAGCATCCCCGCGCGGCTAGCAAGCGGCAAGCCCCTCCCCGCGGACGTCCAGGAGCTCGACGGCAAACCAAACGTTACCTACCTTAAGCATTCGCGTGCGCCCTTCCCGCACGACATGGTCGAGTACCACTGCTGGCAGGGCGGCGGCGGCTACGGCGACCCGCTGGAGCGCGACCCTTCTCGAGTGGCGCAGGACATGAGCGCCCGGATCGTGTCCAAGCGAGTCGCCCATGAAATCTACGGCGTCGTGCTGCTCGACGGCGGAAGCGTCGACGAGGAGGCCACGCGCACGCGGCGCGAATCGATCCGCCGCGAGCGGCTGTCGCGCGCGCGCCCGGGCAAGGAAGTCCTCTCCGCGGGTGGCGACGCTGGCGCGCCGCCGATCGAGATCGCAAGCACGCCCGACGCCGGCGGACAGGTCTCCTTCGGCGACCTGCTGCAATACGACTTCGACTCCGACCAGATCCGTTGCCTGCAGTGCCGCGAGGTGCTCGGGCCGGCGTGCGGAGACTTCCGCCTGGGCTGCCTGGTGGAGGAGGCGCCGGTCACCAGAGCCGGTCCCGTACGCGGCGAAGACTACGACGCCGGCCGCATCCATCTCCGACTCTCCTATTGCCCGGGCTGCGGGCGACAGCTTGACGCCGAGGTCGCCCTTCGCAGCGGCCACCCACCCTCCGGGTTCCGTATCTGCGGCGCGCCCGATAAGCCAACTGAGCGAACGTGATAGGCGAGGTGGTCGAGAACATCGGACGCATCCAGTAAGGAGGACAGGCATGCCTACAGCGAAGATCGGTGATATCACCATGAACTACACGGTGCATGGTACCGGCGACCCGGTCGTTCTCATCGGCGGCTACGCCAGCGGGTATTGGCAGTCCTGGACGAAGTACCTGCCGATCCTGAGCGCCGGCCATCAGGTGCTCGCCTTCGACAGCCGAGGCAGCGGCAGCACGGACGCGCCCGACGTTCCTTACACGGTCGAAATGATGGCCGACGACACCCTGGGGCTCATGGATCACCTGTGCGTCGAGCGCGCTCACATCATCGGGCGCTCGCTTGGGGGATGCATCGCCCAGGCCATCGCGTTGCGGCGTCCGCAAGCCGTGCGCAGCCTCACAATGACCTCCACCTTTGCGCGCATGGGCAATCGCGGCAGGGCTCTCGTCGCCCACTGGATCGACACCGTGACCGAGCTTGGATTCCCCAGGTTCTTCGAGTACCTCATGACGTACTTTTTCAGCGCCGGCTTCTACGACAGCCGGCCCGAGGAGGTAAGGCGAGCCATAGACGGGCTGCTGAGCGCATCCCGCAGCGTCCATGGCTTCCGGCATACCGGCCATGCCGTGGTAACGCACGACGTCATGGACCGGCTGAACGCCATCTCAGCGCCGACCCTGCTGCTGTGCGGGGCCGACGATCTCATCACTCCGGCCTCCCATACGCGGGAGATCGCGCGGCAAATCCCGGGAGCGGAGGTTCAGATCATCCCGGAAGCCGCGCATGGATTCCTCACGGAGCGGCCGGAGTCGTTCAATCTCATCGTCGACTTCCTCACGCGCCATCATGAAATTCACGCGTAACGCTCGAAAGCAAACGGCATGCGGTTGATTAGTTATGGGTCGAAATGGCAGGAACGCGCGGGTATTCTTGCAGATTCCGGCATCATCGACCTTGATAGTGCTATGCGCGCGAGCGGGGCCGGAGCACCGACAACGGACTCGCGCCTGCTGCTAGAACAGCCCGATTGGCGTCGGGTGCTCGACAAGGCATTCGCTGCGCGGAACTCTGTTAAGCCGATTGATAGCAAGTCGGTTCGCGTTGGAGCACCCATCCCGATGCCGCGCCAGCTCCTGATCGCGGGCGCGAATACCAAATCGCATATCGCCGAAGCCGGACCTGTGCTCAAGGACGTCGCTCCGCCGCGGGAGCCCATGATCCTTGCTAAGGCCACGTCCAGCCTATGCGGGCCATTCGACGACGTCATCCACCCTCCCGAAACCAAGAAGCTGGACTACGAGGTGGAGCTAGGTGTGGTCATCGGGCGGCGCTGCCGGCGCATCAAGGAATCGGAAGTCAAAGACCATATCGCCGGCTACATGACCGTGAACGAGATGTCCGCGAGGGACATTCAGCTCGCCGAGCACGAAAGCAATTCCTTTTATCGCGTCCACTTCATTGGTAAGAGCTTCGATACCTTCTGTCCGACGGGACCAGCGCTCGTCACCTCAGACGAGATCGAGTGGGGCAAGCCGCTTAGGATGCGCACGGAGGTGAACGGCGCGGTTCGACAGGATAGCGACACGTCCGACTTGTATTTCGGCGTTGAAGTGCTGGTGTCCTACTGCAGCCGGGCAATGACGCTGTTTCCAGGAGATATCATCGTAACCGGTTCTCCCGCCGGAGTCGCCTTCTTCATGAAGCCGCCGGGATTTCTGAAGCCAGGTGATCGCGTACGGTGTGAGATAGAAGAGGTGGGAGCAATAGAGAACGTCGTGCGCGCGGAGTAGCCTCCCGCGGGGGTGCTAGCATTTGAATCCATGGATTTGATCAAATCTTTTCGGGTCGGCGCCGACATCGGCGGCACTTTCACCGACATCGTGGTGCTCGGCGCCGACCACTCGGTGCGCACTATCAAGGTGCTGTCCACGCCCGACGACTTCGGCCGCGCAATCGTCACCAGCGTGCAAGGCTTCCTCGCGCAGGCGAAGCTTCCGGCGGCCGCCATCGGCGAGATCGACCACGGCACGACGGTCGCGACCAACGCGATTCTCGAGAAGAAGGGAGCGCGCGTCGGGCTGCTTACCACCAAGGGTTTCCGCGACGTGCTGGAGATCCGCCGCGTCCGCCTACCGGTGCTGTACGACCTCACCTGGCAGAAGCCCGAGCCGATCGTGCCGCGCGAGCTGCGGCTCGAAGTGCCCGAGCGCGTCGGACCCGACGGCGAAGTGCGGATGCCGCTCGATCTCGACGCGGCGCGCGCCGCGATGGAAACGCTCAAAGCCAAGGGCGTGGAAGCCCTGGCCGTCTGCTTCCTTCACAGCTATGCCCGCCCCGACCACGAGCAGGCGGTGGGCAAGCTAGCCGCCGAATACTTTCGCGAGGTCTCGCTTTCGAGCGACGTCCTCCCCGAGCTACGCGAATATGAACGCACCGCTTCAACGGTCGTGGACGCGTACGTCAAGCCGGTGGTATCGCGTTACCTTCAGAGCCTACGCGCCAACCTGGACCGCGCCGGCGTCCGCTCGCCCCTTCTGGTCATGCAGTCGAGCGGCGGCCTGGTGTCGGATGACGGCGCCGCCAGCCGCCCGGTGCGCGTCATCGAGAGCGGCCCGGCCGCCGGGGTGATCGCGGCCGCTGCCGCGGGACGCACCGCGGGGTTCGACAATCTGATCGCCTTCGACATGGGCGGCACCACCGCGAAGGCCTCGATCATCGAGCGCGGAGAAATCCACCTGTCGCCCGAATACGAGGTCGGCAGCGAGGTATCGCAGGCAAGCCGGCTGATCAAGGGCGGTGGCCACCTGATCCGCATCCCCGCGATCGATATCGCCGAAGTCGGGGCAGGCGGCGGCTCCATCGCCTGGATCGACCCGGGCGGCGTGCTGCGCGTGGGACCGGAAAGTGCCGGGGCCGCGCCCGGCCCGGCCTGTTATCGGCTCGGCGGCGAGCGGCCCACCGTCACCGACGCCAACGTGGTCCTCGGCTATCTGAATCCGGCCTACCTGTGCGGCGGCGAACTGGCGCTAGACGCCGAGCGGGCGCACCACGCAGTGCAGAAGCACGTGGCCGGACCGCTTGGCCTAACGCTGGTGGAGGCGGCCGACGGGATCCACCGCATCGCCAACGCCACCATGCAGCGGGCCATCCGCTCGGTGTCGATCGAGCGCGGCCGCGACCCGCGGGACTTCGCCATGATCGCCTTCGGTGGGAGCGGCCCGGTGCATGCGGCGGGGCTCGCGCGAGACCTCGACATCGCGCGCATCGTAATCCCGCCCCACCCCGGCTTGTTCAGCGCGCTCGGGCTGCTGGCGGCCGAGGTTGAGCAGATCTACACGCGCTCCGCCCTCACCGACTTGCTGCAGCTCGATGCGGCCCGCGGCAACCTGATCCTCGGCGAGATGGCGGCGCGTGCCACAGTCGATCTGACGGGCGAGGGCTTCGGCAGCGAGCGCGTCGATATGGCCAGATTCGCCGACCTGCGCTACCGCAAGCAGATCTCGGAGCTCATGCTGCCGCTCGCTGACGGGCCGCTTGATGCCGGCGCCTTGGCGCGCCTGGCGGAAGACTTCCACCGCGAGCACGAGCGCACTTATGGCTACGCCATACGCGACGAACGGGTCGAGCTGGTGGCCTTCAAGCTGCGCGCGCGCGGCAACCGTGCGAACCCGGTGGACGTGCCGTGGCGCAGCCTCGCGGATACGCGCGCCGTCCCCCGCAGCGATCGCAGCGTCTACTTCGGCGCCGGGATCGGCCACGCGCGTACGCCGGTTATCGGCCGCGCGGACCTGGGTGGGCAGGCTGCTGCTGGACCGCTGGTCGTCGAAGAGTACGATTCGACCGTCGTGGTACCACCCGGCTGGACCGCGCGCCGCACTTCCCTAGGGTTTATCGTCCTGGAGCTCGAGCAATGAGCAAACACGCGCTGCGCGAACTGGGCATCGACCCGATCACCTTCGAAGTGCTGCGCAACGGCCTCGATGCGATCGCCGATGAGATGGCCTATACGATCGTGCGCAGCGCGCGCTCGACCATGATCAAGGATTGCATGGACTACTCCGCCTCGCTGTGCACCGCGGGCGGCGAGCTGATCGCGCAGGCGGTGAACATCCCGGTGATGATGTGCTCGACCCCGGACGCGCTGAGGCCGACGATCGCGAAGTTCAAGGACGCCCTCGCGCCAGGCGATTGCCTGATCCTCTCGGATCCCTACGAGGGCGGCTCGCACCTGCCCGACATCTTCATGTTCATGCCGATCTTCCACGAGGGCAGGCTGATCGCGTTCTCGTCGACTTGCGCGCATCACGTCGACGTCGGCGGCATGTCGCCGGGCAGCGGCTCGAGCGAGGCAACCGAAATCTTCCAGGAAGGTCTGCGCATTCCGATCGTGAAGCTCTACGAGCGCGGCAAGCCGAACAAGGCGCTGTACGAGTTGATCCTGCGCAACGTGCGCTTTCCCGGCATGCTGCAGGGCGACCTCGAAGCGCAGCGCTCGGCCTGCCTGATCGGCGAGAAGCAGGTACAGCGGATGGTTCAGCGCTACGGCGCCGATACCGTGGTGAACGGCATGCAGGCGCTGCTCGACTACAGCGAACGGCTGTGCCGCGACGAGATCCTCAAGATGCCCGACGGCACGTACGAGTTCGTCGACTATATCGACGAGGATGGCATGGATCCGGAGCCGATCCCCATCCGCCTCAAGCTCACCATCAGCGGCGAGCGCGTCATAGCCGACTTCAGCGAATCGGCACCCCAGGTGCGCGGCTCGCTAAACTGCTCCCTCTCGGTAACCAAGGCGAGCACGTTCACCGCGGTGAAATGCTTCTGCCGCACGCCCTTCCCCCCCAACTCGGGGTTCTTCCGGCCGATCGAGGTGATCGCGCCCGAGGGAACCGTGGTCAACGTGGCGTTTCCCGGTGCGACCTTCATGCGCGGGCTGACCATCTATCGCATCAACAACGTCCTGTTCGGCGCCCTGGCTAAGGCGATGCCGGAACGCGCCATCGCCGCCGACGAGGGCGGGACTTCCATCGTGCTGATGGAGGGCGAGGACCGTAACCGCGAACGTTTCATCTACATGGAAACCATTTCCGGCGCGTGGGGCGGCCGCGCCACGCTCGACGGCATCGATACCGCATCCAATATCACCGGACTGCAGTCCAACACACCGGCCGAGGTGCTCGAAACCGAGTACCCGATCGAGCTGGTGCAGTACGGCTACGTGCAGGACTCGGGCGGGGCTGGACGCTTCCGCGGCGGCCTGGGCCTGGTGCGCGAGTACCGTTACCTGGCCGAGCGCGGTACTCTCCAGATGCGCGCCGACCGCGTCAAGTTTGCTCCCTACGGCATCTACGGCGGAAAGCCCGGCGGGCGCTGCAAGAACGTCTTCGATCCATACGGCAAGAACATCGCGCTCGAATCGAAGGTAAAGAATCGGCCCCTCAAGGCAGGCGACGTGATACGGCACGTCATGGCGGGTGCCGGCGGCTACGGCTGGCCATTCGAGCGCGACATCGAGCGCGTGCTGCGCGACGTGCGCGACGAGAAGGTTTCGGCGGCCGCGGCGTGCGATCAATATGGCGTAGTCGTTGACTCGAAGACGCTGCAGCCGGACTTGCCCGCTACCGAGCGGCTGCGCAACGCAATGCGCGCGCGTGTCGACGTCGCTAGGCCGCCGATGTTCACTCAGTAGCGCCATGGCTCGCCTCACCGGCAAGATCGCGCTTGTTACCGGAGGCACCCGTGGCATCGGCGCCGGCATCGTGCGCGCGTTTCTTGCCGAGGGTGCCAAGGTCGCTTTTTCTGGCACCAAGATTCAGAGTAAGAGCGAAGCCGAAGGCTTCGTTGCAGAGCTCACCGACCCGAAGGCCCCCGCCGCTCTGATCGAAGCCGTGGTCGGGCGCTTCGGCGGCCTGGACATTTTGGTGAACAACGCCGGCGTGGGCAGCCGTGCGAGCGAATGGGATCTGACCCCGGAGGAATGGGACCGGGTTCACGCCGTCAACCTGCGCGCGGTGTTCTTCCTGGCGCGCGAAGCGGCGAAGTCGATGCGCGCACGCGGTGGCGGCAGCATCCTCAACATCGCCTCCATCGCCGGGCAGAACGGCGGCATCGCCGGCAGCCCGGCGTACGCTTCGTCCAAGGGCGCCGTGATCGCGCTTACCCGCTCCTTGGCACGCCGTTTCGCGCCGCATGGCATACGCGTGAACTGCCTGTCGCCGGCGGACATCGAAACCGACATGACTGCCGGCTGGCCGGCAGAGCTTCGCGAGCGTCTCATCGGGATCACGCCGCTCGCGCGCTTCGGCCAGGTCGACGAGGTGACCGGCGCGGCGCTGTTCTTCGCCAGCGAGGAATCGACGTATGTGACCGGACAGACGCTGTCGATCAACGGCGGCGCGTTCATGAGCTGACTATGGAGAGCAAAGCGATGGCAAAGCTGGAGTTCAAGTTCGAGCGCGGCGGGCTGTTCATTGCCGACATCCTCGTCGACAAGGTGCCCAAGACCTGGGATTGCATCAGGGCCGTGCTCCCGGTGACGCGCAAAGCCTACAACGCGCGCTGGACCGGGCGCGAGTCGCACACGCCCATCCACCTGCCGAACAAGCCGCCGCGCGAAAACCAGCAGCTGCACGCGAGCCTCGGGGACGTCATCTATGCCTGCGAATGGCCGCCCATCGAGGTGACCGGGTTCGAGGCGATCGGCTGGTTCTACGGCCCGGAGCAGGTGCGCGACTGGCGCGGGCCCTGCACGGTCAACTACATCGGCCGCATCCCCCCGCAATACTGGGATTTCCTCGTGGAAGTCGGTCTGCGCACCTGGCGCCAGGGCGGCGAGGATTGCGCCATGCGCGTGCTGGAGGGCTGACCCTAGAGCTTCATCGGCTTCCAGTACCCGGTGAGCTCCAGGTAGCCTTTTCCGACAGCGTCTTTGCCTTTGAAGGCCGTCACCGCCCCCTCCCAATAGATCGTGCCGGTGCTCGCGCGCGAATCGAGCTCCTGGTCGTCCATCAGGGGCTCGAGGCGCAGGTCATTCACCTGCATCGAGACCGGGTACTCCACGCCCGTTCGGGGAGATTTCCATATCCTTAGCGGCTTGAAGCTCGCACCGGGCGGGGCGTAATGCGTGTTTCCGGCGCGATCCCGCATCCTGAAGGCCATGAGCGATTCGCCGCCGGGCAGGTTGAGGCCGGTCCAGTCCCAGCCCGCCGCCTCGGGCGCGAGGTAGGCGCTCGACCATTCGTGATCCAGCCAGGCGGTGCCGGACACCGGCCTGCCGTTCAGCCGCCCGGCGACCTCCATGTGCGGCCGGCTGTAGTAGTAGCTCGCTTCATGCGGCCGGTGGCCCTTGCGGCTGAAGCCGTTCTCGCCCTGAAGAACGATCTGATTCGCAAGAAAGCTCAATTCAAAGTTGAAATCGCGCGCAGCGATGCGCGCCTCGTAGCGGTTGCCGTCCAGCGCGAGGCTCCAGTCGTCGATCCACACACGGGTGCGCCCGGTCTCGGCCTGCGCCAGGGCGAACCCGGCGCGTGCGACGCGCTCGTCGTGAAGCAGCCGCCCGCGCCCGGGGTCGGACAGCGCGGCGTGCGCGAAGAGGATCTGGCGCGGATTGAAGCTGCTCGGGTTGTCGCTCGCCTCCTCGGGCCGGGCGCGGAAGAAGGTGATCTGGAAGCCGAGCGCATCCTCCAGCCAGCCGGTCACATACCACCACTCGATGCGAAACTCCGGGTGCGCGCCGTGGTCGCGCGGAAACGAGAATCGGCGGCCAGGGGTGACCTGCGGGTAGTCGACCTTCGCCGCATGCGCCTTCGACAGGCCGAGCAAGGCGGCGCCTTTCAGAAAAGCGCGTCTTCTCACCAATCCTCCCGCACCGCGCGCACCGGGGCCATGCCCATCGCCTCTTTCCCGGAAAGAATCGCCGTGACGACCGCCAGGCTCACCAAAATGAGGGTCAACAAGAAAAGAAATGCATACGGCGGGTGAAGCTCCATGCTCCAGCCGAACGATTGCCGGTTCACGACAAAGACCAGGATGACGCTGATCGCCGCGCCGACCGCCAGGCCGGCGAGCGCGCCGAGCAGCGCGAGCAGGCCGCCCTCGGCGGCCAGCATGGCGCGGATCTGGCCGCGCGTCAGCCCGAGGTGGCGCAGCACGCCGAACTCGCGACGCCGGGCGAGCACGATCGCGCCCAGGCTGGAGGACAGCCCGAACAGGCCGACCAGCACCGCGACGGCTTCCATCGCGTAGGTGACCGCGAAGCTGCGGTCGAAGATGCGCAGCGACACTTCGCGGATCTCGGGCGGGGCCGCGATGTCGAGCTCGGCGCCCCCCGGCAGCGCACGCAGCGCCTCCATGGCCTGCGCCGCGCTCGAGCCGGGCTTGAGCCACACCGCACCGTCGTTCACCCGCCGGTCGCCGGTGAGCGCGATGTAATCGGCGCGCTCGATGAGCACCGCACCGTGCTGGCGCGCATAGTCGCGGAACACGCCGCCCACCACGAACGTGGCCGATTTACCGTTGATAGGAAGTTGCACTTCCCTTCCTGCCTTAAAGTCATACAAATCCATGACGGCTTCGCTCACCCACACCAGCGGCGGATCGCCCGGCCTGCGCGCGTAGCGCTCGCCGAGGAGCGGGAAGGCGCTCTGGGCGCGGTCGCGCGCGAGCAGCGACAAGGCAGGACGACCCGGATCGAGCACGATGCGTCCGCTGCGCAGAAACTCCACGCGCTCGATCTGAGGCAGCGAGCGCACGCGCTCCTCCATGCCGGGTGCGAGGTAGCCGGTGTCGCCGCCGTGCGTGGTGCGGAAATACAGCGGCGCCGGCAGCACCG
>CAZJJC010000307.1:0-14973 GCA_964546195.1 uncultured Enterobacteriaceae bacterium | reverse complement strand
CTTCTCCGGGGCACTGACGCCGAGCAGCGACAGGCCGTTGGCGAGCGTTTGGCGCACCGCCGCGCACAGCGCCAGTCGCGCCGCGCGCAGCGCCTCGTCGTCGACGAGGATGCGCTCGGCATTATAGTAGCTGTGGAATTCGCCTGCGAGCTCACGCAGATAGAAGGCGATCGAATGCGGCGCGAGCTCCCGGGCGGCGCTGGCCACGACCTCGGGAAACTCCGCCAGCCTCTGGGCGAGCAGCAACTCCCGTTCGCCTTTCAAGGGTCCGAGGGGAGTGGTTTCCAGACCGGCATCCGAGCCCGCCCGCTGCGCAAAGACGCTGCAAACGCGCGCGTGGGCGTACTGCACGTAGTACACCGGGTTTTCTTCGCTCTTTTCGAGCGCCAGGTCGACATCGAACACGAACTCCGAGTCCGCCTTGCGCGAGACGAGGAAGAAGCGCACCGCGTCGCGGCCCACCCAGTCGATCAGGTCGCGCACCGTGACGTAGGAGCCGGCGCGCTTGGAGATCTTCACTTCGGCCCCGCCCCGCATGACCTTCACCAGGCTGTGCAGCACGTAGTCCGGATAGCCCTGCGGGATGCCCAGGTCGAGGGCCTGCAGCCCGGCGCGCACCCGCGTCACGGCGCTGTGGTGGTCGGTTCCCTGCACGTTGATCACCTTGCGGAAGCCGCGCTGCCATTTCGTGACGTGATAGGCCACGTCGGGCACGAAATAGGTGTAGGCGCCGTCGGATTTGCGCACCACGCGGTCCTTGTCGTCGCCGTAGTCGGTGGTGCGCAGCCACAGCGCGCCCTCGAGCTCGTAGAGCTTTCCGTTCGATTTCCATTTCTGGACGACCGCATCGACCTTTCCCTCCGTGTACAGGCTCGATTCCAGGTAGTACACGTCGAACTTCACGCCGAAGGCCTGCAGATCGGCGTCCTGCTCTTTTCGAAGGTATGACACCGCGTGCTTGCGAATGGCCTCCAGATCGCTGCCCTCCGGAATCTCGCGGGCGATGTCCTCGATGTACTCGCCGTTGTACGCCTCTTCCGGCCAGCCGGGGTCGCCCGGCTTGAGTCCCTTCGCGCGCGCCTGCACCGACAGCGCGAGCTTGTCGATCTGGGCGCCGGCGTCGTTGTAATAAAACTCGCGCGTCACCGCGTGACCCTGCGATTCGAGCAGGGCCGCGATCGCGTCGCCCAGCGCCGCCTGCCGGCCGTGGCCGACGTGCAGCGGTCCGGTGGGGTTGGCCGAGACGAACTCCACCTGGATGTTCTGAGCGTTCGCCGCCCTTGCTCGCCCGTAGTTGGAACGCTCCTTCAGGATCGTTTGAATGACGCCGGTCTTGGCAGACGCCTTCAGGCGGAAATTGATGAAGCCCGGCCCCGCGACTTCCGGGCGCTCGATCAACTGAAGAATGGTGGGTGCAACGACAACGGTGGTGTCGGACAGCGATTGAGCCAGCTCACGCGGCTTGGTGTTGAGCGCCTTCGCCAGCTGCAGGGCGATATTCAGCGAAAAATCACCGTGGCTGGACTGCTTTGGCCGCTCGAAGACCAACGGCATCTTGGAGTGCGCAGGCGCTACTTTCTCCAGCGCTTTGCGAACTGCGGCTTCAATCTCGGTTTTCGGGTCTGCAGCCATGAAAGGGGGCCAATTTTAGGAGAAATCGGGCTCTGACCCCGATTTCGCATTCGGGCTCTGACCCCGATTGCCTCAGTCGAACTCGATCGGGTCGACATCGAGGTGCCAGCGCACGTGGCGCGGCGCGTCGGCGAACAGCTTCTCGCTCAGCTCGGCGAGGAAGCTCTGCAGGGCGGGCCGCGAAGACGACTGCATCAGGAGCTGCGCGCGTTCCAGGCCGGCGCGGCGGGTGATGATGTTCGGTACGGGGTCATAGACATCGACTTCGTCCGGACGCGCGACGAGCGCTGCTGCCTGCCTGAGAAAGCCCGTGGCGGTGTCGAGCTTGCCCGCCTCGGCGCGCAGCGCCGCCTCGAAGACGAAGGGCGGGAAGCCCGCGGCGCGCCGCTCGGCGAGCTGCGACTCGGCGAAGCCGGCGAAGTCATGCCGCGCCAGCGCCTCGAACAGCGGATGCCCGGGGTAGCGCGTCTGGATCAGCACCTCGCCCGGCCGCTCGCGCCGCCCGGCACGCCCGGCCACCTGCTCCAGAACGGCGAACAGGCGCTCGGGGGCGCGGTAATCGGTGGAAAGCAAGGCGGTATCGGCGTTCACCACCCCGACCAGGGTGAGCGCGGGGAAGTCATGGCCCTTCGCGAGCAGCTGCGTGCCGACCAGGATGTCGCCTTCGCCGCGGCGGATGCCCTCCAGCGTGCGCACGAGGTCCGCACGGCGCCGCGCGCTGTCCCGGTCGACGCGCACCACGCGGGCCGCGGGGAAACGCTCCTGCAGCGTCTCCTCGATGCGTTGCGTGCCGCGCCCCAGCGGCTTCAGGTCGACATTGCCGCAGGTGGGGCAGGCGCGCGGGATCGCCCCCTCCGCGCCGCAATGGTGGCAGCGCAAACGCCGGTCGGTTGCATGCAGCACCATGCGCGCCGTGCAGCGGCTGCAGGCCGCCGTCCAGCCGCAGGCTTCGCAGGCGAGCACCGGGGCGTAGCCGCGCCGGTTGATGAAGATCAGGCTTTGCTCGCCGCGCGCAAGGCGCTCGGCGATCGCGCTCCAGAGCGGCCTGCTCAGGCCTTGTTCCTGGGTCTGCACTTTCAAGTCAACCGTGCGGACTGCGGGCAGACGGGCGCCCGGCGAGGCGCGCTCCGCGAGATCGAGCTTTTCGTAGCGCCCGGAACGCCAGTTGTGCCAGCTCTCGAGCGAGGGCGTGGCGGTTCCCAGGACCACCGGGCAACCGGCTGCCTTGGCGCGGTACACGGCGGCATCGCGCGCCGAATAGCGCAAACCCTCCTGCTGCTTGAACGAGGGATCGTGCTCTTCGTCGACCACGATGAGCGCGAGCTGCGGCAGCGGGGCGAGCACGCCCAGGCGCGTGCCGAGCACGATGCCGGCTTCGCCGCGCGCGGCTTGCAGCCATGCGGTGGTGCGCGCGATGTCCTTGAGCCCGCTATGCATCACCGCCAGGCGGGCGTGCGGAAATGCGTGGCGAAAGCGCCCTTCCAGCTGCGGCGTCAGGCTGATCTCCGGCACCAGCACCAGCGCCTGCGCGCCCCGCTCGAGCACGCGCGCGATGAGGTTCAGATAGATCTCGGTCTTGCCGCTGCCCGTCACGCCGTGCAGCAGGAAGGGCTGGAACCGGCCCAGGGACGCGTGGATGGCGTCGAAAACCCCGTTTTGGCTTTCGGTGAGCGGGTGCGTCGCCAGGAAGCGGGCAGAAACCTCGCCCTGCGAAGGCGCGAGTGCTTTGCGCGGCAGCGGCTTCACCGATCGCAGGCGCGGCGGCAGCGAGCCGAGGATGGTCTCGCCGAGCGGCCGCTGATAATAGCCGGAAAGAAAGCGCATCAGCTCGAGCCAGTCCGCGGGAAGCGGCGGCGCGTCGTCGCGCACCACGGTGATGGCTTTCATGCGGCTGACAGGCACTGCGCTTTCGACTTGCGCTTCAATGACCACGCCGAGCTGCTGGCGCGCACCGAACGGAACGACGACGCGGTCGCCGACTTGCGCGTGCGCGCCGCCGGCTTGCGCATAATCGAACAGCTTCGCCAGCGGCACGTCGAGGGCCACCCGCACGCAGGAAATTCCGCGGCGGGCTAAGGACTTAGGGTCTGTGGATAAACCTGTGGGTAAGGGCGTCATCCCCGTGTAACACAGCGTAGCGGGCGCGCTCTTTCTTCCGGGAGGCCCGCCAACTCGCTCTCTTTATTTATTATGTTCAGTTACTTGGAAGAGCGTAGCCCCGCACGCGCCGCGCGTCCAGAGAACCTCGCGGAGCCGGCGAAAGTGTGCATAAGTCAAGCGCGGGTTCGGCTGTAAGTGAGCACTTCATCCACGAGCGCGGCGACCGATTCGATCGGCGTCTTTTGCAGGATGCCGTGGCCGAGGTTGAAGACATGCCCCGGGGCGCGCCCGAATTCGTCCACCACGCGGCGCGCTGCTGCGCGAACGCTCTGTGGCTGCGCGAACAGCGCCGCCGGGTCGAGATTTCCCTGCAATGCGACGCGTCCCGCCGCGAGCTTGCGAGCTTCGGCGGCGTCGACGGTCCAGTCCAGTCCGATCGCGTCGCTGCCGCTTTCCATCATCGCGGGGAGCCAGGGATTTGCGCCCTTGGTGAAAAGAATCGAGGGCACGCGCCTGCCTTCGTTCTGCTTCTTCAGGTTCCTGACGACCTGCATCGAGTAGCTCAGGGAAAACGGCACGAAGTCGCGATGCGCGAGCGTGCCGCCCCAGGTGTCGAAGATCATCACCGCCTGCGCCCCGGCCTCGATCTGGGCGTTCAGATAGTCGGCGACCGCGCGCGCATTGACTTCCAGAATGCGATGCAGCAGCTCGGGCCGCGCGTACAGCAGGGCCTTGAGCTGGCGCCAGTCGTCGCTGCCGGACCCCTCGACCATGTAGCAGGCGAGCGTGAACGGGCTGCCGGAGAAGCCGATCAGCGGCACGCGGCCGGCGAGGGCCCGGCGCGTGGTGCGCACCGCGTCGAGCACGTAGCGCAGCTCGGCCGTGGGATCGGGCGCGGCGAGGGCACGGATCGCCGCTTCGTCGCGCAGCGGGCGCTCGAAGCGCGGCCCTTCGCCTTCGCCGAAGGAAAGCCCCAGCCCCATGGCCTCGGGGATGGTGAGGATGTCGGAGAACACGATCGCCGCGTCGAGCGGAAAGCGCGCGAGGGGCTGCAGCGCCACCTCGGCGCACAGCTCCGGGGTCTTCGCCAGCGCGAGGAAGCTGCCGGCGCGGGCGCGCGTCGCCTGGTACTCCGGCAGATAGCGGCCGGCCTGGCGCATGAGCCACACCGGCGCGTAGTCGGTCGGCTGGCACAGCAGCGCGCGCAGCAGCGTGTCGTTCTTCAGAGCAGCTTTCCGGTGATGTGCCGCCACTCGGCTTGGGTGAGCGGGGTGATGGACAGCCGGTTGCCCGGCCGAAGGAGAACCATCTTCGCCAGCGGTTTCTGCCTTCTGATTTCCGATAAAGGCAGAAGGCGCGTCTTTTTCAGCCCCCGCACGTCGACATTGAACCAGCGGGGCGCGTCCTTGGTCGATTTCGGGTCGTAGTAATCGCTCTTGCGGTCGAACTGGGTCTTGTCGGGATAGGCCCTGGAGGCGACCTCGGCCAGGCCGGCGATGCCCGGCTCGGCACAACTCGAGTGATAGAACAGCACCGCGTCGCCGGGCTGCATCGCGTCTCGCATGAAATTGCGCGCCTGGTAATTGCGCACGCCGCTCCACGGCGTGGTGCGACCGGGCGCCGCGAGCAGATCGTCGATCGAGCACTCGTCGGGCTCGCTCTTCATCAGCCAGAACTTCATAGAAAAAGGGGTCAGAACAATTTATTCGTTACACCGGGCGCCATTTTGCGCCCGGTGCGAAAAAATTGTTCTGACCCCTTTTCCCGAAGGGAAAGGTTCCCCGCCGTGGCGGTGGGCTTGCTCCCGAACCCTGCTAAACAGGGTGGTCGCTTACCGGTCACATCAGGTTCGTCCGGCCCGCCTAAGGCAGGGGACGATCACAACAGTGACGACTGGAGCCGCAACCTGAGGAAGCTATCGGTTCGGAAAAATGAAGCCCGGTCGCGCACTGCAGGGAACAGGCTCTTTTTAAAACAAGTTCTCCTGCTTTGCAATCGCTTCGTCGAGCTTCGATTCGAGCGCGGAGATGCGCCGCTTCGCCTGTCCGAGATCGAAGCCGCTGCCCAGCCGCACGCTCAGCAATTCATGCGCCACGTTGAGCGCCGCCATCACCGCGATGCGCTCGGCGCCCATCACTTTTCCGGCCTTGCGGATCTCGTTCATCTTGCCGTCGAGGTACGCGACCGCCTGCATGAGCGATTCGCGCTCACCGTCTTCGCACGCGACGCGGTAAGTGCGGCCGAGGAGGTTGACTTCCACGGTCTTCGCGCCCTCGGTCATCAGCCCGGAATCCTCGAAAGCAGGCCCTCGAGCCGGGTCCGGGCCACATCGATTTTCTCGTGCAGGTGCTTCGCATCGACGCGCGCCGCGGCGAGCTGCTGCTTCAGGTCATTGTTCTCCGCGCGCAGCCGCTCGCACAGCGAGACGAATTGCGCCACCTTCGCTTCCAGAGAATTGAAGTCCGCCTCCACGGCTCCCACTATCGGTCAAAATTCAAGCTGCGTCAAGTAGTAACGCGCGGTTTTGCATGTGTTTCATGATATGTCGAAATCTCATCGGGCTATGATGGCCCCCGCTGCCAGGTGCTCGGGAAAGAGGTGAAAAGCCTCTGCTGCCCCCGCAACGGTAAGCGAGAGAAGCATTCCCTCCATGCCACGGCCGCAGTCGCGAGCCGGAAGGCGGAATGCCATGCCTCGCGAGCCCGGAGACCGGCCTGGAAGCCTCTGCCACCACTTGCGGCGTCGGGGATGACGCCACGGAGGTTTCATGCGTCACGCCGTCTTCGCATGGCTGGTCCTGTTCTTTCCCCTTTGCTTCGCGCAAGACGATGCCGTGGTGATCGAGGCCACTCGCTTTCCCGAGGAGGTGCGCCGCCTGCCGGCGAGCACCACGGTGATCACCGCGGACGACCTCGCGCGCAGCGCGGCGCGCACGCTGCCGGAGCTGCTGCAGGAGCAGGCCGGCTTCACCATGAAGGACCTCTACGGCAACAACGCCGCCATCACCGCCATGGACCTGCGCGGCTTCGGCGCCACCGGCCCGCAGAACACGCTGATTTTGCTGGATGGGCGGCGCGTGAACGATTTCGACCTTTCGGGGGTCCAGTGGGCCGCGATCCCGCTCGCTTCCATCGAGCGCATCGAAGTGCTGCGCGGCACCGGCGGCGTGCTGTACGGCGACGCGGCATCGGCGGGCGTGGTCAACATCGTCACCCGCTCCCCGCTCATGCAGGGGGTGCGTGCCGAAGCGCTCGGCCGCGTCGCGTCCTACGACACGCTGGAAGGCTTGCTCTACGGGGGTTACGGCGGCCCGGGCCTCGGGATTGACGCCTCGGTGCACGGCTATCGATCCGACGGCTACCGCGCCAACAACCGCAACGAGCAGCGCAACACCACGCTGAACCTGCGCTGGGCCCTCGGCGAAGGCGCGCTGGATCTGCATTTGGGCACCGATCGGCAGGACCTGCGCCTGCCGGGCGGCCGCCGGGTGCAGCCCTCGATCGGGCTGGACGAGCTCGCCGCCGACCGGCGCGGCGCGCAGACGCCGCTCGACTTCGCGAGCCGCGACGGCCAGCGGGCGGGCTTCACGCTGCTGCAGTATTTCGGCAGCGTCGAAGCGAGCGTCGGTTTGGATTACCGCGACAAGGACGCGCGCTCGTTCTTCGACCAAGCGGGCTTTCCCAGTTACCGCGCCGACGATCTCTCGCTGCGTTCGCTCACCCCGCGCCTGCGGGTGCCGTTCGAAACTGCCGGCGTGAAGCACCGCGTCACCCTCGGTGCGGATTGGCACGAATGGGAGTACGACTCGCGGCGCACCGACCGGCCGGAGAACTTGGCGCAGCCCACGAACCGCGTCCGCGTGAGGCAGCGCACGCGCGGCGTATACGTCTTTGACTCCCTCGACCTCACGGCCTCGACTCTCGCCACCCTGGGCTATCGGTGGGAGCGGGCACGCTACGCCGGCGACGATGCCGTCGACCCGGCGGCGCCCGCGTGCTTCTCCTGCGCGGCGGCGCCGCCGGCGCGCGAGACGCAGCACCAGCGCGCCTGGGAGATCGGCCTGAAGCAGGCGCTGGGCGGCGGCTTTTCGCTCTTCGGACGCGTCAACCGCAGCTTCAGGTTCGTGAACGCCGAGGAGATCTACGAAAACGACGCGCTCTTCGCGCCGCAGTTCCAGGTGCTGCGCCCCCAGCACGCCCGCACCTACGAGGCGGGCGCGGAATGGCGCCGCGGCGGGCGTGCCCTGCGCGGCGCCCTGTTCCGCACCGATGTGAGCGATGAGATTCACCTCGATCCGTTCACTACGGGCGTGGGCAATACCAACCTGCCGCCTTCGCGCCGCCAGGGGCTGGAGCTCGACGCGAGATGGCAGGTGTTGGCGCAACTGCAGCTCGCCGGGGCCTATGCGTATACCGACGCGCGCTTCCTCGAGGGCAGCCTGGCCGGCAGCCCATTCGCCATCGGCACCGACCTGAGCGTGGCGGGGCGCACCGTGCCGCTCGTGCCGCGTCATAAGCTCAACCTCTCCGCCGTCTGGGACCTCGCAACGCGCACGCGCGCCTCGGCGCTGCTCACGGCCGTGAGCGAGCAGGTCATGGACAACGACGAGCCCAACACGCTGGCGAAGCGCATCCCGGCGTACTACGTGCTGGACGTGAAGCTTGCGCGCAGCTTCCGGTGGGGACGCCTGTCCGCGGCGCTCAACAACGCGCTCGACGAGAAGTACTACACCTACGCGGTGCGCAGCGCCTTCATCGCCGACCGCTACGCCGCCTATCCGCTGCCCGGCCGCACCCTGTCGCTCACAGCGGAGTTGAGCCTGCCCTAGTAGACTCCGCCCGGTGATTCCGTACGGCGAATACCCCGATCTGTCAGGCGTGCGCCGCGCGCTGGTGGTGAAGCTGCGCCATCACGGCGACGTGCTGCTCGCCTCGGCGACCTTCGCCGCGCTCAAGCGCGCGCTGCCGCAGGCCGAGATCGACGCCTACATCTACCGCGACACGCTGCCCATGCTGGAGGGGCATCCGGCGATCACCGGGTTTCATCTCTACGACTCGGCCTGGAAGAGCTTGCCGCTGATCGAACGCATGCGGCGCGAGCTCGACCAGCTGCGCAGCATCCGCGCGGCGGGCTACGATCTCGCGGTCAATCTGACCGAAGGCGATCGCGGCGCGATCGCCGCCCGGGCGTCGGGCGCCGCGGTGCGCGTCGGCTGGGACTCCGAGGGGAAGGGGTTGAAGCACAAGGACAAGCTCTACACCCACATCACGCGCCGCCCGAGGACCCCGCGCCACATGGTCGAGCAGAATCTCGACTGCCTGCGTCGCATCGGCATTTTCCCGGCGCTCGAGGAGCGCGCGCTGCACTTCCACGTGCCGCCGGCGGCGCGCGCCGCGGTCGAGGAGCGGCTCATCGCCGAAGGCACCCGGCCGGGCGGGTTCGTGCTGGTGCATCCGACCTCGCGCTGGCTCTTCAAGTGCTGGCCGGTGGAGCAGGTGGCCCGCCTCATCGAAGCGCTGCATGCCGCGGGCCGCCGCGTGGTGCTCTCGGCCGCGCCCGACGAGCGCGAGATGGCCATGGTGGCGGCGCTGCGCGAGGTCTGCCGCGCGCCGCTGGTCGATCTCGCCGGGCGCCTGGACCTGAAGGAATTCGGCGCGCTGGTGGAGGCGGCGAGCGCCGTGGTGTGCGTCGATTCCTTGCCGCTGCATCTCGCGAGCGCGTTGCAGCGCCCCTGCGTCGCGCTGTTCGGGCCTTCGTGCGAGCTCGCCTGGGGCCCCTGGCGCAATCCGCGGGCGAGCGTCGTGGCGCGCGAGTACTCCTGCCGGCCCTGCGGCCTCGACGGCTGCGGCGGCAGCAAGGTGAGCGACTGCCTGACGACGCTGCCCCTCGAGCCGGTCGAAGCCGCGCTGCGAAAGCTGCTGCCATGACCCGCCGTCTGCGGCTGGCGGTCGTGCGCCAGCGCTACAACCCCTTCGGCGGCGCCGAGCGCTTCGTGGCGCGCTCGCTTGGGGCGCTGGAGCGCGCCGGGACCGAAGTCACGCTCATCACGCGCAAGGAGGAGGGCTGGGGCGCGCGCCGCGTGCTGCGGGTGGATCCCTTCCATGTGGGCAACCTCTGGCGCGACCGCTCCTTCGCGCGCGCCGCGCGCAACGCGTGGCGGCGCGAGGGCTTCGACATCGTGCAGTCGCACGAGCGCATCCCGGGCTGCGACGTCTACCGCGCCGGGGACGGGGTGCACGGCCGCTGGCTCGAAATCCGCCGTTCAAAGGCGGCTTTTTTCGAGCGGCTCGGGATGGCCCTCAATCCCTATCACCGCTACGTGTGCGCGGCCGAAAAGCAGATGTTCGAGCACCCGCGGCTGCGCGCGGTGATCTGCAACTCGCGCATCGTGCGCGACGAGATCCGCCGCGCCTTCCGCATCGCCCCCGAGAAGCTGCACGTGATCTACAACGGCGTCGACCTCGAGCATTTCCATCCGCGCGAGCGCGAGCGGCTGCGCGGCGCCGCCCGGGCCGAGCTCGGTTGCCGGCCGCGCGACACCGTTTTCCTGCACGTCGGCTCGGGCTTCGCGCGCAAAGGCCTCGACGCGGCGATCGACGCCCTTGCCGCAGCGGGCAACGAGGCGTTCTGGCTGGCGGTGGCCGGCCGCGACCGCGACTTGGAGAAGTTCAGGCAGCGGGCCAAGGCCGCCGGGGTGGCAAAACGGGTGCATTTTTTCGGGGGGCGCGAAGACGTGCGCCCGCTTTATGCGGCGGCGGATTGCTTTATCCTAGCCAGCCGTTACGACCCCTTTCCCAACACTGCGCTGGAGGCGCTCGCGATGGGCCTGCCGGCGATCGTAAGCTCGCGCTGCGGCGCCGCCGAGGTAATAGAGCCGGGCGTCAACGGCTGGGTCTGCGAGCCCGACGACCCGCCGGGCCTCGCGCAGCTCATGCGCACCGCCGGGTCCGCGATTCAAGGCGAGGGCCTCGCGCAGGCGGTACGCGCGAGCGCGGAGCGCTTCGGCGTCGACGACATGGCGCGCCAGCTGGCCGAGCTGTACGCAACGCTATGAACCGCGAGAACCGCGCCCTCTACCTCAGGCTCCTTTCGTACGTGCGGCCGCACGCCAGGGTGTTCGGCCTCGCGCTGCTCGCCATGGCGGCGGCGGCGGCCACCGAGCCGCTGTTCCCCGCCCTCATCCAGCCGCTGCTCGACGACGGCTTCGGCGCGCGCGGCGAGCCCACCTGGCCGCCCGGCCTGTTCGCGGCCGCCATCGTCGGCGTGTTCGCGCTGCGCGGCATACTCGGTTTCTTCTCGTTCTGGGCCATGAACTGGGTGGGCCATCGCCTGGTGCTCGAGCTGCGCACCGCGATGTTCTCGAAGCTGGTGCGCCTGCCGGCGCGCCACCTCGACGACCAGACCTCCGGCGCCATGCTCTCGAAGGTGGCCTACGACGTTTCGGGCGTCACCGCCGCGGCCACCCGGGTGGTGACCGTCGCGGTGCGGGACACGATCGCGGTCGCCGGGCTGCTCGCGTGGCTTTTCTACCTCAACTGGAAGCTCACGCTGATCGCGCTCGCGGCAGGCCCGCTCATCGCCTGGTGCGTGAAGCTCCTGTCGCTGCGGTTGCGCCGCATGGCGCGCGGCTCGCAGCAGGCCATGGGCGGGCTGGTGCATGTCCTCGAGGAAACCATCGAGTGCCACAAGGTGGTGAAGATCTTCGGCGGCCAGGAATACGAATCGCACCGCTTCCGCAAGGCGAGCCAGCTCCTGCGCGGCTTCAACATGCGGCTGGTGGTCCCTGAAGCGCTCACCACGCCGGTGACCGACTTTCTCGCGGCAACGGCGCTCGCCGTCATCGTGTATGTCGCCATGCACGAGTCGCTCGCCGAGCGCGCCACCATCGGCGAGTTCGCCTCCTTCGTCACCGCGATGCTGATGCTGCTCAGGCCCCTCAAGCACCTGACCGAGCTCAACGCGCCGCTGCAGCGCGGCCTCGCCGCGGCCGAGAGCGTCTTCGAGATGATCGACGCGCCGATGGAAGACGATCACGGCACCCTGGAGCTGCGCCAGGCGCGCGGCGAGGTGGTGTACGAGAACGTGGCGTTCACCTACGAAACGCGCACCGAGCCGGCACTCTGCGGCATCGACCTGCATGTCCGGCCCGGCGAGACCGTCGCGCTGGTCGGCGGCTCCGGCGGCGGCAAGACCACGCTCGTCAACCTGCTGCCGCGCTTCTACGTGCCGAGCTCCGGGCGCATCCTGCTCGACGGCCACGATATCCAGGCGCTCACCCTGCGCAGCCTGCGGGCGAACATCGCCCTGGTGAGCCAGGAGATCGTGCTGTTCAACGACTCCATCTACGCCAACATCGCCTACGGCGCCATGAGCGGCGCCGCCGAGCGCGAGGTGATCGCGGCGGCCGAAGCCGCCCACGCCATGGAATTCATCCGCGAGATGCCCGAAGGCCTGAACACGCTGATCGGCGAGAGCGGCCTGCGCCTCTCGGGCGGCCAGCGCCAGCGCCTCGCCATCGCGCGCGCGATCCTCAAGAACGCGCCGCTGCTGATCCTGGACGAGGCCACCTCGGCGCTCGATTCGGAGTCCGAGCGGCAGGTGCAGGCGGCGCTCGAAACCCTGATGCGCGGGCGCACCACGATCGTCATCGCCCACCGCCTGTCGACCATCGAGGGCGCCGACCGCATCGTGGTGCTGGAGCGCGGCCGCATCATCGAGATCGGACAGCACGCCGAATTGCTCGCCAAGGAAGGCGCCTATGCGCGCCTGTACCGCATGCAGTTCGCCGCCGAGCGCGCCGCCGCCTAGAAATCAGGGACAGACCACGTTTAATCGCCGGCGCCGTGGATCCTAGGGTATTGCCAGAATGGCAGTGAGGTAATACCATCGCCGCATGGATGCCCTTTCGTTCAAAGTGCCCGCGGTGCTTCGCAGGCGCCTGGCCGAGGAAGCGCGCCGGCGCCGCGTGTCGCAGTCCACGGTGATCCGCGAATCCCTCCAGGCGGCCCTGATGGAGCAGCCGCGCGCGCGCGGCGAGCTGTCCTGCGCCGACCTGGCCGGCGATCTGATCGGTTCGATGCGCGGCCCGCGCGACGCCTCGACCAACAAGAGATATCTGGAAGAGGCGATGGTCGCCGACTACACGAAGCGTGGCGGCAAGAAGCGTCGTCGTTGACGCCGGGCCGATCGTCGCGTCCCTCATCGCCGGCGACGAGCGCCATGCCTGGACGAGCGAGCAGCTATCCCGCCTGCGCCCGCCGCTGCTGACCTGCGAGACTGCGCTCAGCGAAGCCGCGTTCATCGTGAAGCGGCTGGGCGGGGACCCCGCCGCAGTGCCCATGCTCGTTGAAGCAGGCGTGCTCGGCATCGCGTTTTCCGTGCAGGAGCAGGCGGCGCATCTGGCGGCGTTGATGCGGCGGTATGCTCAGGTGCCCATGTCGCTCACGGATGCCTGCCTGGTGCGCATGACAGAGCTGATCGACGATGCCGTGGTCCTGACGTTCGATTCGGATTTTCGTGTCTACCGCAAGCAGGGCCGCAAGGTCATCCCTTTGCTCGCGCCCGACGGCGTATGAGCGCAGGCCGTACGGTGCGGCGCGCTGGCCGATCCGCACTCGCGTGGCCGGAGCTTTGAGCCCGGTCATCCTGCACACTGAGTGGTCCTCGGGCTGGGGCGGCCAGGAAATCCGCATCGTCGCCGAAATGCGCGCCTTCCGCGCGCGCGGCTATGCGATGCAGCTCGCCTGCCGCGATGGCTCGCGCATCGCCGCGGAGGCGGCGCAAGAGGGCTTCATCGTGCACCGGCTGCCCTTCCGCGGCGCGCTGGATGCATGGTCCATAGGGCGCCTGGTACGCCTGATCGGGGCGCAGCGCATCGGCGTGATCCACACGCACAGCTCGATCGACAGCTGGTGCGGCGGCATCGCGGGCCGCCTCAAGGGCATCAAGGTGGTGCGCAGCCGGCACCTCGCCTCGGAGGTGACGCCCGGCCTGAACGCGAAGATCGTTTATCGCTTTCTGCCCGATCGAGTGATCTCGAGCGGCCGGCATATCCGCGATCGGCTGCTCGCGCTGACGCAGGGCGACCCTGCGAGCCACGCGTCCGTTCCGGCGGGCGCCGATGCCTCGCGCTTTCACCCGGGCGTGGATCCGGAGCCCGTGCGCCGCGAGCTCTCGCTCGCTTCGTCGGACCAGGTCGCGGGAGTGGTCGCAGTGCTGCGCAGCTGGAAAGGGCATGAAGTTCTGCTGGAGGCCTGCGCCAGGGCCATTTCCGAGCTGCCGCGGCTCAAGCTGCTGATCGTCGGCGACGGGCCGCAGCGCGGACCCATCGAGGAGCTCATCGCTTCCCATGGCCTCGGCGCCCATGCGATTCTCACCGGACACCGCGCAGACGTTCCTGCGCTGATGAAGGCCATGCACGTTTGCGTGCTGCCTTCGCTGAAGAACGAGGCCACCTCCCAGGTCATGCCGCAGGCCATGCTGGTCGGCACGCCGGTCATCTGCTCGTCCGCCGGCGGGCTCACCGAAGTGGTTCAGGACGGCGCGACCGGCCGGGTGGTGGCGCCGGGCGACGTCGAGGGCCTGCGACGGGCGCTCGTGGCGGTCTGGGCCGAGCCCGATCGCACGCGCGCGATGGCCGAGCAGGCGCGCGCCTTCGCCCTGCGGGAGCTCACCTTCGAGCGCCAGATCGACGCCACCGAGGCGGTCTACCGCGAGCTGCTCTAGGTGAAGATACTTCTGGTGTGCACCTGCCGCCCCGGCAAGACGAAAGTGGGCCCCGACCTGGGACGGGCATTCGCCGCGCTGGGCCACGAAGTCGCCTATTACGACTTCGACGAGCGGCCGCTCGCGCTGCGGCTCACGCCGAAGCCGCTGCGCGGCGAGCGCTTCGCGCTACGCGTCGCGCATGCGCAGAACCAGGCGCTGCAGCGCGCCGTCGAGCGCGCACGGCCGCAATTCATCCTGGTGGTGAAGGGCTTTTTGCTGGATGCGGAGAGCCTCGCCTGCGTCAGGGCGGCGGGCGCCGTCGTCGCGGGCTACTGGATCGACGATCCGCTCGACCACGAGCGCGCCCTGAGCCTGGCCCGGGCTTACGACGTGTTCTTCACCAACGATGCGTCAAGCCTCGTCAGCTACAGGCAGCACGGCGTGGCGCGTATCCACCACCTGCCGTCCTCGGCCGATCCGCAGCTCTTCCGGCCCTTGGGAATCCCGCGCGACCTCCCGGTGGCATTCATCGGC
>CAZJJC010000306.1:0-4858 GCA_964546195.1 uncultured Enterobacteriaceae bacterium | reverse complement strand
CGTGAAGCACTTGGATGTCCTGGGAAGGCCCGCACGACGGACTTCTGCCTGAAAGCTCGTCTTACTGCGCCGTGTGATCGATGCCATTCGCAACTCCTTTGCGTAGGAATTGCGTAACTGGCAAGGCGCTATGCCTCCGGTGGGACCGAAGGCCCAAGCGACTCAGGGAGTTACTGGTGGGTGCTACAGGGATCGAACCTGTGGCCCCTTCCGTGTGAAGGAAGTGCTCTACCGCTGAGCTAAGCACCCGTCGCGACGACCGCGCATTTTAGCAAAACTGGCGTAAAGTCACCGCTCCTGTGATCTTCCGACTGCTCTTGTGATCTTTCGTCTGCTTTTGTGATTTTTCGACAGCTCTTCGATCAGCAGTCTTCGACCTATACCTACCTGCTCGGCGATCCGGCCACGCGCGAGGCGCTGGTGATCGACCCGGTGTTCGAGCAGGCGCGGCGCGACGCCGCGCTCATCGAGGAGCTCGGCCTGAAGCTGCGCTGGACGCTCGAGACGCACGTGCACGCGGACCACATTACCGGCGCCTGGCTGCTGAAGGAGAGATTCGGCAGCCGCATCGCCCTGTCGCAGGCGAGCGGGGCCGAGGGCGCCGACCGGTATCTCGAAGACGGCGACCAGGTCGCCTTCGGCAAGAGGAGCGTCGAAGCGCGCGCCACGCCCGGCCACACCAGCGGCTGCATGACGTACGTGCTCGACGAGCGCTCGATGGCCTTTACCGGCGATGCGCTGCTCGTGCGGGGCTGCGGCCGCACCGATTTCCAGCAGGGCGATCCGCGTACCCTGTTCCGCTCTGTGCGCGCGCAGATCTTCTCGCTGCCCGAGCGTTGCACGCTGTTCCCCGGGCACGATTACCGCGGCCTCACCGCCACCAGCGTGGGCGAGGAGAAGCTCTACAACCCCCGCCTGGCGGAGGCCATCCTGGAGCAGGACTTCGTGGGCTACATGACGCACCTCGGCCTGGCGCATCCCAAGCAGATGGACATCGCGGTGCCGGCCAACCTGAAGTGCGGCAAGCCGGAAAAGACCACCACGCGCAATCCCGACTGGGCGCCGCTCACCTACACCTTCGCCGGCATCTGGGAAGTGCAGCCGCACTGGCTCGAGGAGAACCTGCGCGCGGTGCAGATCGTCGACGTGCGCGAGCCCGACGAGTTCAACGGCCCGCTCGGGCACATCCCCGGAGCGCGGCTCCTGCCTCTGGGCCTGCTGAGCGAGCAGGCCGGCTCGATAGGCAAGCAGCCGCCGGTAGTCGCCGTATGCCGTTCCGGCGCCCGCTCGGCCCGGGCGACCCTCATTCTCGGCAGCGCGGGCTTCGACAGGGTCGCCAACCTTTCGGGCGGCATGCTGCGCTGGCGCGCCCAGCGCTTTCCGGTCGAGGGCGGGACGGATTGATTTATTTTGCTTTGTCGATGGCGGCTCGGATTTTCGCGTAGCTGCCGACTTCGTGGGCGAGAGCGATCACCAGCCGCGCGAGCGTGCGCTCCCGCTCTGCCGCCGGTGTTCCATCGATGAGCAACGACAGCTCGTCGTAAAGTCGGTCCATCTCGCCCTGCGTCATGTGCCCGGATACGGGGTCTTTGGGACTCATGGCGTTACCTCCATCGGCTCTGTAGTCGAACACGGCCTGGATGGCGTCCAGGGCAAAAGCGGCGTCGATGCCTATGCAGCGCGCAAGCACGTGCCCGTCGGGCCGGAACACGTAGGTTGCGCTCTCCCTGACGCCGTAGCGCTCGAAGAGCGTTTCATTGCCCTCGCGCGGCACGAAAAGCGTCTTCTCGGCGACTTCGCCGCCCTGGGCGCCGAAGCAGGCGACCGTGAACTGCCCTTGCACCTGGTCGACGAAGAACCCGCCGCCGAAGCGCGCGTCGGGTGCTGCGGCGCCCGGGGCTGCGGCTTCGCTTTCGAAATCGCCTCTTTCGCGATTGAACGGCGAATCGCGGTACGCCGTCGCTACCGATAGCCGGCCGACGTTGACCCAGGCGCGCGCCCACTCGTCGCGCTGCGCGAGGTCGAGGATCGCGTCGCGGAAAAGGCGCTGCCCTGCGCTCGCCGGCCCGATGAAGATGGCGCTGCGCGTGGCGTTCTCGGTGTTGTCGCGCGCCGCGTAGTGGCGCTCGGCCTCGTAGGTCTGCAGCAGGTCGGGATGCGCCTTGCCCTGCAGCACCAGGGCGAGCTTCCAGGCGAGGTTGTTCGCGTCCTGGATCGCCGAGTTGCCGCCGCGCGCGCCGAAAGGCGAGTGCTCGTGCGCCGCGTCGCCGGCGAACATGATGCGTCCGTGCAGGAAGCGCTCGAGCAGCCGCTTCTTGAAGCGCCAGGGCCCGACCCATATCAGCTCGAAGCGCACGCCCGGACCGAGCAGCTTGCGCAGCCGCTCGGTGGCGCGCTCGGGCGTGGCCTCGGCGTCGGGATCCGGCAGGTGGCCGATCTGCCAGTCGGTGCGCCAGATGCCGTCGGCCATCTGGTGATACCAGATGGCGCCGCCCTGCGTCGGGATGCCGTCGAGATAGGCCTTGCGTATGGCCTCTTCCCTGGTATCCATTTTTACGTCGGCGATGCACCACCGGTCTTCATAGAAGGAGCGCTCCTCGTCTTGCGCCCCGATCAGCTCGCGCACCGTGCTGTGGCCGCCGTCGGCCGCGATGACGTATTGCGCTTTCAGCGAATAAGGACCGTCCGGGGTTTCGATTCTCAGCAATACAAGGTCCTTTTCGAGAGAAACGCCGTCAACCCGGTTGCGCCAGCGCAGATCCACGCAGGCGATCTCCTGGACGCGCTCCACCAAAAACTGCTCGACGTAGAACTGCTGCAGGTTCACGAAGGCGGGAAACTTCTGGTCCCGCCCGGGCTGCAGGTCGAAGCGGTACAGGCGCTGCTCGCCGCGGTACACCTCGCCCTCGTTCCAGGTGACGCCCTTGCCGCGGATGCGCCCGGCGACGCCGAAGCGCTCGAAGATCTCGAGCGAGCGCTTGGCATAGCAGATGCCGCGCGACGAGAGGCCCGAGGCGCCGACGGTGTTGTCCTCGTCGAGGATCACCGTGCGGATGCCGCGGCTGCCGAGCTCGAGCGCTGCGGTAAGGCCGGCCAGGCCCGCGCCCACCACCGCCACCGGGTACAGCGTGGTTTCCTTGCCGGAGAGCTCCGGCGGCCTGCGATACTCGTAAACCGGCAGGCTGTAGCCCGGCATGCTGCTCGGCTGGAACGCCTGCGTCATGGGAAAATCCTAACATCCATGGAAATCCGCACCCGGTTTGCGCCAAGTCCGACGGGCTATCTGCACATCGGCGGCGCGCGCACCGCGCTTTTCTCGTGGGCCTACGCGCGCCGGCACGGCGGCGAGTTCATCCTGCGCATCGAGGACACCGACCTCGAGCGCTCGACCCAGCAGTCGGTGCAGGCGATCCTCGACGCCATGGCCTGGCTCGGCCTGGACTGGGATGAAGGCCCGTTCTTCCAGATGAAGCGCCTCGCGCGCTACCAGGAGGTCGCCGACCAGCTCATCGCCGCGGGCCACGCGTACCACGACTACATGTCGCGCGGGGAGCTCGAAGCCCTCCGCCAGGAGCAGATCTCCAGGAACATCAAGCCGAAATACGACGGCCGTTGGCGGCCCGAGCGCGCCAAGGGCAGGCCCATTCCAAAAGACGTCAAACCCGTGGTGCGCTTCCGCACGCCGGAGGAGGGCGAGGTGGGCTGGAACGACCTGGTGAAGGGGCCGATCGCGTTTCCGAACGCCGAGCTCGACGACCTCGTGCTGCTGCGCGCCGACGGCGTGCCGACCTACAACTTCGGCGTGGTGGTCGACGACCTCGACATGGGCATAACCCACGTCATCCGCGGCGACGACCACGTCAACAACACGCCGCGGCAGATCCATATCTTCGATGCGTTAAGCAAACCCCTGCCGCAGTTCGGCCATGTGCCGATGATCCTCGGCGCCGACGGGGAGCGCCTCTCGAAGCGCCACGGCGCCACCAGCGTCCTCGAATACAGGACGCTGGGCTATCTGCCCGAAGCGCTGCTCAACTACCTGGCGCGGCTGGGCTGGTCGCACGGCGACGAAGAGCTGTTCGAGCTGAAGCGCTTCGTCCAATGGTTCGACCTGCAGCACGTCTCCCGCTCGCCCGCGCAGTTCAACCCCGAGAAGCTCGCCTGGATCAACCAGCAGTACATCAAAGCGGCCGCGAACCAGCGGCTCGCCGCGCTCGTGGAGCCCGAGCTCGGGAAGCGCGGCGCGCAACCCGGCGGCGGCCCGCCCCTGGACAAAGTCGTGGCGCTGTTCAAGGACCGCGCGAATTCGCTGCAGCAGCTCGCCGACGAGGCGATGCTGTTCTATGCCGTCGAAGTCGATCCCGGGACCCCCGACTGGGACGAGCGCACCGGCATGGCCCTGCGCACCCTGCGCGCGCGGCTGTCGGCGGTGCCCTGGGAGCGCGCCGCCATCGGCGAGGCGATCAAGGAGGTCGTCCAGTCGAGCGGCCTGAAAATGCCCCAGGTCGCGATGCCGCTGCGCCGCCTAGTGACCGGCCGCAGCCAGACGCCTTCCATCGACGCGGTGCTGGAGCTGCTCGGACGCGAAATCGTGCTGCACCGGATGTCGGTGCACCTGAACGAGGACTGACTGCACCGCCCGGCGCCAGGCGCTATAATTTCGCCCCTCGGTCGGGGGTATAGCTCAGCTGGGAGAGCGCTTGCATGGCATGCAAGAGGTCACCGGTTCGATCCCGGTTACCTCCACCAACCGACTGCAGTACCGCGCAGCTAGCACCGCGGTCCCCATCGTCTAGAGGCCTAGGACATCGCCCTTTCACGGCGGTAACCGGGGTTCGAATCCCCGTGGGGACGCCAC
>CAZJJC010000305.1:0-10498 GCA_964546195.1 uncultured Enterobacteriaceae bacterium | reverse complement strand
CTCGAGCCTCTTCGGCACGGTCTCGGGCAGCGCGGTCGCGAACGTCATGGTCGACGGCCCGATCACCATCCCGCTCATGAAGCGCACCGGCTTCCGCCCGCCGTTCGCCGCCGCGGTCGAGTCGGTCGCCTCCACCGGCGGCCAGCTGATGCCGCCGATCATGGGGGCTGCGGCATTCGTGATGGCGGAGTTCCTGGCGGTGCCGTACGTGCAGATCACCGTGTGGGCGATCGTGCCCGCTTTTCTCTATTACCTCGCCGTGTTTTCCGCCGTCCACTTCGAGTCCAAGCGCTACAAGCTCGCCGGCGTGCCCAAGTCGGAGCTGCCGCGATTCGCCAATGTCATGCTCGTGCGCGGCCACCTGTTCATGCCGATCCTGATCGTGCTCTTCGGCCTCCTGCAGGGCTACTCGGCGCCGCTCTGCGCGCTCGCGGGCGCGCTCTCCTGCCTGCCGCTTGCCCTGCTGAGGAAAGGCACCCGCGCCGGCATCACCTGGCGCACCGTGCTCGAGGCGCTCGAGGAGGGCGCAAAGAACGCGCTGTCGGTGGCGATGGCCTGCGCCTGCGCCGGGATCGTGATCGGCTGCGTGACGATCACCGGCCTGGGCATCGTCTTCACCCAGCTCGTGGTCGCGCTGGCGCAGGACACGCTGCTCCTGGCGCTCATCCTCACGGCGATGGCCGGCATCATCCTCGGCATGGGCATGCCCACCACACCGGCCTACATCATGATGGTCGCGCTGCTGATTCCGGCCCTGATCAAGCTGGGGACGGACAACTGCGCGCCGGGGCTCACGCCCGAGGAATGCAAGGCGCTGGTCGTGCCGCCCGCGCACATGTTCGCATTCTATTTTGCGATCCTCTCGGCCATCACGCCGCCGGTCGCCCTGGCTGTTTTCGCCGCGGCGAGCCTGGCGAAGGCCAACATGTGGCAATCGGGCTTCGCCGCGATGCGCGCCGGCGCGCCCGCGTACATCGTGCCGTTCATGTTCGTCTACGAGCCGAGGCTGCTGCTGATCGTCGAGGACTGGAGCAGCGAATGGCTCTTCGTCGTCTGGTCGGTAATCACCGCGTCGGTGGGGGTGGTATGCCTCGCCGGCAGCCTCTTCGGCTGGTTGTTCGGCTTCGCCCTCGCGTGGCACCGGGTGCTGCTGTTCGTCGCGGCGATGTTCCTCATCAAGCCGGGACTGATCACCGATACGGTTGGGCTGGTGCTGCTCGCGGTGGTGGGCGGTGCGCAGCTTGTCGCGCTGCGCCGGGGCGCGCTGACGCAGCCGGGCGACGTCGCGAAGGCGCCATTGCGAAACTCCTGAAAAAAAGAAAAAGGGCACGACCGCCAGCCGTGCCCTCCGGTGCTGCCTCAGCGGCGATCGAACTGCGACTGCACTTGGTTGGCCCTACCGTGGACCGGTACCGGGGTATCGGTCTCTCGGACGGGGCTGGTAACAGCGTGCTGGCCACCCGTTCGTCGTGTGTAGATTGCGCTCTACACACGGCACGATGATGCGCTACATCCCCTGTCGCCGTCTACGCCAGAACATAGTCCGTCAGGACTATCTACCCCGGTATGTTGTTGCCCCGGTACACGTGCACGGCGTAGCAGCCCACCCCCGCAACGACCGAGGCGACGATCACCTGCACGGCCAGGTCGTAGCCCAGCCACGCCGTCCCGGCGGCCCCGAATGCGGCCAAGCCGAGGATCAGCAGGTACAGCGTGCCCGTCAGCAGCTCGACGATCACGAGCGCGAGTCCGATCACCGCCCACAGCAGCGCCGGGTCCATGAGCGGCTAATTTGGCATGCCGCGGCGCCCCGACGCAACCCGCCGCTAGAATCGGCGAGGTGAGACCCCTGGACGGCATCACGGTAGTGGCGCTGGAGCAGGTGATCGCCGGCCCGTTCGCCACCCGGCAGCTCGCCGAGCTCGGCGCCCGCGTCATCAAGGTCGAGCGCCCGGGCCGCGGCGACGCAGCGCGTGCCTACGACCGCACGGTACAGGGGCTGTCGTCGCATTTCGTGTGGACCAACCGCTCCAAGGAAAGTCTGGCGCTCGACGTGAAGCATCCCGCGGCCGGGGAGATCCTTTCGCGGCTGCTGGAGCGGGCGGATGTCTTCCTCCAGAACCTCGCGCCGGGCGCGGTCGAGCGCCTGGGTCTGGGTTCTGCGGCGCTGAGAAGCCGATACCCGCGGCTGATATGGTGCGGCATCTCGGGCTACGGACCGACCGGTCCGTATGCCCGGAAGAAGGCCTATGACCTGCTGGTGCAGTGCGAGGCCGGCCTGCTGTCGGTGACCGGCACGCCCGAGGAGCCTGCCAAGGCGGGTATCCCGGTGGCCGACATCGCGGCCGGCATGTACGCCTACTCGTCCATCCTTGCCGCCCTGCTGCGGCGCGCGCGCAGCGGCGAGGGCGCGACCCTGGACATCACCATGTTCGAGTCGCTGGGCGAATGGATGGGCTTCCCCGCCTACTTCACGGCCTACGGCGGCTCGGCGCCGCCGCGCTCGGGCGCCCACCATGCCACCATCGTGCCCTACGGGCCCTTCCAGGCGGGCGACGGCGGCACGGTGTTCCTCAGCGTGCAGAACGAGCGCGAGTTCGCGCGCTTTTGCGAGCTGGTTTTGAAGAACGGGGACCTCTTCAAGGATCCGCGCTTCGCCTCCAGCCCCGCCCGGCAGGAAAACCGGCAGGCGCTGCACGCCCGGATAAAGAAAAGCTTCTCTGAAATGACCACCCCGGAGGTGATCGAAAGGCTGGAAGCGGCCGGTATCGCCAACGCCCGCCTCAACAGCATGGAGCAGTTCTGGCGCCACCCGCAGCTGGCGGCGCGCGGACGCTGGACCAGGGTCGGCTCGCCTTCCGGGGAGATCGACGCGCTCAAGCCCCCCGCGAACCTCGATGCCATGGAACCGCGCATGGATGCGGTTCCGGCGCTCGGAGAGCACAGCCGGGCGATCCTGGCGGAGCTGGGCTACAGCGCCGCCGAGATCTCCCGCCTGGAGGCAGAGAAGGCGCTCTAAGCCTACTTAGCGACTTCGATGCCGGCGGCCTTGGCAAGGTCGCGGTGCACGCGCGCGACCCGCTCCACTTCCCCTTTGGCCGGAAAACGCTCGTAGAAGCCTTCCTCGCGGAACTGGCGCGCCATGTCGGACCAGGGCGCGAGGCGCTGCTCCCAGCGCGCCACCCGGCCGGCTTCGGGCTCGGCATCCCCGCGCGCCAGGTCGGCGCATACGCGCACCATGGCCTTGATCGCCACCGGCTTGGTGACCATGTGGCTTTCCTTGCCCCAAACCGACTCGCCGAACACGTTGCGCGCGGCCTTGAAGAAATCCCGGATGACGGCGTAGTAGCGCGGGACTTCCTTGGAGCTGCCCCCGGCGAGCTGGATCGAGCGCCAGCGTCCGCGCACCCAGCGGTGCAGCTCGTTGAAAAGCTCCGCCTGCAGCACCCACTTGTCGCGCTGGCTGCGCCCGCCCAGGCGGTTGATGCGGTAGCGCAGCGGGCTGTCGCCCTCGCTGTAGAGCTTCTCGACCAGGCGTGCGGCGAACTTGCGGTCGGGCGCGGCGAACGACACCCGGTCGTACAAGTCCACGAGGTGGCTCTTGTTGATGCGCGTGGGCGTGGAGTTGATGATGACGAACATCTCGGTGGCGAAGTCCTCGCTGCGCCCGTCGAAGATGATGCAGGGCACGTTGATCGTGGCCGCGTCATCGGGCCGCTCGTGCAGGTAGAACTGCAGCGCCGCCAGGCGGTGCTGGCCGTCGATGATGAGGAACTTCGAGCCCGGCTCGCTCAGGCTGCCCTGGCCGCCGTCGCCGCTCGCGCGGAACGTCAGGCGCTCGGAGGTGAACAGCAGCACCGTGCCGGGAATGGGCGGCTGCGAGACCGCGGTCTCGTAGAAGTTCTTGAGCTGGCGCACCTTGCCCCGCGACACCGAGCGCTGGAAGGCATGGTCGTTGCGCTCGATCTTGGCGATGAACTGCGCGATGTCGTCGTCCTGCGAGATGCGCCCCGGCTCGATCTGCTCGCCCTCGCCGTAAAAGCGGCTGATGAAGCGTACCTTCCCCAGCAGGTCCTTGGCCCTGTAGCTGACGAAGTAAAAGACGCCATCCTTCTGCCGGATCTGCGTCGCTTGCATGGACGCTCCTCTTTTGTCCCCGGCGCCCCCGGCCAGGCGTGACGCCGCGAATATAAAGGAAAACCGGGAAGCGGGCCCGATTTCTAGCAGGCCGCGAGCCTGAGAGCCTGGAGCACCTCGGCGGTGCGCCGGTCCTGCACGAAGCCGACGACGCCGGAATTGGTTGGCATTGCCCTGGGCAGCAGCGGCAGCAAACGCTCCGCCTGCAGCTTCGGCCCGGAGAAGCCGAAGGGCCCTTGCCATTCGAGAACGACGCTCACGCGGTCCTCTGGCCGGGCCTCATAGGCGGCGAGGTAAAGGGCTGCGTCCTGCACACGAGCCGGGTGCAGCAGCTGCGCGGCGGCGGCCACCCGCAACCCGTGCGCATCCAGCGAAACAATGTCGAGCCGCAGGTCCGCCTGGGCCTGGACGGCATGGATTTTCGCCACCGCTTCGTCGAAAGCAGCGCTGCCCCAGCCGCGAAACTCCCGGCCCTGCAGCAGCACCTGCGGCGTATACACGAGCGCCAGCCGCTGGCGCTGCGTGAGCCTGCGCTGAGTTAGCCGGAGGTCGCGCTTCGCGGTGGGGTCGCCCGTGTAATCCCAGTAGTCGACATGCAGCGCAACAGGCACCACCCGGCCCGGGACATGGCCGCGGGCGCGAAGGCTCGAAAGCCAGTGGTTCGCGGGCGGGCAGCTGTTGCAGTTTGCGGAGGTATAGAGCTCGACCAACGCAGCCGTGTGCATGCCCGAGCGTGCCGAGCATTGTCCCGCCGTCGCCGATGCCGCGATCCACAGCCCCACAAGGGACAAGGCGATCCGGATGCGAAGACTCATAATTGCGCGTGCCTCACGGCTCCTTTTTCGCGGCCTCGCTGGTGTGGAACTTCGGCCTGGGCATGACGTGGCTGGTGGTACCCCTCTACGCGGCTTCACAGGGCCTGTCGAACGCGCAGATCGGGGCGCTCTTCTCCATCCCGGTCCTTGCCCAGGCGGCGCTCAACCTGGTCGGCGGCGCGTACACCGACCGCATCGGCGGGCGGCGCATCATGCTCGGCTCCTGCTGGATCATCACCGCCTCCGCCCTGTGGTTCACCGTGGCGCAGGGCTTCTGGATGATGATGGCCGGGCAGGTCGGCCTCGTGCTGTCGCGCGCGGCGTTCTGGCCCGCCACCTGGGCCATGGCGAGCGAGCTGCCGGGCAGCCGCGGCATCCAGCTCGGACGGCTCAACGCGGTGACCAACGTAGGGCAGATTGCGGGCGGCGGCGTGTGCGGCTTCCTGCTTGCCGCGACCGGCTTTCAGGCGACCTTCGCCACCATGGCGGCGGTCGGCGTGATCGCCTTCGCCGCCGGCCTGGGAACCCGCGCCTCGCCGCGCAAGCCGGTGCCGCCGGGGCGCAAGGTGCTGGCGGCCTACGGGCCCCTGCTGCGCGAGCGCATCATCCACTACTCGATCTTCTGCGCCTACCTGTCGGCGCTGCCCTTCTCGCTGTCCATGTCCTTCTATCCGCTGCTCCTCGCGCAGTTCGGCTATGGCGAAGAGCCCTCCGGCATCCTGATCGCCTTGCGCGCGGTCGGCGCCATCGCCGCCGGCCTGGTCGCCGCGCGGTTCGTGCGCACCGGCCCGGAAACGCTGTGGCCGGTGGTGTGCGGGGTGGCGGTGGCCGCGGCGGTCGGCCTGCTGCCGGCGGTCAATCACGTGGCGCCGATCGGCCTGTGGCTGCTGATCGTCGGCCTGGGCTCGGGCGCCATGACGCTGTACTTCCAGATCACGATCACGGAAGCGAGCAGGCCCGAGGAGCGCGGCTCGGCGCTCGCGCTGGGCGGCATGGGCTGGAGCCTGTCGCACCTCAGTACCCCCCTGATCATGGGCTTCCTTGCCGACCGCTACGGCATCGTGGAGGCGTTCTACGCCGTCGGCGCCCTGGCGCTCGCGTGCGCCATCGCGATCGGCTTCATGCGCCGCTGGGCGTTCAGGCGGCCCTGACCTTGCCCGCTCAGGACTTGCCGGCTCAGGGTTTGCCCGCGGGCTTGGCCCGCATGCGCTCCTCGCGCTCGAGAATGCCGCGCTCGATGGCGCGCAGCGCCTCCAGCTGCTGGCGCAGCGCCTCTTCGCGCTTGTCGCGCTCCTTGTCCGCATTCTGGCGCTCGCGCTCGGCGGCCGCGCGCTCCTTCGCCAGCCGGTCCAGCTCGCGCACGAGGCGCTGGCGCTCGGCGATCTGCGCGGCCAGGAAGGCGGCGAAGCGGCCCGGCGGGGTCTCGGACTCGACCACCGGCTCCAGGAGCTCGAGCGCGCGCGCGTCGTCGTGCAGCGGCTCGGGCAGCGTAGCGAGGAGCGCAGCCAGGCGCAGCCGCTGCAGCGGCGCGGGATCCGCGGCGAAGGCCTGCTGCGCACGCGTGAGCGCCGCCTTCTGGCCCGCGGCCGGCGCACGCGCGACCTCCGCCGCCTCGCGCATGATGTCGTCGATGCCGGGCTGCAGCTGCCGGTTCAAGGGGAATTCCGCGCAGCCGGCGAGCAGCAGGCAGCAGCTGAGGAGCAGGCGCTTCACCCGGCGACCGCCAGCGGCCGGCGCGCCCTGCACGGCAGCGTGATGCGGAAATGGCCGCCGTTGGCGCGCGTAATCACGCTGATTCCGCCGCCGTGCGCCTCGGCGAACTCGCGGGCGATCGCGAGGCCGAGGCCGGTGCCTTCGACGCGCCCGCCCGCCGGGGCGCGGCCGCGGAAGAAGGACTCGAAGATCGCGTCGCGCTCCTCGGGGGGCACCCCCGGCCCCGAATCGACCACGTCGATCACCGCGTCGGTGCCGTCGGACCGGGAAGTAACCGCGATCGAGCCGCCCGGCGGCGTGAACTTCACCGCGTTGCCGAGCACGTTGTCGAAGATCGAGCGCAGCTTCTCCACGTCGGCCTCCACCTTGAGCTTCTCCAGCTGCAGCGACACGCTGTGCCCTTTCGCCTGGACGGCCAGCTGGTGCGAGCGCATCACGTCGCGGATCACCTTGTCCAGGGCCACGGCGCGCGGCATGAGCGATCCGGCCGCATGCAGCGCGCGCTGGTAGTCGAGCAGATCCTCGATCAGCCGCTGCAGCTTCACGCTGTTGTCGCGCATGATGGACACCACCTGGCGCTGCGGCGGCGCGAGCGGCCCGCCCACCTGCTCGCTGAGGAGCTCGGCGCCCTCGCGCAACACGGTGAGCGGCGTCTTCAGCTCGTGGGACAGATGGCGCAGGAAGCGGTTCTTTTCGGCTTCGTGCTCCGCGAGGCGGCGGCGCAGCCAGTCCAGGCGCTCGCCCAGCGTCTGCAGGTCCTCGGGGCCGCGCACCGTGATGGCGCGCGAGAAGTCCGCGTCGCCGAGCTGCCGGATCGAGGCGTCGAGCTCGGCGATCGGGCGCGAGATGTACCGCGTCAGGGCGAGGGCGATGGTGAGCACCACCGCGGTGCTGAAGAACACCAGCAGGATGAGCTGGCGCTGCACGGTCTCGGCGTTGGCGCGCAGGCGCACCACCTCCCGGTCGGCGACCAGGTAGCTGATCGACAGCACTTCGTAGGCGTTCTCGGCCAGCTCGCCGGTGATGCGCCCGATGCTGCGCGGGTCGAGCTTGCCGCGCGGCAGCCCGGTGAGCAGCTCGTAGAGGCCCTGTTCCTGCGCGACGGTCTTCTTCAGCGCGGCGAGCTGGTGGCCGTCGAGCGGCAGCAGCAGCAGCTCGCCGGAAACCTGCTTGAAGCTGTCGTGCACGCGCGCATAGTCGGCGGCGAGCCCCGAGGGCTCCTGCACCACGGCCATCTGCTGGGCGAGGCGCTCGATCGAGCCGATCCGGTTCACGAGCGAGCGGCTGGCGCGGGCTGCCTGGGCGGCGCTGTACACGGCGTTGCGGCTCTGCTCCGCGAGGCGCTCGGTGTGCCAGGCCGAATAGGCGAGCGCGCCCACCAGCGGCAGCGCCACCAGCGTAAAGCCCGCCAGCAGCAGCCCCAGGAACGACCGCGGATAGCCCATGTCCCTATAATTTCACGCGAAAACGGCTTGTTAGAGGACTTATGTCACAGCTCTGCGGCCCCCGCGTCTATCTCGTCGCCGCGGTAGCCTCCAATCGAATCATAGGCTCGAATGGCCGGCTACCGTGGTCTTTGCCGGAGGATCTGAAGCACTTCAAGCGCCTCACCCTCGGTCATCCGGTGATCATGGGGCGGCGCACCTGGGAATCGCTCAAGGGCCCGCTGCCCGGGCGCGACAACATCGTGGTCAGCGCCACCCCGGGCTACGACGCGGCGGGCGCGGCGGTGGCGAATTCGCTCGAAGGCGCGCTCGCGTTATGTGCCGGGGAGCCCGTCGCCTTCGTCATCGGCGGCAGCCGCCTGTTCGCCGAGTCGCTGCCGATCGCCGACGGCCTGGTGATGACCGAGATCGACCGGCCCTACGAAGGCGATACCTGGTTTCCGCAATACGACCGCTCGCGCTGGAAGGAATCCCAGCGCGAGCGGCATGCGGCGGCGGATGGGACGAAGTTCGACTTCGTCCTGTACGAGAAGACTTAGGCCTTGGATTCGAAAACCCGGACCTCGGGCAGCGGAAAGCCGTTGAACTGGCTCGCGTACGCGGTAGTGTAGGCGCCGGCGTTTTTGATGTAGACGAAATCGCCTTCCTGCAGGTCCGAGGGCAGCGGCTCCTCGCGCATGACGATGTCGACCGAGTCGCAGGTCGGTCCGGCCACCGTCCAGGGGACGTCGGGACCCGAGCGCTCGGTGCGGATGCGGTATTTCAGCCCCTCGCTCGACTCGATCACCCCGCCGAACAGGCCCGCGTCCCAGTGCATCCAGCGCTTTCCGGCGCGCGTGGCGGTGCCGAGCACGCGGCAGACGAAGTAGCCGGCGTCGGACACGAGATAGCGGCCGGGCTCGGCGATCACCTGCACGTCGTCCGGGAACGCCTTGAGGCCTTCGTTGACCACCTCGCCGATCGTCTCGATGGAAGGGATCGGCTTGACGTGGCGCACCGGGTAGCCGCCGCCGATGTCCAGCAGCTGCGGCCTGAGGCCCGCCTTGAGCATGACGTCGAACAGGGCGCGCGACTTCTCCAGCGCCACGCGCCAGTTCTGCGGGTTGCGGCACTGCGAGCCGACGTGGAAGGTCACGCCGGCGAGGTCCGCGCCGAGGCGCGCGGCGAGCGCGATGATCTCGCGCGCATCCCCCGCGCCGGCGCCGAACTTGCCGGAAAGCGGCCAGTCGCTGCCGATGTTGGGCGTGGCGATGCGCAGGTACTGCCTGGCGTCGGGCTTGATCTCGTGCACGCGCCGCACTTCGTCGACGCTGTCGACCACGAACCACTCCACGCCCTTGGCGGCGGCGTAGGCGATCGATTCACGCGACTTCACCGGGTTGGAGTAGAACACCTCGGCCGCCGGCACGCCCAGGCCGAGCAGCAGGTCGAGCTCGGCGGTCGAGGCGATCTCGAAGCCGGTGCCCTCCTGCGCCAGCACCTTGAGCACGCGCCGGTCGGGATTCGCCTTCACCGCGTAGTGCGGCCGCACGCGCGGCATGGCCGCGCGGAAGCGCCTGACCTTGCCGCGCACGAGGGCGGTGTCGACGATCAGGAATGGCCGGTGGTATTTCTGGCGTGCCGCCTGGCGCACGGTCTCGAAGTCAAGGCTGACCTCGGGATGCGTGTCGAAGAGCTGCTGCTGCGGCTGCTGCTTGAGAAGCGCGCCCCTGCGCGCGATGCTGCTGCGTTCCCCCATCAAAGTTCTCCCGATCGGCATCTAAGTTTCAGGAATGTCCCGCACGCACACTTCGCAATCCATGGTCTCGCTCCTGGTGCTTCTCATGATGACCTCCTTCATGATGACCTCCTTCTTCCTCTCTGAATCCAAAAGGAAAAAAACTTGAGCGGATTATAGGGACATGCCCCCCCGCGTCAAGAGTTTTTTCCGAGACTTTTTCCTCGCCCGGCTTCAGATGCGCGGCAGCGTGACGCCCTTCTGGCCCTGGTACTTGCCGCCGCGATCGCGGTAGGAGGTCTCGCACAGCTCGTCGGACTCGAGGAAGATCACCTGCGCCACGCCCTCGTTGGCGTAGATGCGCGCCGGCAGCGGCGTGGTGTTGGAGAACTCCAGCGTGACATGGCCTTCCCACTCCGGCTCGAGCGGCGTCACGTTGACGATGATGCCGCAGCGCGCATAGGTCGATTTGCCCAGGCAGATGGTGAGCACGTTGCGCGGGATGCGGAAGTACTCGACGGTGCGCGCCAGGGCGAACGAGTTGGGCGGGATGATGCAATGCTCGCCCGTGATGTCTACGAAGGACTTGGGATCGAAATTCTTGGGATCGACGATGGTGCTGTTGATGTCGGTGAACAGCTTGAACTCGTTGGAGCAGCGCACGTCGTAGC
>CAZJJC010000304.1:0-5987 GCA_964546195.1 uncultured Enterobacteriaceae bacterium | reverse complement strand
CCTAACGTCCACGATGAGCGGCGCGCTGTGCGCGTCCGCTCCATCGTGCCGTTAGGGCATCGTCGTTGGCACTCATGCAAGTTGGTATATCGCCTGCACAGGCCAGTGATCCGACGGTGCGAGGTCCTCCGCGTAGCACTGGGGAACGCTCGCCGCGAGCGCGCGCGCGTACTTGTTTGCGACAATCAAATCGATCGCCTCGGTGAGCGTCCGCTCGCCGGGTTGAACGTTTGCCGTCGGATAACACTGGAAAGTGGGCGGGCTCTGCATTCCGAGGGCTGAGAAGCAGCTTACATATCCAGCCTGCATGAGGATGCGCTGCGGATGCCACGCGTCGTTCATGTCTCCCATGAAAAACGCCGGTTCGCCTTCACGGACGTGTCGCGTCAGCTCCTCGGCAATCCGCTTGAGCTGCCGCACCCGCGGCGAAACGCCTGTCTCGCTTTCATCGCCGTACCGAGGACTCGTGAGATGAGCGGTTGCGACGAAAAGAGTTCTCTGCAGCGACTTGATCTGAAGGCGAGCCCAAAACATGCGGCGCTCCGGCTCACTGTGACCAACGTCCTCGGCGCCGTGCTCTATCTCCTCGAGGGCCGCCTTGTTCCAATAGATGTTGCTTTCGTTGGTCCAACCCGCAAACGGATCATGCACCCTCGCATGCTCGCTTAGAACCCGGTCCAAGAACTCTTGCGTTGGACGCTGCAGTTCCTGCACGCAAAACACATCGGGTGCGAACAACGTGAGAAATCTTTCGAGAGCCGGTGCGCGCGCTGGCCAGCGCTCGGTTAGCCAAATGTTGCACGTTATGACGGAGAGACGGGTTGGTATCAATTCCGTGTTGCCTAGTGGAACGCCCTAACGTCCGCGTTGTGCCGCGCTGGAGAAGGCGCGCAGCGCCGCAGCGCAAGCGTCGGACACCAACGCGCTGTTAGGCGCCAGGTACACGCGTGCCCTCCCATTTGCTCTTAAACCACTGACGCAAACGCTCAGCAAAGGCCTCGGGGTTGGCGACTTGAGAAAGGCCCATATGTTCGAGGGTGACCCACTTGAGGTAAGCAACAATTTCGTCGACTGACGCGTCACGTTCGAGGAGCCGAAGCGTAGGTGCCAGATAGGCGTTGTATTCGTCATCGGGCCCATTACCGGTCACTACGCCGATCGGGTCCCACTCGTTCCATAGTTGCCTGATCTCACCGATTCGTTGTCGGGACTGCGCCTTGTCGAGCACGGTAGCCATTGGTGGCGCCTAACGTTCGCGTTTTGCCGCGCCGCATGCGCAGCGGAGCAAGCTGAAGGCGTCGGTCACAACGTGCTGTTAGAGCGCTTCATCGCAACTCTAGGTTGACGAAGTCGTTCCACTCTTCAATTGCCTCCTCCGCAGCCTCTCGGTGCCGGCGAATTGCATCTTCCTGCTCCTCCACGAAATCTGAAATGCATTCCTTGTAATTCTGAACCTCAAGAAGAAACAGCTCGCGCTTCGAGCGCGATGAGAATTCGTAAGGTTTGTAGGGCTTGCTACATGAGTGACTTGGCGAAAACATGTCTGCCCGGCTGGGCACGGCAAGCAAGCCTATTGCGAGACCGAAAGCTAATCCAATGGTGCGCAAATTCACCGATCCCCCTTTAACCTCCAGCGCTCTAACGTTGTGCTCTGCTGCGGGCCACAGCCGGTGCTGAAGGAAGCACGCCAGTCGCGGCCCGTCCGCAGCAGCTACTAGTTAGAACACATGCTGCGCTCATGTTGGAGGAAATTCCTGGTGCTGAGGTAGGCCATCCGCGATGTCGTACCAAGAAGCCTTGGAGCCGACAAAGCAATGACAGGTCGGTTTGACGCCTGGATTAGTGTCGAGGGTGCCTAGTGGAAACCCATACAGTTCCGGGTTGTTTTGCAGCTTGGTGATTAGATTCGATCCGCACACTCGGCAGAACGACCGCAACCGTCCAGGCGACGACTCAAAATACGTCAGCAGATGTTCGCCACCTGTCCAGTGGAAGTCACTTGTCTTCACCCACGCCCGTGTACGGAATGCCGCTGCATGAAACTTCCGGCACTTGGAACAGTGACAGTTCATTACACCCGTCAGCTCGCCATGAATTTCATAGCGGACTCCGCCGCAGAGGCAGCTTCCCTTGTGGATCATTTCTGAGCGCCCCCCATGTGTTCTAACGTCCGCGTTGACCGGCCGCGCCGGAGGACCGAAGCGCAGCGTAGCGACGCCGGCAAGTGGTCCGGTCGAACGCGCTGTTAGGTTGCATGGCGTTCCAGGTCGCGCAGTAGGGTCTTAGCTGCTTCTTGGACCGAGCGGTTGTCCCTAGTGGACCCATGCTCCCATTTTAGGCAGGCGGCCAAATAATCTGCGGCAGGCGCAATCTTTGAATGATCGACCGAATACGCCTGGCGCAACTCCATGATCCGCTCAGCCTTGGACTGGAGCCGACGGGCGCTCGAGCGCGGTCGTGTTTCACTCAAAGAAAACAATGTCGGGCTGCGCCCGCCGACAGCACGGCGAAGTGCGGTTACCAATTCCGCTTTGAACTGCGCCTCCAATGTGTCGACGCTCCTCATGCAACCTAACGTGAATTAGGTGACAAATTTAGGTGACGAAATAGTTGACGAAATAGGTGACATCGTCGGCGCCTCAAGAGTCATATTTTTTCGCTCCGCATTGTCATCCCCGCTCCATACCGTACGTTACCCCCGAATACCGGTTCCGCAAACGACATTGGACACACGCAAGGGAAGAGGGGCCCATGGGGAGGAGGCTGCCAGCGAGAGGCCGCGACTACTCGCGGGCGTGCGCGATGCGATCAGGAGAAGGCATTACAGCCTGCGCACCGAGGATAGCTACGTGCAATGGATCCGGCGCTTTATCTATTTTTCCGGAAAGCGCCATCCGCGGGAGATGGGGGCAGCCCGCGCGAGCCGAGCACTTAGGCGAACGCCGGACCGCACGTCGCTTGCTACCCGAGCGCGCGTCGCAGTTGCGGCGATGCGCCGGAAATCGGCAACCCGGGACCGGTGGCGAGATGAAACTGCAGCTCGTCGCGCAGCGGCGCGGCGATGTCCGGAAGCAGCGCTGCGCGGGCGCTTGCGGTTCTCATGCCACGCGCCGGCGCGGTGGCGGGGAGCGCGTGATCCAGCAGCCGGTCGGCGCGCGCGATGCCCGGTCCCAGCGTCTCGCGATCCCAGCCGTCCGGTGCCCAGGCCGTGAGCTGCAGCGCTTCCTTGAACACGCCGCCGACCGCAGCGGCGCTGCCGTAGCGGGCGGCGAGGGCGTCGAAGCCGCCGTGGCTCGAAAGCCAGAGCGCGCACATACCGGCGACGCTCGCCGCTGCATAGGAAGTGCCGGAGCTGCGCTCGACTCGGTACTTCCTGCCCGCCGAGGTCTTCGCGCGCCACACCGATTCGCCGGGCGCGGTAATGTCGACTTCCGGGCCGCTCGCGGTGTACTGCCAGGGTGCGCCGAGCGCATTGCACGCGGCCACCGCGATGATTTCGGGCAGGCAGGCGGGATAGACGACGAAGGGCGAATGGTTGCCGGCCGCCGCGATCTGGATCACGCCGCGCTCGCTCGCCCGCCGCACCGCTTCGGCGAGCGCCCCCGAGCCGCCCCAGGGGCCGCCCAGGCTCATGGAGGCGATGGGCATGCGCCTGTCGGCCGCCCGGTAGAGCGCCGCGGCGAGGCGCCGCCACGAAAAGTGGACGACGTTGTCGTTCACGCGCAGCGGCACGATCTTCGCGCGCGGCGCGATGCCGGTGAGCTCGTCGTCCACCGCGCTGGCGATGACGCTCGCGGTGGCGGTGCCGTGCCCGCCGGACTGTCCGCTGAGCGGGTCGAGCGGGTCGGCCGCGTCCTCGATGAAGTCGTAGCCGAGATCGAGCCTCAACGCCGCGCGAAGCTGCGGGTGCGCCGTGTAGCCGGTGTCGGGATGCGCGATCAGCACATCCTGCCCCTGCGGCGCGCCGGGCCTCGTCCACGCGTCGCGCACGCCGCACAGCGCGAGCACCCAGTCCCGCGGCTGCGATTCGGGGAGATGCCGTTCGGCCGCCACGCCGCGCCGCGGCTCGCGCTCCTCAAAGCCTTCGGTCTCGAAAGCCGGCTCGGCGCGATCGACATCGCGATCGGCGCGCAGGCGGTAGGTCAGGCTCCATGCGGTGGCCACGCTGGCGCGGGCCGCCGCCGGAGGTTCGGCGAAAAAATCCCTTGCCCCCGGCCCGAGCAGCGAGAGCCGCCAGCCTGCGATGCCGGCGCGGCGCAGCACCCGCTTCGCGCGCGCCCTCTCGGGCTGCGAGCCGGTGGAGAACACCAGGCCCTCGAAACGTCGCCTCACGGTCTTATGATAGAAGCAAGATAGAAGCAAAATGAGGATCGCATTCGTGCCCAACGACCCGGGCGCCGGCAAGCCGGCCACGCGCAGGGTGAAGCCGCATGCCGATCGCAAGGCCGGGCAGACCGGATTCACGTTCGGCACCCTGCCCGCGCAGAAGGTCTACGCGGTCGGTACGCCGGACTTCCTCATGTGGCAGTCGCGCGAGGCGGCGCTGCTGACCCTCGATGTGTGGGAAGACATGGCCGCGCCGCTCGCCGGGTGGGCCGGGGTTGCTTCCAGGAAAAAGCTGCGGCTGCTTGCGCTCGCCGGAAACGACCTCAACGCCTACTACGACCGCCGCAGCCTGAGCTTCTTCGCCTCGGCGGTCGGCGGCAGGACGTTCTACTCGGGCGCCAGCACCGACGTGGTGGCGCACGAGACCGGCCACGCCCTCCTCGATGCCATCCGCCCGGACCTCTGGGACAGCATGTTCTTCGAGGTGAGCGCGGTGCACGAGGCCTTCGGCGACTGCATCGCCATGGCGGTGGCGCTGTACGACCGCGAGACGAGACGAGCGCTGCTCAAGGAAAGCGCCGATCTGGGCGGCGCGAATTTCGTCGAAACCTGGGGCGAGGAGCTGTCCTCCGCGGTACGCAGGACGCTAGGCAGCCGGCACAACGCCGCGCTGCCCCGGCGAGGGCTCAACGCCTTCAAGTGGCAGTTCAACGACTCGCTCCCCGACCACGGGCCGGGGAGCCTGCTGATCAACGAGATCCACAGCTTCGGGCAGGTATTCAGCGGCTGCTTCTACGATCTCATCCGTCGCCTCTACCGGGCGGGGCCCCAGGGAGAGGCCGGCCTGCTGGCCGCGGCAAAGGCCGCCGGGCGGCTGCTCGCTGCCGCGATCGGCAAGGCGCCCCACCTGCCGCGCTTCATGCAGTCGGTGGGCCGCACCATGGTGCTGGAGGAAGAGACGATCTTCGGCGGCCGGCACCGCGCGCACATCCGCGACGCCTTCGCGGCGCACGGCATCGGACTCGGCGCGGCCGAGATGCTCGCGCCGCGCACCGCGATCGGCGATGCGCCGCAGCTTCGCATCGGTGCGCAGCGCGTGTCCATGGCCAAGCCGGCCGCTACGGCGTTGAGACGGCACCTGCACGCGGATGCGAGCGCCAAGGTCGAGATGCGCCCCCTGGACATCGGCGGGCGGCGCGTCGCCGAGGCAAGGCATCACCGCAAAGTCGACCTTACCGGGCTCGCCGCGTACCTGAAGGGCGTATCGGCCCGCGGCATCGAGCCGGTGCTGCTGCAGCGCTCGGCCGGCAGGGCCGCCATCCTCGGCTCGGTGCCCGACGGCATCAGCACCGAGGAGGAGGTGCGCAGGTTCGTCGCCTCGCTCGTGCGGCACAGGCAAATACGGTATGCAGATCAACCTTCGAGAGCCAGCGCAGCTATTGCCGGCGGCAATGCGAAACCGACCCACGAAATCGCCGCGCGCACCCTGCGCAGAGTGCGCTTTTCGTGCTGCTAGACGGCGGAGAAACGCTTGCGCACCAGCACTTTCGTGCCGTCGGGCCGGGTCTCGATCGTGTGCGTCACCCCGCTCGGCAGATCCTTGGGCTCGCCCTTGCCCGAGGGCGCCTGAACCTGCTTGTGCGTCTTCAGGCTGTGCAGCA